>JBODRP010000159.1:0-12158 GCA_050633005.1 Trichormus sp. | reverse complement strand
CCGCACCCTTCCTTCTCTACGAGAGGCTGCGCCAACGGAACGCTACGCGAACACAAGGCATTCTAACCGGGTTACTTCCCTCGCCATCAGCCCAGATGGCAAAATCCTTGCTAGTGGCAGTTCTGACGACACCATCAAACTGTGGAATCTGGCGACAGGAGAGCAAATCCGCACCCTAGGCGTAGTCTACCCGGAAAGGTATTATAACTCGGTTACTGCCATCCCCATCAGCCCATCGGTTGCTGCCATTGGTAGTTCTGACAACACCATCAAACTGTGGAATCTGGCGACAGGAGAGCAAATCCGCACCCTTCCTTCTCTACGAGAGGCTGCGCCAACGGAACGCTACGTGAACACAAGGCATTATAACTCGGTTGCTTGCCAATGCCAATTCAGAATCCCATCGGTTACTTCCATCGCCATCAGCCCAGATGGCAAAACTCTTGCCAGTGTTAGTGAATTCGGCACCATCACACTGTGGAATCTGGCAACAGGAGAACAAATCCGCACTCTTGCAGGGCATTCTGGTGATGTTGATTCCGTCGCCATCAGCCCAGATGGCAAAATTCTTGTCAGTGGTGGTATTTGGGACAAAACTATCAAACTGTGGAATCTCACCACCGGAGAAGAAATCCGCACTCTGACAGAGCATTCTGAGGGGGTTACTTCCGTCGCCATCAGCCCAGATGGCAAAACTCTTGTCAGTGGTAGTCGTGACAAAACCATCAAAATTTGGCGGCTAGAGTAACGTAGGGTGTGTGACGGCAGCGATAACATTTAAAACATCACCCATCTATTCAAATTGCCGTCACGCACCAAACAGATCATGATAAAACCACCGTAGCCAGTAACGTAGGGTGTGTGACGGCAGCGATAACATTTAAAACATCACCCATCTATTCAAATTGCCGTCACGCACCAAAGACAAAACCATCAAAATTTGCCGACTAGAGTAGCGAGTGCTGAGTTAGGATTTTTGAACATTTTGAACATTTAGCTAGATATAGAAAAATTCATCTAAACTAAAATCAAGAAGGTTTGCTACTAAGTTTGAGAAAAACTATGGTTAATACCTATGATGATATCTTCAATACTGCATTGTCCTTACCTCCAGGGTTAAGAGCAATGCTTGCTGAACATTTATTTAAAAGTCTGGATGCTGAAAATCAAGCAGAAATAGATGCTATTTGGGCAGAAGAAGCAGAGAAAAGATTTCAAGCTGTTGAACAAGGCCAAGTTACTCTAGTTCCTGGTGAACAAGTATTGCGAGAGCTACGTTCTAGGAGTAAGTAATGGCTTATAATTTTCATCCTGATGCCAAACAGGAATTAGATGATGCTGTTGCTTACTATGACAATATCAGCCGCGACATGGGAGACGCATTTGTTACCGAAGTTGAACGCGCTATCACTCGTATTGAACAGTTCCCACAAGCATGGACTCAATTATCAAAAAATACAAGACGCTGCCGCATAGCCAGTTTTCCCTATGGGATAATTTATGCCATTAGAGAGCAGCAAATTTTAATACTTGCTATCATGCACCTTCAGCGTCAACCAAATTACTGGATGAATAGAATCTGAAATGAATTAGTAAAGTAGGGTGTGTGATAGCAGTGATAACATTTAAAACATCACCCATATATTCAACTTGCAGTCACGCACCAAGCAAACATCGGTAATATCAATCATGATAAAATCACCCTAGTCAAAAATCAGCTAAAACCTCTGCGTGAAAACCGACAGCATATTTTATCGCCTATTCCAACAATTCCCCAGCATCTTCTTTGAACTAATTGACAACCCTCCCGAAACAGCCAACATCTATCAATTTGCTTCCGTAGAAATCAAACAAACAGCCTTTAGAATTGACGGTGTATTTCTCCCCACCCAAGATGAAACCAAACCGATTTATTTTGTAGAAGTCCAATTTCAAGCAGATGCAGATATTTACCTGCGCCTGATTTCCGAAATTACCCTATACTTACGCCAAAACAAACGCCAAAATCCTTGGCGGGGAGTAGTAATTTATCCTCACAGACAGATAGACACAGCATCAAAAACAGATTTCCTAGAATTATTTGAGAGTCAACGCATCAGGGTAATTTACCTAGAGGAACTAGGCGAAACTACATCACTACCCATAGGCATGGCTACGATAAAATTAGTAATTGAGGCGGAAGATACAGCCATTAACACGGCTAGGGAATTAATCAACCGCACCCAACAAGGACAAAATTTGCAACTGCCGCAAAAACAGTTACTAGAATTAATAGAGACAATCTTAGTTTATAAATTTCCGCAAATGAGTCGTCAGGAGATAGAAGCAATGTTTGGTTTAAGTGAGTTAAAACAAACACGGGTTTATCAAGAAGCTAAAGAGGAAGGCAAACTAGAAGGTAAACAGGAAGGCAAACTAGAAGGCAAACTAGAAGGCAAACTAGAAGGTAAATTAGAAGCTATACCTAAACTGTTAGCACTGGGTTTAACCGTGGAACAAATAGCACAGGCTTTAGATTTAGATACTGCACAAGTTGAACAAATAGCACAGCAAAAATCTCTGAATCAATAACTTAGATTTAAAACATCACCCATATATTCAACTTGCAGTCACCCACCAAGCAAACATAGTTAATATCACTCATGATAAAATCACCCTAGTCAAAAATCAGCTAAAACCTCTGCGTGAAAACCGACAGCATATTTTATCGCCTATTCCAACAATTCCCCAGCATCTTCTTTGAACTAATTGACAACCCTCCCGAAACAGCCAACATCTATCAATTTGCTTCCGTAGAAATCAAACAAACAGCCTTTAGAATTGACGGTGTATTTCTCCCCACCCAAGATGAAACCAAACCGATTTATTTTGTAGAAGTCCAATTTCAAGCAGATGCAGATATTTACCTGCGCCTGATTTCCGAAATTACCCTATACTTACGCCAAAACAAACGCCAAAATCCTTGGCGGGGAGTAGTAATTTATCCTCACAGACAGATAGACACAGCATCAAAAACAGATTTCCTAGAATTATTTGAGAGTCAACGCATCAGGGTAATTTACCTAGAGGAACTAGGCGAAACTACATCACTACCCATAGGCATGGCTACGATAAAATTAGTAATTGAGGCGGAAGATACAGCCATTAACACGGCTAGGGAATTAATCAACCGCACCCAACAAGGACAAAATTTGCAACTGCCGCAAAAACAGTTACTAGAATTAATAGAGACAATCTTAGTTTATAAATTTCCGCAAATGAGTCGTCAGGAGATAGAAGCAATGTTTGGTTTAAGTGAGTTAAAACAAACACGAGTTTATCAAGAAGCTTTAGAAGAAGGTGAACAAAAAGGTAAACAGGAAGGTAAACAGGAAGCCAAATTAGAAGCTATACCTAAACTGTTAGCACTGGGTTTAACCGTGGAACAAATAGCACAGGCATTAGACTTAGATACTGCACAAGTCCAAACGATAGCACAGCAAAAATCTCTGCATCAATAACTTAGACAGAACTTACGCAATTGTCACAATCGATAGTTGGTGCGTGACGCTATAAGTCTCATCACTAGGTTCAAATACTTTCGCAGCGTCACACACTCTACTTAAAAAATATGCCCGTTGCGTAAATCCTATTAGATTGAAAACATCACCAATAAACTCAAATTACCGTCACGCACCAAGCAAGCATAAGTATTCTGAATAAAATTATACTTTAAAAAATACTGTACAATAGAGCGATCGCTATATCCTTACTGCGATAAAAATAACCCCGCTTTCCTCAAAAAAGCGGGGTTTTGATGTTGATATGAAACTACAGCCTAGTAGAGCGCGGATCAATCCAAAATCTAAAATTGATTGACTTCCTACTTAGTTTCAGTAAAATCAGCGTCAATTACATCATCGCCGCCATCAGATGGAGGAGCAGCACCGCCATCACCAGGAGCAGCACCAGGAGCAGCACCGCCAGCTTGTTGATAGATGTTGCTACCAACTGCAAACAATGCTTGTTGTAATTCTGGTGTTAACTTCTTAATTTGCTCGTCATCTTCCTTAGCAACTGCTTCGCGCAGTTCCTTCACCAAACCTTCCACTTTTTCTTTATCAGCAGCCGGTACTTTATCGCCTAATTCTTGCAGCTGCTTCTCAGCTTGATATGCCAAAGAGTCTGCTTGGTTCTTGCGTTCAATTTTCTCACGACGTTCTTTGTCGGAAGAGGCATTTTGTTCGGCTTCACGCACCATGCGCTCAACATCGCTCTTATCTAAGGTAGAAGCACCGGTAATACTAATTGATTGTTCCTTACCAGTACCTTTATCTTTAGCGGTGACGTTCAAGATACCGTTAGCGTCAATATCAAAGGTAACTTCGATTTGAGGTACACCACGGGGTGCGGGAGGAATACCATCTAAGCGGAAAGTTCCTAAACTCTTGTTATCGTTAGCAAATTCTCTCTCACCTTGGAGGACATGAATTTCTACGTTGGTTTGCCCATCGACGGCTGTAGAGAATACTTCGGATTTTTTGGTGGGAATTGTGGTGTTGCGAGGAATAATCTTAGTCATTACACCACCCAAGGTTTCTACACCCAAGGAAAGTGGTGTTACGTCTAACAACAAGATACCTGTAACATCACCAGACAATACCCCAGCTTGAATTGCTGCACCGACAGCTACAACTTCATCAGGGTTAACACTTTGGTTGGGGTCTTTACCCAATAAGTTTTTCACTAGTTGTTGTACTGCGGGGATACGGGTAGAACCACCTACTAATACAACTTCATCAATATCATTTTTGCCTAACTTAGCATCCCGTAGCGCATTTTCCACAGGAATACGACAACGGTCAATCAAGTCTGAGCATAATTCTTCAAACTTGCCACGAGTCAGAGTCATATCCAGGTGTTTAGGGCCATCCTGGGTAGCGGTGATAAATGGTAGGTTGATTTCCGCTTGGGTAACGCTGGAAAGCTCGATTTTGGCTTTTTCAGCAGCTTCTGTTAAACGTTGTAGTGCTTGTTTGTCTTTACGGAGGTCAATACCTTCGTCTTTTTTAAACTGTTCAGCTAAGTAATCAACAATTTTCTTATCGAAGTCGTCACCACCAAGGTGGGTATCACCAGAAGTAGACAATACTTCAAACACGCCGTCGCCTACTTCGAGGACAGATACGTCGAATGTACCACCACCCAAGTCAAATACTAGGATGGTTTCGTTGCTCTTTCTGTCAAAACCGTAAGCTAGGGATGCGGCTGTTGGCTCGTTGATAATCCGCAGCACTTCAATCCCAGCGATTTTACCAGCATCTTTAGTGGCTTGACGTTGGGAGTCATTGAAATAGGCGGGAACGGTGATTACTGCTTGAGTGACGGTTTCACCGAGATATTTGCTAGCGTCTTCTACTAATTTGCGGAGAACTTTAGCAGAAATTTCTTCTGGTGCAAATTGTTTACCGGAAGAGTCTAGCTTGACGTTACCGCCACTGCTCAGAACCTTATAAGAAACCTCTGTAGCTTCGTTAGTAACTTCATCAAAGCGACGACCAATAAAACGCTTTACAGAGTAGAAAGTGTTTTCTGGGTTCATCACTGCTTGGCGTTTGGCGATTTGTCCTACCAAAGTGTCGCCATTTTTGGCAAACGCTACTACTGAGGGGGTAGTGCGAAACCCTTCAGCGTTAGCAATAACCGTGGGTGTACCACCTTCCATTACTGCGACGCAGGAGTTAGTTGTACCTAAGTCAATTCCAACTACTTTTGCCATTTTCGGTGCTGGCTCCGTATAACTACAAAATGAATGAGGGAGAATATAAGGGACTTAATTTTTGAACCAACTAGTTAATAAAGCAGTTCGTTCAGCATTGATAACCTGTGGGAGTTGTAAATCCAAGTTAGGCTGATATATATACTGAGCTTGTGTAGCCAGTCCATGAAGGGTGGTTTCCCGAACAATGGATGGGACGGTTAATTTTAAAGTATGTTTCTAGTTGGTTCATCAATTAAACTGCTTTTACTTTGTCTAATTTATGAGAATTAATACTTTCAGTAATTAGGGTCAACCGTAACGCTAAAGTGGTGTTTGCCGTCTTCAGCAGTAAATTACCTGCTGATGGTAGAGAATCTACGCAGAATATTGGCAAAATGGTAGGAAGTAGGAAGCGAGGGAAAATATTATTTAAGCGTTTTTACTTTTCTTTAACATGAGTTGATGTTTACTAGTCAATTTACGTACTCTTAAATTGATGTAATTTTGAATTTTTTATGTTGCATCGTGCCTCTGGATGTTTATTTGGACTCGCTTTTGGCGATGCGTTAGGTGCTGCTACAGAATTTTTAACTGTGGCGGAAATTCATCGTAAATTTCCACCCTATGGGCCACAGGAAATTTCAGGCAACCCAGCGCGGGTAACGGATGATACCCAAATGATGCTAGCTGTGGGGCAGGCATTAGTGGAAGCGGAAACAAATTTAAATGTATCGGATTTAGAAGTAACACTCAGAAAGGCGTTTATTAAATGGTTATACAGTCCCGATAATAATCGCGCTCCTGGTCTGACTTGTATAAGCTCTTGCGAAGAATTAGCAACAGGAATAACTTGGCAAGAAGCCACGAGAAAGGATTCTAAAGGTTGCGGTGCAAATATGCGGGTTGCGCCTGTGGGTTTGTTGAAATTAGACTCAACAAAGCGGGCGGCTATTGCTCAATTCCAAGCTGCACTGACTCACGGTCATCCTACTGCATTGGCGGCTTCAGATTTAACTGCAACTGCGATCGCATTTCTCACTCAACGATGTACACCTCAAGATTTACCTAGTCAACTTTACAAGTATGCGTTAAGTCAACGCTCAATCTATCATGTTGATTGGTTGGGTGATTTGTGGCAACAACCCTATATCAATACCCCAGAGGAATTTATTAGTCGTGGCTGGGATGAATGTTTAGCCATCTTAGACAGACTAAACACCGCCTTAGCTAACCCCAACCGTGATGTTGATCCCTGTTTAGCTACAGGTGAGGGTTGGATAGCCGAGGAAGCATTTGCTACAGGACTTTTATGTTTTTTGCTGTTTCCTGAGCAACCACTAGCAGCCGTGCGTCGTGCAGCTGTCACAGCAGGGGACTCTGATTCAATTGCTTGTTTGACTGGTGCTTTTGCTGGTGCTTATTTGGGGATGTCAGCTTGGCCGGAAGATTGGGTTAATTGCATTGAATACCGTGAACAAATAGCAGCTTTAGGCAAGCATTGGGATGGAATTGAGTTATGCTAGGGGCGATCGCATTAATTCTTCATCGTATTAGATTTACTAACCAATACAAAACCTCGTGTTTTAGCTGAAACTGTATCAACTGTGTTCATCGCCTGCCATAATTCGGCTGTCTTCACCCACACAGGTGGATATTTATAGCGGGAAACATCCATAATTAAAAATCTATCTGTCTGCTCGTTATATGCGGCTAAAGGTGATATGTGTCCGCCTCTTTCTTGGTTTATTTCTTTACGTAAATAATTAACAATGACGAAATTTCCTGGTTGTCTTAAGTTTTTTGCAGCTAGGGTACGAAATTCGTCTAAGCTAGTATTGGCAGCATGATAAACTTTTACATCTACACTATAACTAGCAATTAATTGACCTAATTCTGCTAAAGTCATGCCTTGACGAGCAACTTTTTCTGGTGTGATGACTGCTTTAGTTTTCTCATTACTAAAAAAGTTCTCCTGAGTAAATACTCGATAAGGAGAATATTCTGGTGCGGTTGGTGCAGGAATTTCTAAACTATTTAACACCATCACTATACTTGCAACGCCGCAGTATGCTTGATTGTTTTGAGTGATAAATTGCATACTCAAGGGAAAAAAGTCTTCCCTGGCACGGCTTGTCAGAAGTAAATTTTTGCCTTGCTCTGAGTTAAAGCTAATTAAGTTAGATGATAGTTGGAGCGTTTGAGATAGGGCGTTACTACTAGAAACAGATAATCCGATAATTGTGGCGGGAATAAAGGTTTTGATAGTTTTTTGTATAGTGGGATTCATAGCTATTAATATACTTCAGTTCTCATTTTTAATTGCTTCTCCAACCATCCAATTAATAAATCCGCCAGAAGTGCGATCGCTGCTGCCGGTACTGCGCCTGCTAAAATTAATTGATTATTGACTACGGCAATTCCCCGAAAGATAAATACACCTAAACCCCCAGCCCCAATGGCGGCGGCAATAGTGGCAATCCCAATGCCAATGACTGTTGCTACCCGCACCCCTGCTAAAATTACCCCCATTGCTAAGGGAATTTCTACCTGTAATAATAGTTGTCTATCTGTCATGCCCATACCCCGCCCAGCTTCCCGAATGGCAGGATCTACCCCTGTAATTCCTGTATAAGTATTACGAATTATCGGCAGTAGGGAATATAAAGTTAAGGCTAAAATCGCGGGGACAACACCAACACCACCAATTACAGGCACAGGAATTAATAACCCGAATAATGCTAAACTAGGAATAGTTTGCAAAATATTAGCCACACCCAAAATCGGTTGACGTAGTGAAGTTTGGCGGGTGATCACAATTCCTAAAGGAATGCCGATGATGATGGCAATACTAATGGCAACACCCACTAAAAATAAATGTTCTAGGGTGTGCTGTAAAATTTCTGGTGCGTACTTAACTAGGAAGAAATCTTTCATAATTTGTCTGGCAGTGAATGCAGACATTGCAAGAAAGCAAGGCTTTCAGGATGTTGGGAGCGCATAAATTCATCCTTTGTTCCTAACACAACCAATTCTCCCCCATACATTAACCCAATTCTCGATGCCAAGACAAAGGCTTCTTGAATATCATGGGTGACAAAAACCACTGTCTTACCTAATTCCTGCTGTAACCGCCGAAATTCTTGCTGTAATTCTAAACGGGTAATGGGATCTAGTGCGCCAAAAGGCTCATCCATTAATAATACAGGCGGATCTGCCGCTAACGCCCTAGCTACACCTACTCTTTGTCTTTGTCCCCCCGATAACTCATGGGGATAACGCCTAGCGAATTGTGCCGGCTCTAAGCCTACTAAATGTAATAATTCGTATACTCGCGTTTTAATTTGTTTGGGTTGCCAACCTTCTAAACTGGGAACTAAACCTACATTACGTTCTACGGTAAAATGGGGAAACAAACCAGTTTCTTGAATGACATAACCAATCTTACGCCGGAGTTTAATTTCATCCCACTGGGTTGTGGGAATGCCATCAAATAATACTTCCCCTTGGGTGGGTGTGAACAAGCGATTAATTAATTTCATAGTCGTAGTTTTACCGCTACCACTACGCCCCAGTAAGACTAGGGCTTCTCCACGATAAATAGTAAAATTTAGCTGGGACACCAAAGCACGATGGTTGCGGCTAAAGGTGACATCATAGAATTTAATGGCAACTGAGTTGTTTTCTGGCATTACGTTAATTCGTAATTCGTAATTCGTAATTCGTAATTCGTAATACTCGCAAAGCGAGTTCGCGGAGCGTTACGCAGTAAACCAAGCTACGTAATTCGTAATTAACGGGATATGCAATTTGTTCTCTCGCCTCCCAGGAGATAAGCTTTGATTTTTTCTCCCCTTCCCTTGTAGGGAAGGGGTTGGGGGTTAGGTTTTAGAGAAAGTTGCACAGGGCGTTAATTAAAGAGCATTGACAAATTACGCTGGCTCAGTAGGTATTTTAACACTCAGTTTAGTTAGTTGCCTGCTAACAGTTGTTTGGTTGCCGATTCTCCTACTTTCTTTAATTGCCGTGTCATTTGGAACAACAATAAACCTAAAATACCTGCGTGTCCCATAATTGCCAAAAGAAGAGTTATTAATGATACGCCGCTTGGTGGGTGCAAAGCAATTAAGGGTGCAGCTACAGATAATAGCCATAGCAAAGTGTGCTTTTCTGGATAAGAAAATAATATGGCTAAAGCAAATACAGGTAAGATGATGACAGCACCTAAAATCCCATTAGTCCAAAATAGCCTTTGTCCATTTTTCATTAATAACAGTAGCTGAGTTAAGGCTGCATAGATAATGGCAAGACTACCAGCAAAAATTAGAGCAATTAAGGTGCTGAACTTGTCATTGATACTGCTTAAATAGATGAGAGTCAACAAACTTAAGCCGGTAATAGCAATTATGGCATTAATGGCGATCGCCACAACACCGGGACTTTTTTCACCCCAGATTAAATCTTGGATTAATGTATTCTTACTTCCCTGTTGGTAAGCCATATGACGATAACGCGCCCAGTCTTGTAATGTGTGACGATGGGGAGTTAAAGCTGCAATTAAATACAAGAACAAAAAGAAATTGAGAAATATCAAGTAACCAATATTCTCTATTGGTGAAGAATAATTAGGGTTATTAGAAGATAATAATCTATCCCAATTTGCCGAGCCAATGGTGATAATTGTAAAGGCAATAGTGAGTACATAACTCTGCTGTTTACTCAACATGGTAGCATTGCGATCGCTAAAACAACGCTGTAATGATTGCCAAATAAAATAACTCCCCAAAAAATGCAGAAATAGACTAAAGCCAATGGTTATTACCCAAATCTTGCCTAATGGTAAAGCAAACCAATAGAAATTAGATAAATCTGGGTAATTAATAAAATAATATGGGTTAATTAGCTTTAAAAATGCACAAGGATAATCAAATGATGCTGGATGGTTGAGTGATTGCTGAGTTAAAAGCAGAAAACCGAAAACTGCTCCACTTCCTAACCAAGCTTGAAAACCTCCTAACCAAGAACCCACTAAGCCAAATAACAGCGCGCCACTGAAATAAAGCAGGCTAGTTGTGATCACAATTAGATAGAAACTGCAAATGTATTTAAGGGGAATTGCCGCATTTAAACCCAACCATAAATGTACAGGAATTGCTACAGATAACCCCAAATATATGAGTATCGGGACTCCTAGCATCTTACCAAACAGAATACTTTGGGGTGATTGGGGACTTAAACGAATAAAATTCAGGGTATCCCGTCTTTCCTCATTAGCTAAGTCATTGATGAGTAGATAAGTACCACTCACCAAAATAGCAAAAAATCCGATAATACTTAAGCAACTAAATATATCTTGAAACCATAGCTGCCAGTTAATATCTATATTGCCAGAGCTATTTAAAAAACATTTATTGCCAATATCTACATACGTACCTGTACAGTATTTATTTGACCGGGGATACAGGATAGAATCATTATTCGGTAAGAGAGCTTGGAAATAAAGAAATACTCCTAACTGTATTAAGAACGAGGTAGTAATTGCTAGGAGAACATTACGTTTTTGTAAACGTCCTTTAATTTCCCTTAATAGCTGGGGATTCCAGTCTCCGAGTTGGTTAATTAAATTAGTTTGCATAGTGAAAACTTGTTTGGTAATTGGTTGACAAGATTTATGCAAATGGCAGATGATTTTCAGTTCGTAGTTTTAGTAAGGTGTGTTATACCATTTCACAAAAAATATGATGCAAATGTAGGTTGGGTTGAGGAACGAAACCCAACAGATCAAAGTCTTGTAATTGTTGGGTTTCACTTCGTACCACTCCGTGGAAGCAAGCTACAACCCAACCTACACATCTGTTTCATTCTTTTCATGAATTGGTATTAGCGACAGCGTAACGCACCGAAAGGTTTGGGGTAGGTGCGTTACGGCTTACGCCTAACACACCCTACATTTTGAATGTTTTTATGTATGATCTGGTAGGACTAAAGTCCTCACTACAAACGATATATTTAACGTCCAGCGAGTAATGCTTGGGTAGCAGATTCTCCTGCTAATTTTATCTGCTGATTGAGTTTAAAGTTTAATAATACTAACACAGTTAATTCAGCTAATAATGACATAAAAATTGTGAGGCTGCTAGCATATTCTATCCCCACCCAAGGAAATGTAGACAGTAACCAAATGAGGGAATTGTTATCGGGTGAGATGCCTAAAAATACTAAAATGGCTGGTGGTAAAAACATGACTGCCACTACAGTACTAACTGCCCAAATACCCCGCTTTTTATTTTTCATTAATAAAATCATTTGGGCTATAGTAGTGTAGATCATCATCATGCTAATAAATAGGACTACAGATAAAATAGCTTTCATTCTGCCAATCTTATTTACCCACTCAATAGAATCGTTATTGTTGAAGTTT
>JBODRP010000158.1:0-12210 GCA_050633005.1 Trichormus sp. | reverse complement strand
GAACCAAAAAAGCTAGAACAATGTAACTTAGGACGAATATCTGCTTCTTTATATAAGCCACTATTTTCGATAATTGTGATATTTAAAGCTGCATTTTCTCTAGCTTTTTTATGCTCCCAATCATCAAATATAAAATCGTAATTATTTAATTTATCTAATAGATCATCTAGTGGTTTCATGGCTAAACTATCAGCGTCATAAAACACAAATTTTTCAAACTCACCATCAAAAGCACACAACTTTCTTAATAAGGGGCTAAGATACCAACCATTGCGAGATAAATTTCCTTGCTTTGCGTCTGGATGTACAGCCCAAACGGCATCAGCAAAATTATCCCAGCGTTGAATTGATTCCTGATTTTCAAACAAAGTGACATTTTTTCTCGATGCAATTTCTTGCTTCACCCGATCTATTTTGTCATTATAAGGAATCACGCATATAGGCAGATTTTGGCTAACATTCGCTTCTATGCTATTTAACAGGGCAACTAATTGGTCAAAGACAGCATCATTGGCAAGGGTGTAAATACCGACGGCTTTCATCTTGCTAAATCCTACTTGACTGATAAAATTACTTATAATGTTAGCATTTTGCCGTGTATTTAACATTAATAGCAACGGTATCACTGTGAATTTACGGTAAAGTTATAAAATGTAAGAAAATATACTTGGTAAGTTAAATGTAAGAAAAGCTTACCAAAATCAATCAAGAATATTAATGATGACATCAGGCTTAGAATGAGGTCATGGTATACATATCATCATTTGATTTATTTGTATGAATATCTTAATGCTATCTGCAACCTTTCCCTATCCACCTACACGGGGGGGAACGCAAGTCAGGACTTTTAATTTACTGAAATATCTCAGCCAAAGTCATAGTATTACTTTATTAACTCAACGCGATCGCAATATCACAGAGGCAGAAATCGCAGAATTACAAGAGTGTGTAGATCAACTAATGGTGTTTGAGCGTCCGCCAGATCCAGGTAAAAACACAGCATTAATCAATAAAATACAGCGATTTAGTCAATTTTTACAACAGGGGACACCCCCCAGCGTCCTGACTCGCTACTCTAGGGAAATGCAGGCATGGATTGATCAGGCTGTAGCAGAGAGAAAATATGATGTGATTACCTCTGAACATAGCGTTAATGAAATATATGTGCGATCGCATTTCCAAAAACATCTCAAAACTATAGTCAATGTTCACAGTTCTGTCTACGGTAGTTGTTTAAATCAGCTAACAAGCGGTGTTTCAGAAAATGTGCTGCGAGATAAAATTAATTTGCCGTTGTTACGCCGCTATGAACAGCAATATTGCTCTAAATTTACACAAATTGTCGTCACGACAGCAGAAGATCAAATCCAATTGCAGGAATTTGCCCCCAAAACTCCGATAGCAGTCATTCCTAATGGTGTAGATTTAGTCACTTTTCCCTATCGCCATACTGACCCACAGGGACATAAATTAGTATTTATCGGTGCAATGGATAACTTAGCAAACATTGATGCTGTCTGCTTCTTCGCTCATCAAGTCTTGCCAGAAATTCAAAAAGATTATCCTGATACGACTTTTGATATTGTCGGTTCTCATCCTGCACCGGAAGTTTTAGCACTACAAACCCAACCAGGAATTACTGTAACTGGAAAAGTGCCTGCAATGGTAGATTATCTCCACAAAGCTACTGTTTGTGTTGTCTCCATGCGGACAGGTTTTGGGATTAAAAATAAAACCTTGGAAGCTATGGCCGCAGGTGTACCGATAGTAGGGAGCGATCGCGGTTTAGAAGGACTAGCTGTAGATGGTGATAATATACCCTTGGCAGCATTAAGAGCCAATGCCCCTAAAGAATATATTGATGCTATTAAGCAGCTATTTGAGCATCCCCAACTACAAGCAGAATTATCTCACAACGGCAGAAAACTAGTAGAATCACAGTTCACCTGGGAAATTGCAGGTCAACGTTATGAGCAGGTTTGTCTTGAGTAGAACTTTAGGCATTACGAATTACGTAGCTTGTTCTGCGTAGCGGTATTACCAATTACGAATTACGTCTAATGTCAATTAAAATCTTGTGAACACCTAGATATTTGTAGGGGCGGGTTCACCGAGATCAAAAGTTAATCATGAAAGATGTTTGTTAACCCGCCCCTACTATTTATTGGATAGGCAATTTTCCTAATTCACATCAGGCGTGAATTACGAATTATTTCCCACTAGTAAGGTTAAGAATGAAACTGCTAACGTCTATAATTCTATTTTTTCTCTGCCTTACCCTCATAACTGCGCGTTCATTTAGCCAAACAACTATGACTTCCGCACCACAACTGCTGACAGACCCATTTTTACAACTACCAACAGCCAATTCAGTCAGAGTAGTCTGGTTTACTGAGTTTGCGGGTAATCAACATACAGTCACCTATGGGGACAATTTACAGTACACTACCCCAGCCGCTACCACCAAACTTAGCCGCACACGGGAAGACCAAAACTCACGCGTCGCCAACCAAACCCAAACAGGACAAGTTTATCAACAACCCCTCAAGCGTGACATCTGGCGACATGAAGCCGAGGTGACTGGGTTAACTCCTGGGGTGCGGGTTAACTATCGTGTCACCAGTATCACAGAAGATGGACAAAGTATCAGCAGCGATGTGTTTACCCTTGCACCCACCCCCGAACCAAACACACCCCTAAAAATCCTCCTCACCTCAGACCACCAACTTAAACCCATGACCCCAGCAAATCTGCAAAAAGTTGTGGAAACCGTGGGACAAGTAGATGCTGTATGGTTTGCTGGTGATTTAGTTAACGTTCCAGACCGCGCCTCAGAATGGTTTGATGATAACCGAGGAAATGCGTTTTTTCCTGGGTTGCAAGGTCGCGCTCATTATGAAATGGAACACAATGGCACAAAGACAACTTACACCGGCGGCAAAATCATTCAGTACGCCCCCATGTATACTTGCATTGGTAATCATGAAGTCATGGGTAGATTAGGTAGAACCGATAACTTAGATGCTGAATTTAATGATACAATTCCCCGCGATGTTGCCCAAAGATTATATAGTGGTAAATCTTTAATTGATAACTCATTTAATACCTATACCTATGAAGAAATTTTGACTTTACCCCAAAGTAAAGAAGGAGGTAAAAAATATTATGCAGTTACATTTGGTGATGTCCGTTTGGTAGTGCTGTATATAACTAATATGTGGCGAACTCCTAATTTAGAAGCATCCTATAAAGGGAGATATAAAGAAATAGAAAAAGATTTAGAACAGCCCGAAAATTGGGGTTATGGGCAGCTAATTTATGAGCCAATTCATCAAGGTAGTCAGCAATATAATTGGTTAGCCAAAGAACTCAATAGCCCCGAATTTCAACAAGCCAAATACAAAGTTGTCATGTTTCACCACCCGCCCCATACTTTGGGTGATAACATTGTACCCCCCTACACCAACCCTGTACAACTTATCGAACGGGACAGCGAAGGACAAATTACAGCCGTGCGTTATGAGTATCCCAAATCCTCAGATTATATAATACGTGATGTCATGCCTTTACTAGAAGCGGCTCAAGTGCAACTAGTTTTTTATGGACATTCCCATTTATGGAATCGCTTCGTTAATCCTCAAGGAATGCACTTTTTAGAAACATCAAATGTTGGTAACTCCTATGGTGCAGCTTGGGGTAATAAAAAGCGACAAGTACCCTTTGGTTATCAAGAAGATTATACCGCCACAGGCGACCCCAATGGTTTAGAACCGGTTTTACCTACAATTAATGCTTTGGTGGATGAAGATAGTGAAGCTCTGCCCTATATTGCTAGTAATGACATTACAGTTTTTAGTATATTTGAAACGGCAACAGGTAAAGTTAGCAGCTATCGGTTTGATACCCGTAAACCAGATTCGGAAGTCGTTAAATTTGATGAATTTCAATTGCAATAGTTACTCCCAGTTAAGTGAGGTACAGATCATATTTTGAAACGCAAAGGGGCGCAAAGTAAAGCGCAAAGGTACGCAGAGATTTGTACTTCAGCAGAGTAAGAAAGGCTATACTACTCATTACTTATTACTCATTACTTATTACTTATTACTTATTACTCATTACTTATTACTCATTACTCATTACTTATTACTCACCCTCCTCGTATTTTTCCCATCTACTAGCGGCAGAATTTGCGATCGCTATCATGTTCAGGATACTGCCAAGAATAGGCAAAATGGCTCACTCCTTGCAATTTGGGGGCAAATTTTTGTAATGCTTGCATTTGTGCTTCTAAGGAGGGACGATTACTCACCGATTCTCCCCATTTCCCTGCTAAAGCCGGAATAATTTTTGTACCTGGTTGGGCAAAACTCAAAACCCGTTGCACTTGTTCCACAATACAGCTAACGTTACCACAAGTTGCATAGGACATGGGATGCCACTGCAAGGAACTAGGAAACTGATCCCAAGGTTGCAAGCGGGAATCATATCCTTGTCCTACTGTTTGATTGCCTTCTGGGAAAAATACCACACCGGAGGGGATACCGAGTTGTTTAGCTGGGTGAGTTGCTAAGGTAACAAAATCGATAATACCTTGCATGGCATGGGCTACAGCTAACAACCATAATTCTGATTGTAGTAGGGGCTGTCTCTCATTAGCAGACAGGAGAGATTTTTCTTTTGTAGGTGGTGTGCGTCCTTGCCATAAAGGTTCATTTTCTTGAGGATAGAGTTGATCAACTTCGCTAATATCCCCGGCTGTGACGTATCCTTTACTTAAAAACCGCCGAATTAACTCTAATCCTTTGTTATTTTGGGCGCGGCGAAATAAAGCTTCTTGGGTAGCTTGAGTAAATAACCATAAATCTGTGACTTTGGTGGCTATGGAATCACTACCAGCTTGACGGGGATAACGGATGTAGTCAAATAAGATACCATCAGGACGACGACGTAAAATTTCTTGTACTAAGCGGTAGTAGTCGCGCTTGGCTTGTTCGTTGTAGGGGTCGATAAATACTTGATTGCTATCATTAACAACATATAAACTAGTTTGACCTTTCCCATTACGCGCGATCGCAGTTTCTCTATCTCGCCGCAGTGCATAACTATAGCCAAAGTTAGCAGTATACAACCAAGCATACACTTTTAAACCCCGTTGCTTGCCCTTTTGAATTGCCGTCGCCAGTAAGTCAACTTTCTCTGCTCCAGCATTGCGAATTACTGAAGGCCAAACTGTCGGGTTATTCGCTGCCGGTAATAAGACTCGCCCATCATAAAATGCTTCTAGATAAACTTGGTTATAACCATCATTAATTATCCTATCCATAATCTGATCTATCGCCCCTGGCTTAAGATCACACGGATATAACCGTATCCAAACAGCTTGGACTTTCGGCCAAGTGCGGTTACGACATTGCTGTACTTCTTTGGCGTGTTTTTGAATTAATTGCTGATAGCGTCTATTAGCATCTTTATTACCTTTGAGGGCTAATAGGCGTAGATTTTCCTTGGTTTTGATAGCTGCTGATGATATCCGACAGTATTCTGTCACCTGTGCTTGTGCTGGTTCAACCCTCAAGCCAGGAATTAACACAATACTACCAAAAATAGCAGTAAATAAGTTTTGCCAATTTAATTTCACTCTCACACGCTGCCTGGGATGGTTAGACATACTGGATAAAAACATGACACACCAATCATCCACCCGATTGCAAATACTCGGGTGAAGGTGTATTAAATGTTATACAGCACTTTTGAAGTAAGTGAGGGACACCATGAGTAAGAAGTAAAAAGTAATAAGTAATAAGTAAATTTCTTACTCATTATTCATTACTCATTACTTGTTTCAATCAGTTGCTGTACCTCATCAACATCGAATCTGCTGTATCTTAAAAACAAGAGTATTGCAGATGAAATGCTCAACCCGGTGTTTGCGTTATTAAATACTCCATGCTGTCAAGTTATAAAAATTGCTCAAATAACAACATCCTACTAACGGGATATTTCTTTATTGTTGATGGTTGAATTGTTAACAGTTAACGGGCTTTTCCCTTAATTACGAATTACGTTAGCGTAGCGGGACGTTAGTCCATTACGAATTACGAATTACGAATTACGAATTAGTAATTATTTGGTCAAGAGCCTCTAATATAAGACTCTTGACTGTGAGAATAAAGCAGAGAGAAAATTAAGCACCTCGGCGGAGAGCCGCTTCTACCTGCTGAAATTCTTGTTCTAAACGATTTTTGAGTTTTTCTGGTACGGGTCTGTTAGGGTAAGAACTGTAGTGTCCAGCCAGAGAGTTGAGGGCTGTTCGCATAGTTGTGAAGGAACTCAAACCGACAACAGAGTTCACCCGTTGATAGCGAGCAGAAAAATCGTTAATTTTTTGCCGAGCTTCAGCTTGAATTGCTGCTCTTTCTGGGGAATCTGGGGATACTTCTAAGGCTTGTTTTAAGGTATTGACTACAGCCAAGGTATCTTGGCGGTAATCTCCTGTTAAACTATCTGGACTACCACAGCCTACTAAGCCAATGGCAACAACCAATACGAGGGCAAGCAGACGCGACCAATAGCGTTTCATAAGCATTATGTAAAACGATACGTAAATCAACGTCCATCGTATCTTGGATTGGTATCTTGGGGATCAGGTGAGTGCTGTTAGCGGTAGCGCAGCCTTTAAGCTGTTGGACTTTTAGATAGGAGGCAGGGAGCAGGGGGAGCAGGGGGAGCAGGGGGAGCAGGGGGCAGTGGTTCGACTGCGCTCACCAACCAGGGAGCAGGGAGAAGAGGAGGGAGGGGGCAGGGGTTGACAAGTTTTTTAGACAGATGAAATGATGCAACTTATAGTTGTAACGCCTTAGTTACTGGGGAGTTTTGAGTGCAGAACATCCCAACTGAAGAATTATTTTTTACTAGTAATTTTGCTGACAATATCTATCTTTTGATAGAGTGTATCTCTTTGTTGGTAAGGTCTACCCAAGGAAGCGATCGCACTTTGTAAAGTTTTCACATCCATACAAGTACCACCAATCGCACCTGCCATAGTACTAATATGCTCTTCCATTAATGTGCCGCCAATATCGTTGCAACCCCAATTTAAAGCCTCTGTTGCACCTGCTAGCCCTAGTTTCACCCAACTCGGTTGATGGTTAGGAATCCAATTACCTAAGTAAATCCGTGCTACCGCCATTAATAGTAAAGCATCTGTTAATACTGGTTGGTCACGTCCGACGCGACGGTGTAAGGATTTGGGGGCATCTTGACCAACAAAAGGTAACAGAATGAACTCTGTAATTCTACCAGGATATTGCTTATGTATAGCTATTTTTTGGAGCGATCGCAATTTTTCCAGATGTTCAATTTGTTGGGCTGGGGTTTCAATATGCCCCGATAACATGGTACTAGTCGTATTTAAACCTAATTCGTGGGCTGTGCTGACAATTTCTAGCCAAGTAGCTGTATCAATTTTTTCTGGACACAGGACACGCCGCACCTGATCATCTAAAATTTCGGCGGCTGTTCCCGGCATTGAACCTACACCAGCATCTTGCAACGCCTGAATCACTTCAGCATAGGTTAAGCCATCAACTCTGGCAATAAACTGCACCTCTTGGGGAGAAAAAGCGTGCAGATGAATTTGGGGAAACTCTTGCTTGATAGTTGCAATTAACTTCAGGTAGTAAGGCAAAGATTTACCGTCAATTTGCGCTTCGGGGTTTAATCCTCCCTGCATACAAATTTCTGTTGCACCACGCTCCACCGCATCTTGAGATTTTGCCAGAATTTCCCGCCAATCTAACCAGTAAGCACCTTTATCTCCTGCATCTCGCCGAAATGCACAAAAACTACAATGTTGCTCACAAATATTAGTAAAGTTAATATTACGATTAATTACGTAAGTAACCGTATCTCCCACTTGCTGCTGGCGGAGTTTGTCAGCCGTAGCAGAGATAGCGGCGATCGCTTCCGGGTCAGTTTGTGTTAACAATAATACCCCCTCAGCCGGAGATAAATCATACCCTAAAAGAGCGCGGTTAATAATATCATCAGTAGGATTTTTTTTCACAATCAATTAATAGCAATTAGCTACAAAAATCTCAATCTATACTATCAAGTTTACAACCATCAGAGCTTATTTACAGCAGATTAGATGTTGATGAGGTACAGCAACTGATTCAAAAAATTAATTAGTAATGAATCATGAGTAAGAAATTTACTTATTACTTAGAGATGATTTATAAAGTAAAGCTGAAATTGTAGGGTGCGTTAAAGCAACGCGTAACGCACCATGTGATTATGGTGCATTACGGCAATTGATACTGTCGCTCATACTCAAATCCTGACACTGCCGTAACACAACGGCAATAAAGCGAGAACTCAGAGCGGCGGCTTGCCGCAGGCATCTGAAGTTCGGTGGGGAGGAAAATCCACACCGCTTTTTGCCTCCCCTACTTAATACTTACTTTATAAATAGGCTTTTATTACTTATCACTCATTACTCATTACTCATTACTCATTACTCATTACTCATTACTTATTACTTATCACTCATTACTTATTACTTATCACTCATTACTCATTACTCATTACTTATGGTGTGCCTCACTTACTTCAAAAATGCTGTATTATGCTAATTCTTCATACATAGACAGTAAATACTTAACACAATCATTACGCTACAGTAGGGATATTACTAGTATTCTTATGAAAAGACCTTACAGTAAATATATTGATTAATCCAGATTTACTAGTCAAGAGTTTATACTACTTAGAGAAATGCTTACCAAGCACTGAGAGCGTACCATGTCTGTTAACAAATGACAGCGTTTCCTAGTCTGGTGAGGTGAAAAGTGTCTAGAGACTTCCAGAAAATAAATTATCCCATTTTCCCCCTGCCCCCTGCTCCCTGCCCCCTGCCCCCTGCTCCCTGCTCCCTGCTCCCTGCCCCCTGGTAAACTCTATCTTGTGATTTGTAATCTAGTCTATGAATGTCAACTCATCCAGCGCATTATTAGCAGTTCCCACTGGCCTCTTGCAAATTTTTGACCTACCACCTACTACTGTAGCGACAATCGAGCAAGAAGTTTACTTTTCTTTGGTCATTCCTACTTACAAAGAACGGGACAATATTCAAAATGTTGTCAAAATTTTGACTCAAATCTTGGATGAATACATTCCAGAAGACTATGAGTTAATCATTGTAGATGATGATAGTCCTGATTTAACTTGGGAAGTAGCCCAATCTTTAACCACTGAGTATGAACAGTTGCGAGTCATGCGGCGACAAGGGGAACGGGGGTTATCTTCAGCAGTAATTCGTGGGTGGCAAGTAGCTAGAGGTAGAGTATTAGGTGTAATTGATGGGGACTTGCAGCATCCACCAGAGGTTTTAACACAATTGCTGTCTCAAATTGCCCAAGGAGCAGATATGGCAGTAGCTAGCCGTCATGTAGATGGTGGTGGTGTCAGTAGTTGGAGTGCTGTGAGACGTTTTCTATCCCGTGGCGCACAAGTTTTAGGGTTAATTTTGCTACCGGGAGTCTTGGGAAGAGTTTCAGACCCCATGAGTGGCTATTTTATGGTAAGACGTAGCAGTATAGCAGGGGCAACACTCAACCCTGTGGGCTACAAAATTCTCTTAGAAGTTATTGGCAGGGGTAATATTAAAAATATTGCCGAAGTAGGTTACGTATTTTGTGAGCGCAAAGAAGGTGAAAGTAAAGTTACATGGAAGCAATATGTAGAATATATTCACCATTTAATCCGGTTGCGCGTAACTACAGGGAAATTACGACATCTGAGTCGGAGTGTAGAAAACTTCCCCATAGGTAAATTTCTGCGGTTTGGGTTGGTGGGGTTGAGTGGGGTGTTTGTTGATATGGCAATCCTGTATTTACTGAGTGATCCTTCTACCTTGGGCTTACCGTTGACTCTCAGTAAAATTATTGCTGGCGAAATTGCGATTTTCAATAACTTTTTGTGGAACGATGCTTGGACATTTGCAGATGTTTCCATGAGACAACAGGAATGGCATCAACGCCTGAAGCGATTTTTGAAGTTCAACGTCATTTGTTTAGCTGGCTTAGTGTTGAACCTTTCGGTATTGCATCTAGTGTTTAAATTCTTGATTCCTAACCGCTATATTGCTAACCTAATTGCGATCGCAGTAGCTACCGTCTGGAATTTCTGGGTAAACTTAAAACTTAGTTGGCGCGTCACAGATGTGAAATAGTAATTATTATCATTAAGTTCGTAGTAAGGACTTTAATCCTTCTTTTGTGCAGAAATTCGTTATACCGTTTCTTGATGTAGCTTGCCTGGCGTAGCCATAGATGCACTTTATTCTGTACTGTAGAGACGTTGCATGGAACATCTCTACATCATTTATTTGGCGCAACTTCATAGAGAATTGGTATTACTACAAAACTTATTACAATGCAACTCCTTAAAGAAATGCAACATTTATGAATTTGATATCTTTTCAGCACAAGAAACGCTAAAACTGTTATTGTCAAAACCATAGCAGTCTCTCACTAAATAAAGAGGTCTTTGTTTGACTTCTTCATAAATTCTGCCTAAATATTCACCAATAATTCCTAAAGATATTAACTGAATCCCTCCCAGAAACAGCACAGCAACCATGATAGAAGCATAGCCAGGTATATCAATACCCAAAACGATAGTACGAATCACTAAAAACGAAGCATATAGTAAAGAAATGAGTGAAATAACTAAGCCAATATAACTCCACACTTTCAGAGGAATTAGAGTAAAAGAGAGAATCCCATCAAGGGCAAAATTCCATAATTTCCAGTAATTCCAGCTAGTTTTACCTTGAAAACGAGGTTGACGCTCAAATGTAATTGCAGTTTGCTTAAAACCCACCCAAGCAAATAACCCCTTCATAAATCTAGTTCTTTCCGGCATTTTTTTAAGAGCTTCTACAACTCTCCTATCCATCAGCCGGAAATCTCCAGTATTAGGAGGAATGGGAATGTGAGTCATCTTCCCAATGATACGGTAAAAAGTGTTAGCAGTAAAACGCTTAATCCAGGTTTCCCCTTGGCGTGATGTTCTCGTTGCATAAACAACATCATAACCTTCTTGCCATTTGGTAATCAAATCCTTAATTAATTCTGGTGGATCTTGTAAATCCGCATCAATAGGAATTACAGCATCACCGGAAGCATAATCAATACCAGCAGTCAACGCGATTTCTTTACCAAAATTTCGAGATAGATTAATCACTTTAATCAAGTAATTACGCTGGTTGTGTTGGATTAAAAGCTGGATTGTATTATCTCGACTACCATCATTCACACAAATAATTTCATAATTAGTTGTGATTTCTTCCAGAATAGACTCTAATTTTTCAAAAAAATAATTAATGTTAGATTCCTCATTATACATAGGTACAACAATGGATATTTTCTGGTAGTCACTCATGTGCTGAAATAGTTTCTACTGAAATTGACTAGTATTATTGTTATTAGCATATAGGAATCCGATTTGATTTCTGAAAAAATCTCAGTATATGTAGTATATGTAGGGGAGGCAAATTGCAGTGTGGATTTTCCTCCTGCAATATTGCCGTTGTGTTAGCCGTAAGCCGTAACGCACCAAATGCCTTGGTGGTAGGTGCGTTATGCTGTCGCTAACTGCAAGTCCCTAAAACCAAATTAACCACACTAAGGTATACTTTTAACATTAATAGGACTTACGCAACTGGCATATTTTTGATGTAGGATGTATGACGCTGCGAAAGTATGTGAACGTAGTTATGAGACTTATAGCGTCACGCATCAACGACCAATTGTGACACTTTCGTAAGTCCTGATTAAAAGATTAATGTATATTTAAATACATTTGCGATAAATAATAGCTATGAGCCTTTATGAACTACGTACACCAGTCTAAATTAACCATTCTAATTATTATTATCTTTAGTCTATTGTTTCGTCTGCCCTTTTGCTTTCGTGCCACATTTAATTGGGATGAAAGTACATTTATTCTCATGGGGCAATCTATTTTAGATGGCAACCTACCCTATGTAGAACTTTGGGATGTCAAGCCACCACTAGCATTCTTTAGCTATGCTTTTGCTATTTTAACCTTTGGTAAGTCTATTATATCTGTGCGCCTGTTTGGAACTTTATGCGTCATCGTGGCGGCAACCCTTACCTACTATATTTGTCGCGCACTGTGGAGTAA
>JBODRP010000157.1:0-12331 GCA_050633005.1 Trichormus sp. | reverse complement strand
TACGCCTAACACAACGGCAATATTGCAGGAGGAAAATCCACACTGCAATTTGCCTACCCTACATATAATGAGATTTTTTTATAAAGATTAAAGCATATTTTTGATTATTAATAAAACATAGTTAAATTTCAAAAAATTTATTTTTATTTTACATAAATATCTGTCTGATGATAGAAGTTTAGTCTCTTGTTGATGGGGTGGGGTGTGTTACCAAAATTTTTTTACAGAGGAAAATAAAGTGAAAAGTTTATAACAGCTACAGCAGATTCGATGTTGATGAGGTACAGCAACTGATTGAAAAAAGTAATGAGTAAGAAATTTACTTATTACTCATGGTGTACCTTACTTACTTCAAAACTGCTGTAAGTATCAATCTTTTGAAATGTTACTTAATTTTTAATGGTAACTTATTTAACTCAGTGTACGACTTGGCAATTTTCGTCTTGATTTTCCCTACTTTACACTAGCTTCAAATATACAAGTTTTCTTGAGAATAAGTCTAGTAATTGGTAAATCTTACTGTTGCAATTAATTAGGATAGAAATTAGTTAACTAGTATCGGCTGTATATGTAGCATTTCTATAATTTAGCAGCAGATTAATCTGCTTCTGAGCCAGTTAAGAGATGCAATCTAAAAAAGTTATTATTAGCAAATCATCATGATTTTGAAAATACCGAAACCGCTCCGAAATTTATTTAAGGCTACTAGCTTTTGGAAAGATAACTATTTGATTGTGCAGGAAATAAAAAAGTTCCCTAAAATAGCCATTTTAGCAGTGATATTTTCTGTATTGGCGGCAGCCTTTGAAGGTGTGAGCATTGGTTTTCTACTTTCATTTTTGCAAAGTTTAACTAGTCCTGATGCACCACCAGTCAAGACGGGAATAGAGTGGTTTGATATTTTAGTTCTGGGTGCAAAAGAAACACAAATCAATCGCTTGTATCGGGTATCAATACTAATTTTATTTAGTACTTGGTTAAGAGCAGCGTTTAATTATTTTAGCCAAATATATACAGAATTAGCACAATTGAATTTGGGCGATCGCCTGCGAAAAAGTATCTTTGAGCAACTGCAAGCTATGCAGTTGAGTTACTTTGCTAAAACTCGCTCTGGTGAACTAGTTAACATCATTACTACAGAGATTGAAAGAGTCAAGCAAGCTTTTGGCGGTTCAGCATTTTTATTCACGAGAGGTTTGACAGTCATTGTTTATTTAATTTCAATGTTTGTCATGTCTTGGCAGTTAACTATACTGTCGATTTTCCTATTTTCATTGTTAGCAGTAGCCTTATCTAATTTGAATGCCAGAGTCAGGGAAAGTAGTTTTGGGTTATCAGGAGCTAATGCTAATTTTACATCCGCAGCCGTAGAATTTATTAATGGTATTCGCACAGTTCATGCTTTTAATACACAGGATTTTGAGCGCGATCGCTACTACAAATCTAGTAATGAAATAGTCAAATCTGGTACTAAAGTTGTGATCACATGGACATTAGTTAGACCCATAGCTGAGGCTATAGCTACTACTGTTTTAGTTGTGATGATTATCCTAGCTTTTACCATATTTGTAGCTCAAGGTAAGTTGCTAGTTTCATCTTTATTAACCTTTTTCTTTGTGTTGTTCCGCCTTGTACCATTCATTCAAGATATTAATGGCACAAGAGCATATTTAAGCAGCTTGCAAGGTTCTGCCGATACTATTCAAAATCTGTTAAAAACTGACGATAAGCCTTATTTTCAAAATGGCAAACTTAAGTTTACGGGCTTAAAACGATCAATAGATTTGGTATCTGTAGATTTTGGTTATACTCCCGATCAGTTGATTTTGAATAATATTACCCTGAGTATTGAAAAGGGTAAAACTACAGCTTTAGTCGGCGCGTCTGGTGCTGGTAAAACAACACTAGCTGATTTAATTCCTAGATTTCATGATGCGACTGACGGCTATATTTATTTAGATGATATTGATATCAAGAAATTTGATGTTAAATCCCTACGGCGCAAAATAGCTGTTGTCAGTCAAGACACATTTATTTTTAACACTTCCGTTTGGAAGAATATCAGCTATGGTTCACCAGAAGCAACGGCAGCAGAAATTCAAGAAGCCGCGAGATTAGCTAATGCCTTAGAATTTATTTTAGAAATGCCCCAAGGATTTGACACCCAATTAGGAGATAGAGGTGTGCGCTTATCTGGTGGACAAAGACAAAGATTAGCAATTGCGCGCGCATTATTACGTAACCCAGAAATTTTGATTTTGGATGAAGCAACCAGTGCTTTAGATTCTGTGTCTGAACGCTTAATTCAAGAGTCTTTAGAAAAGTTATCTGTGGGTAGAACAGTAATTGCGATCGCGCACCGATTATCTACCATTGCTAAAGCCGATAAAGTCGTTGTTCTTGAACAAGGGCGCATCGTTGAACAAGGCGGCTATCAAGAGTTATTAGAACTCAAAGGTAAGCTATGGAAATATCACCAAATGCAACATGAATCAGGTCATTTAGGGTAATTCTCAACCATCATCACCTAAATTTCTCTCTCACCTATCACCTGTATTTTGTCACACTACCATGAAAGTCTCCGTTATTATTTCTAACTATAACTACGCTCGCTATCTCCCCAAAACTATCAACTCTGTTTTATCTCAAACCTATAGCAACATTGAGTTAATCATAGTTGATGATGGTTCTTTAGATGATAGCCGTGATGTCATCACCCAAATTCAAGCAACACATCCAGATAAAATTAAAACTATCTTCCAAGCTAATCAAGGGCAAGGAGGTGCTTTTAATGCTGGCTTTGAAGCTACTAGTGGAGAAATTATTGCCTTTTTAGATGCTGATGATGTTTGGCATTCTCATAAAATTCAACGCATTGTTGAGATATTTCAAACATCTGATGTAGTGGGTGTCATGCACCATTTAGATATCATTGATGGCGATGACAATAAAATTAATCATGCTTCTACCCAAGGGCCTAAACTGAGTGAAGATTTAGCTACTGTCGTATTAAATACTGGGAATGCTTGGTGTTTTCCTCCAACTTCTGGACTTTCCTATCGTCGGGAAGCACTAGAAAAAGTGTTCCCTATTGATCCAATTAAATGGCGGATTTGGGCTGATGGTTGCATTATTTACTGCACTGCCTTTTTAGGTAAGATCAAAACCTTACATGAAAATTTGGGTAGTTACCGTATTCATGGTGCAAACAACCACATCAGCCAACAAGCAGCAACTAAAGAACAGGAAAATAAAGCCCAAGTAGGAATTGAACTCACTAACCGATACATCAACGAATTTCTAGAACGAATTAATTATCCTAACAGAGTTGATCTATCACGTAATCTTCAGTATCGCCGCACTAAATATTACCAACAAGGTAGATGGAACAGCCGCGAAGTTTGGGCTATTTCCCGTTTAATTTTGGGTTGGTATTTTTACTCTTGGCAAGAGCGAGTATATTATTTAGCTCGTTTCTTATTTAAGAGTGGAAAATTTTTGGCTCGCCCTGCTGTTAATACGGAAAGTACAACAATTTAGTAGTAAATGTAATTGGAAATTATTAAGGTTATGAATTTACCAAATCCTCATTGTCCTCAAATTGCACCAGTTCCAGCAGGAGTTACACGTCCACTGTGGTCGGTGATGATTCCTACTTACAACTGTGCAGAATATCTGCGTGAAACCTTAGCTAGTGTGTTAGCGCAAGATCCCGGCCCCGATATCATGCAAATTGCAGTGATTGATAATTGTTCCACACAAGACGATCCCGCAGCCGTAGTTGCAGAACTAGGTCAAGGTCGTGTGGAATTCTATCGTCAACCTACCAATGTCGGTGCGATTAACAACTCTCATACTTGCTTAGAATTAGCACGCGGTCATTTGATTCATCTTCTGCATAGTGATGATTGTGTGCGCGATGGTTTTTATCAAAGAATGGCGCAAGCTTTTCAAGAAAATCCGCAAATTGGTGCTGCCTTTTGTCGCAGTATATATATTGATGAGCATAGCAATTGGCAAGGACTTTCTTGTTTAGAGTTACCAGAAAGTGGGATTCTTCCTAGGCGTTGGATAGAACGCATTGCTGAACTGTGTTGTATTTCCGTCCCATCAGTTGCAGTGGTACGCCGTGAAGTGTATGAACAACTGGGAGGATATGACCGACGCTGTGGTTTAAGTGGTGACTGGGAAATGTGGGTGAGAGTTTTCAGCAATTACCCCATGTGGTTTGAAGTTGAACCTTTAGCTTTATGGCGTAGACACTTTTTGTCTGTTACCCAACTCAATGCTAAAAGTAAAACCTTCATTCAAAAAACCTTCGATACTGTAGAAATTATTTTCCAATCTTATTTACCCTCTGCTATCAACCGCAAAACTCACAAAACAGCCAAGCAAAACTGTGCATTCTTATCTTTAGAAGCGGCTTTAGCACTGTTTGCTCAAGACAAGATACCGCAGGCGATCGATCAACTGCAAATAGCACTTCAGTATCGTGCTTCCTTCAAAGTGATTAAATCTGCTATGAGAATCATGCTTTGGGAGGGAATGCGATCGCTATTACGCAAAATATCAAGGACTTCAAAATATCAAACAACTACTACTTCCGCAGCCATCAACTACCTGAAATCATCTTAAGAAAACTCATATCCAACTTTCTCTAAGGCTGGAAGTCATCATAATTTAAAACTAATTGGTGGCATAGTTATTATTTGCTTGTAAAACACAATCTGGCAAAAATAAATATTCAAAATTATGGCTATAGATACTAACTCCCCAACTCCCTTGGTGAGCGTCATCACACCTACTTATAATCGTCCAGATTACTTAAAAGCAGCCTTAACAAGTGCTGTCAAACAAACCTATCGCCATATTGAAATTATTGTTTCTGATAACTGTAGTCCTGAAAATCCCCAAGCTATTGTCGAGTCATTTAATGATCCTCGGATTCGCTTTTCTCGCAATACAACAAACTTGGGGATGTTTGGGAACACCATCAAGGCTTTCAAAATGGCGCGGGGAAAATATGTCGCTAGTTTGTTAGATGATGATATGTGGGAAGCAGACTTTTTAGAAAAGCTTGTCCCACCATTAGAGGCTAACTCAAATTTGGCTTTAGCTTTTTGTGATCATTATGTCATCGACGCACAAGGCAATATAGATGATGCGATGACTCAAGAATGTTCTCAGTTCTATAAGCGATCGCATCTGCCTAAAGGCATATATCAACCTTTTTATCGTCTTGCTCTAATAGATAGATCCGTCTCTTCAGCCACTGCTGCGGTAATTCGTCGGGATGTGATTGATTGGGATGCCATTCCGGCGGAAGTTGGGGGTTCATGGGATATATATTTGAACTATCTTTGTTGTCGTTCTGGATTAGGAGCTTATTTTTATCCAGAAAAACTGACGCGTTACCGTGTCCATGAACAAACAGACACAATGCTCAGTGGTAAACGCAACCCCCAAGCCAAAATCCGCAAAGCGCAAGCCGATATGTTCTGCTATGAACAATTTATGGCAGATGAAAGACTAAAAGACTTTAAACCGTATTTTCAACAAAAATGGGCCCATATCAGCACCACGTTAGGCATAGGTTTAATGCGTAATCAGCAACTAGAGGCAGCACGTCTTTACTTTTGGCGTTCCCTCCAAGAGAGTCTCAAACTCAGAACCCTAGCGGGATTAATGCTGAGTTTTACACCTCCTGCGATCGCATCTAAATTTTAGTCAATATTCCCCATTCCCTAAATAAATAGGTAATCAAAATGCGAATATCTGCTTGCATCACAACTAGAAATCGTCCGCAAGATTTGGAAAATTGTTTGCGATCGCTGTGGGATTCTGATATCAAGCCGCACTCAGTTGTGGTGTCTGATGATTCACCGAATATAGAAGTACAACAACAAAATTATCGGATTGTTCAACAATATCCCCAGACAATTTATATTACTGGCCCTCAGATTGGTGTTTGTGCTAATCGTAACAATGCGGTAAATGCTATCTCTGCGTCTGAGACTGACTTTGTAGCATTTATTGATGATGATATTTATGTTGATTCAGACTTTCTAGCTGGTGCGATCGCGCGATATCAGCCAATGTCCTCAGAACAGCAAAATCAGACTATTCTTTCCGGTGTCAGTCGTTGTTCCGATGGCAGTCAGATGGTTTCTGGTAAGTTATCTTTTCGTGGGTATTTCTGTGCTAGTGATATTCCCGAAACTGTAGCCATTCATGCCACTATTTTCCCACGTCAGTTTTTTGATCAAGAACAGTGGGACGAAAACATCTTTTTTGGTTACGAAGACGCAGAACTATGCTTACGGGCATTGAAAAGAGGCTATAAAATTTTACACTGTCCAGAATTGCGTGTAGTGAATACCGGAGACAACGGTAAAAGCTCTTTGATGGTGTCGGATATTGGTAATTTAACTTACTACGAAATTTCTATAGAAGCCGCTAGACTCTACGTTGGCATTAAACGCTATAAAAATTTATTTCCCAATCTATTAAAGTTAGCAATTTTTTGTTTTGTATATTTCCTCCATATGACCGTATATCTATGGAGACGCAGTTCCCTACAAGCCTGGCCAGAAATTATCCGACGTTCCCATATTCAAAGGTTATGGCAGTCCTCTCAGTTGAAGTGGGGATGATCGAGGGGCAGGGGGCAGGGGTATGGGGGTGTAGGGGTGTAGGGGTGTAGGGGTGTAGGAGTGTAGGGGAGACAAGGTAGACAAGGGAGAAATATTTACCCCCATGCCCCATGCCCAAAATGTCTTTCATTTTGAATTTTGAATTTTGAATTTTGAATTGATATGCCCAATTTTTAGTAAATTTCACAGGAATAGTTAATTGTGAAACTATGTATTGTTACACACAATGTTATTAAAGGTGATGGTCAAGGACGGGTTAACTATGAAGTTGCTTTAGAAGCTATTCGTCGTGGTCATCATGTTACTTTATTAGCTAGCCACATAGCTCTAGAACTAGAGCAAAATCAGCAAGTTAATTGGGTGGCAATTCCGGTAAAAGGATGGCCTACGGAATTACTGCGTAACGTGATTTTTGCTGTAATTAGTACAAATTGGTTGCGTAAACATCGCGCCGAGATTGATGTGCTGAAAATTAATGGTGCAATTACTCATGTTGGTGGTGATGTTAATGCTGTGCATTTTGTCCATAGTTCTTGGTTAAAGTTCTCCTCTGGTCAGGCTAAATCTAACTCTCGACGATTTTTATACAATTTTTATCAGTGGTTATACACAGCTTTAAATGCACACTGGGAAAAAAAGGCTTTTCGTCAGGCGCGGGTTGTGGTGGCGGTTTCTCAGAAGGTGGCTAAGGATTTGCAAGCCATTGGCGTATCACCAAAGAGTATCAAGGTAATTCTGAATGGCGTGGACTTGCAGGAATTTTCACCAGGAAATAGTCACCGCTCACAATGGAATTTACCGCAGGAAGTACCGTTAGCTCTTTTTGCTGGTGATATTCGGCTCTCTCGCAAGAATTTAGATACAGTTCTCAAAGCCTTAGTGCAAGTTCCTGATTTACATTTAGCGGTGGCTGGAATTACGGAAGGTAGTCCATATCTTGAGTTAGCTGCATCTTTGGGATTACAAGAGCGAGTGCATTTTCTGGGATTGCGCCGTGATGTTCCAGAGTTGATGAAAGCGGTAGATTTTGTAGTTTTCCCTTCTCGGTATGAGCCTTTTGGCTTAGTAGTAATTGAAGCAATGGCTTCTGGTTTGCCTGTAATTACCGCTAGTAGTACAGGGGCAGCCGATTTAGTCAAACCTCAATCTGGGATAGTTTTGGCAGACTCCGATGATGTGGAAGGTTTAGCCAAGGCGATGTTTTTATTGAGCAGCGATCGCCATCTTAGACAAACAATGGGTGAAGCTGCTAGAGCGATCGCTACTCAACACAGTTGGACAAGCATGGCACAGTGCTATGTAGATTTATTTGAGGAGTTAAAGGGGTAATGAAAATTACAGTTATTGTCCCCACTTACCGCCGTACCAAAGACTTAGAACGCTGCTTATTGGCATTACACAAACAAGCTAGACCAGCAGACGAGGTAGTATTAGTAGTCCGTGATACTGACTATGAAACTTGGCAATTTCTCACTACCTTCGATCCTCTGTTGTTGCCGTTACGGGCTAAAACTGTCACTGTTCCAGGGGTAGTAGCAGCGATGAACGCAGGTTTGGATGTTGCCCAAGGAGACATTATCGCCTTTACAGATGATGATGCTGCTCCTCACACTAACTGGTTAGCCCAAATTGAAGCCCATTTTCTCAAAGACGATCGCATTGCGGGAGTAGGTGGCCGAGATTGGGTATATCATGGCAAACAATTGGAAGACGGAATCTGTCCCGTAGTCGGGCAAGTGCATTGGTTTGGACGCATCATTGGTAATCACCATATAGGTATAGGTGCGCCCCGTGAGGTGGATGTCCTCAAGGGAGTTAACATGAGCTTTCGCCGGGCTGCTATTCAAAAACAGCATTTTGATCAACGGATGCTGGGTACAGGCGCACAGGTTCACTTTGAGGTGGCTTTTTGTCTCTCACTCAAGCGGGCTGGTTGGAAACTTATCTACGATCCTCAAGTGGGAGTCAATCATTATCCAGCGCAACGATTTGATGAAGATCAACGCCACCAATTCAATTCTATTGCTGTAGTTAATGCCGTACACAACGAAACCTTAGCATTACTAGAACACCTATCACCCTCTCAAAAATTAGTCTTTTTGTTCTGGGCAACATTCGTAGGCACAAGAGACGCGATGGGTTTCATTCAATGGTTACGCTTTCTCCCCAGTGAAGGAATGTTAGCAGGCAGAAAATTACTAGCATCTTGGCGCGGGCGTTGGCAAGGTTGGCAGACTTGGCAAGGGTAGTTAGAAATTCAAAATTCAAAATTCAAAATAAAAGAATTTTTTGACTTTTGACTTTTTTCTGTCCAATGCCCCATGCCCCATGCCCCATTCCCAATTACCAATTATTTGGAGGTTTTCAGTGGTTCAGATACAGACATTTAATAGTCCACCGCAACAAAATTTGGGTTTTGGCAAACAACCGCCCTTGGCTTGGGCTGCTATATTATGTTTCGTGTTGTTTTCTGCCGTGTGTATTTTTGGGGGTGCTAGTGGCATTCTGCGGACAGCTTATGTATTTATGTCCTTCGCTGTTGGTATTTTTCTATATTTACGATACCCCTTACTTTATATTGGTTTTACCTGGTGGATTTGGTTTGTTACCCCGTTTGTAGCTCGTTTAGTTGATTATAGAAGCGGTTGGGACGCTACGCGGTTTATGTTAGTGTCACAATATTTAGTAACATTATTAACATTACATACTGTTTTAAAAGAACTGCCCAAATCTTTACGACAAGGGAGTTTACCTTTTGTTCTCGCTTTACTTGGTGTGTTTTATGGCTTTCTGGTGGGCATAATTAAAACGTCACCCTTCACTGCGGCACGGGGACTTCTAGATTGGTTAACTCCGATTACTTTTGCTTTTTACCTATTTATCCACTGGCGAGATTATCCCCTGTTTCGCCGCACTATTGAGCGTACTTTTCTCTGGGGTGTATTGGTAACGGGAATCTATGGTGTTTACCAATTTTTAGTCGCACCTGACTGGGATGTACTCTGGCTAACAAATACAAAATTGACAAGCATGGGTGATCCTGAACCTCTAAAACTACGTATTTGGAGTACGATGGCTTCTCCTGCACCCTATGCAGCTATGATGATGTCAGGTTTAATATTGTTATTTGCGAATAAAACATTTATCCGCATTCCTGCTTCTGGGATAGGTTATTTGGCTTTCTTGCTGACAACAGTACGTACATTATGGGGCGGATGGTTCGTAGCATTTATTACTTTTATTACTTCCTTAAAGGCGCATTTGCAAATGCGTCTGTTTATTACTATTTTGATCATGGCACTGTGTATAGTTCCCCTCACACAAATAGAAGAGTTCTCTAAACCTATCTCAGATCGGTTTGAAACTTTTTCTCAATTAGATAAGGATGATAGTGCTAAGGTAAGACAAAAAATATATGAAGATGGTCTAAATAGTGCTTTAACTAATGGTTTAGGTAACGGTATCGGCAATACTTTTATTGTGAATAAAAAGGGCATTTTAGAACCGATTATTATTGATAGTGGTGTTCTAGATATGTTTTTTACATTAGGTTGGTTTGGAGGGGTATTTTATTTAGTAGCTCTATTCATGGCTTTTGCTAAATTATTTCAATATAGTGAGTACCGTTTTGATACTTTTATGGCTGCTTCTAGGGCTATTAGTCTCGGTATGTTGTCAACCCTATTAGGTAATAGTGGGATGTTGGGAATGCCTGGTATGGTGTTGTGGGGCTTTATAGCTATGGCTATGGCAGGACATAAGTATCATATCAATTCAAAATTCAAAATTTAAAATTCAAAATGAAAGACATTTTGGGCATGGGGCATTGGGCATTGGAAAAGTAAATATTAAGTAGGGTGTGTTACGGCAGTAAATATTAAGATGTAGGTTGGGTTAAGCGCAGCGCAACCCAACATTGATCTCGAAAACTCAACATAGATGTTGTTGTTGGGTTTCCTTGCGTCAACCCAACCTACAATTTTTTCGCACTGACGCACCCTACCCAAGCATCTATTTTGGATAATTTATTTTTTGGTGTTCCCTTAGTTGAATCTGCTGCTAAAAGAAAATATAGTGTAGTGCTGAACGTTTCCCTAAGCGCAACCAGAGCGCAATCACAGCTTTTTTTCTTAAGTCTTGGTGAATAGCATAACCAAACCTACAAATCTTGAAGCAGTTAGCTGTAGTGTAAACTAACAGCCAGGTTTTTTCATAACGCACTAAGTCGCCTATCCAGGCTGGCTCAAGTTCTTGTGTTTGAGCAACTTGGATGATAAAGTTAGCGAAAGCGATCGCATCTTGGCGATGTTTTTTGATTCCTTGGGGTATGGGGTTTTCCGCATATCGCCAAAACAAGGTAGTAAAATTTTTACCCATCGCCTCCGCAGTACGTGGTAACAACTCCCGCACTTCTCCCAGCCGCTTCCACTTTAAAGAATTAGCAAACACATTCACCTGTTTTGCTGAAAGTTGCGCTAACTCCTGCGCCTCATCACTACTGAGTCCCATTTCTAAACCAACGGCTTGGGGGTTAGAAAAGAAACGTTCTCTCAACTGTGTATTGGTATAAAGTTGTGCTAAAAGTTGCTGGGTTTGTTCTAACCCCATCTGCCATATCTCCTACCAATTTCTCTTGCTTTTTGCAATTCACATATTAATTCTGTAAAGGCTGGTAAATTTTCATCCCGTTCTAAAACAATTCCTTTTATAGCCGCACGCGCCACAACCTCATCCATGAGTTGCCAGACTTGGGAGGGTGTTGATTGGGAATGACTATCAATTAGTATGCCATCATGCCAATGTCCACCGACAAAATGTAATTGCACCACACGTTCCCAGGGTAAATCTTGCAAAAATTGTTGTACATCATAATCGTGATTTACTGCATTGATGTAGAGATTTGTGATATCTAACAACAAACCACAATCACAATGTTCTACCACTTCCGCTAAAAATTGCGCTTCAGTCATTTCTGCACCGGGAAGTGTCACCATATAGGTAATATTTTCCAAAATTAACGGCACATCAATCCAGCGTCGCACTTCGGCAATATTACGACATAGCACCTTGACTGCTTCTTTGGTATAAGGTAACGGAGACAAATGGCCAATATCAACTCCACCAGCTTTAGTAAAACAAATATGTTCACTCCACCAAGGCGGGTTAAGTTGTTTAATGAGTGCTGCTAGTTGGCGAACATAGTCTATATCTACACCCTCAGCACTACCTAAAGAAAGATTAATAGCGTGGGGAATGAGAGGGAAATGACTGGCTAATAATTCTAACTGTTGCTGTCGTTGCCAGGATGGTTCTAAATAATGTTCCGCTACAATTTCCAAAAAGTCTACCTGTTGGCGGTTGAGGAACAAATCACTTTTAAAAGGTTGGCGAAAACCCAACCCCACGCCTAAAGATGGTAAGTCAGCCAGCACTAGGTTTAACCTCCACAACCGCCACAGCCACCACCACCGCAGGAACTACCGCAAGAACTACTACTGCATGAACTACTACTGCATGAACTACTACTGCATGAACTATTGTAAGAGTTGCTGCTGCTAGTTGTGCGAGTTGTTTTAGTTGTGCTGGAGGTCATTGAGGGAAAGAATGCTTGATAGTATGAGTAGTAAGTAGTTCCATCCAGTGCATTCATGCCAAAGAGGGCTATGAGTAAGTTGTAT
>JBODRP010000156.1:0-12403 GCA_050633005.1 Trichormus sp. | reverse complement strand
ACATTTTCTTTGTGGTTATTAATTAAAACTTGCTGCATTTTTCGGCTTGTCCACAGAGCTAGATTTCCTAAACCAAAAGCCGAAACTAAAGCAATACCAACTGTGAGACGTAAACGTAATGAAAAAGGATCTATCTTTTGATAAATTTTTCTGACTTGTTTCACTGGGGATTTTGATTATTGGGTGTTGGACAAGTTCTTTGGGAATAATTACACTGATAAACGTGTGATTCTTGCCAGCTTAAGGGGATTTCTAATAAATCTCTTGAACCAGTGAAGCCTTGACCAATAAATAGTAATAAAGCTACGCAATTGATCACAGTATGAATTATTCGCCAACGATTAGACCTATCTTGATAGATATCTTGCACAATGGCTACAGAAAAAATCATCAGTAGTGATGCGGTAATACCTATATAGTAGTGTGACCAATACCATTCATTTGTCCGGCGAAATACTCCCTCTTGACAACCAAGAATTACTATACCAGTACCAGTCAATGTGGCAAATACACCCCGCCATAATCGCTGTTTGGCTTGAAAGAGTAGCACCAAACAACCTATAGTTAAAATAAACATGAGCAAGATAAAAACAACTTGGAATAAATTTTGACTCCAGAGTTGATTTTTAATGATATTTTTCCCAATGGGATAAGCTAAACCTAGTAAAGATAAACCCACAACACCACTAGTTAGCCATTCACCTATGCGCTTATGTTCTCCTCCGACTATCGGCGGAATTTTACTTTTACCACCGTCTACAACTTGCAGACGACGTTGGCGTGTCTGCCAAGCAAAATGGCTGACAATACCAATGAGAGGAAAGACAAAAATAACTGCGATCGCTGGATGTATAATTGCTAAGAAATCCACTAGTTCCATATAATAAATGTCGTCCTTATATAGTTTGATAAATTTCAAATAAAAGAGAAGTTTAATCATTTTATCAACTTCTCTTTTGAATTTTTATTTCATAAAGGAGCATAGCCAAAGGTAGCATTAAATTTGCGACACCAAATAGCTACAGATTTGTAATTTTCTAATTTGACATTGGCAGGTAACGCATAACGTTGATTACCACTAATTTTTTGCAAAGGAGCAATACTGACATAATCTTTTTCTTTAATTCCAGATACTGGTGGTGCGTTGGAAGTATGGAGAATTACGAATAAGTCAGGGCCATTATCTGTTTTAAAATTTTGATCAAACTCTAAATATTGTTTACCTTGTTCCGTCACTACGCTGACTTTTCCCTGGGTTGGATGTTCCCCGGCTTGAAAATTACCTGGTTGAGCAGTTTGACTAGTAGTAGTTGCAGTTTGATTATCTACTTGATTAGAACTTACTTCTCTAGTACAGCCTAGAGTGACGCTAGTAACCATTGCCAAAATAACTAAATGTTTCCATTTCATGGTTTAAAGCTCTCTAAATCGTTATCTAGAAACAATTTAAAGCTTTCTTTGAGCTATTAAATTAAATTAAGCTGAGAATTTGTTAAAAATTAACTAGATTAACGCCGTGTGCAACTTTCTCTCAAACCTAACCCCCAACCCCTTCCCTTGTAGGGAAGGGGGAATATGTAGAGACGTTTCATGAAACGTCTCTACATTGGTAGGGGAGAGAGTTGGAGAAGGGTTTCAAAAATAAGTTGCACATCGCGTTAGATTAAGAATTTTAAAATAAATTATTTAAGTAAGGTTAAGTGAAATCGTTTATTTTTATTTAAGTATTACTGCTGAGAGATTCGTTTAAATCAGTTTATAATCAAGCAAAGTCCTTGCTATCAGCCATCTCAGTATCATAGTTGATGGAGTATCCTATGCTGCGATCGCTCAAAAACACACTTGTATTAGCAATCATATTGGTGTTGGCTTTTATCCTCTATCCTCACCCTGCTTTTGCTTTTATCCCCGTTGAAAGTCAATTCACAGCTACAGATGCTTGTGAAGCCTTAGTTTCCATCAAAAAAGAGACTAACCCTGGGAATATAAAATTACAGCCAGAACAGACTTATCAAGTAGTTGGGAAAAATAAAGATATCCCCTCTCACTACCTTGTAAACATTACTGGTGTTAATCCTCCTCAGCGTTGGGTTGCCGCTAGTTGTCTCAACGTAGCTAGTTTACCTCCTGAGACAACTGTAATTAATACACCTGTAATTCCAGTTTCTGTTGGTAAGGATTACTTATTAGCTGTGAGTTGGCAACCTGCATTTTGTGAAGAGAAACCCGAAAAAGCAGAATGTAAACTACTCATTACAAATCCCAATCGTCCTGAAGCTACAAATTTCACTTTACATGGTCTTTGGCCTCAACCTAAAGACAATATTTACTGTGGTGTTAGTAGAACTGATAGGGCTTTGGATGGGGACAAAAGTATTGATAATGGCAGTAAGAGAGATTGGTCAAAGTTACCGACTATAGAGAATGATTTATCTCCTGAAACTTGGGCAAAATTACAAGCAGTTATGCCTGGAACTTTATCCAACTTACATCGCCATGAATGGATTAAACATGGCACTTGCTACCAAGGTACACCAGAGGAATATTACACAGAATCAATTGTCCTTCTGGAAGCTTTTAATAAATCTCCAGTACAAAAATTAGTTGCTAGTAATATAGGTCGCCAACTTGCCATTAAAGAAATTGATCAAGCTTTATCTTCTTTTGGTGATAAAACTGGAGACAAGGTAGAAGTAAAATGTAATAATTCCTTACTTGGTGAACTTTGGGTAAATCTCAAAGGTGATATTACCCTAGATACTCCAGTTACTAACTTACTTCTTAATAGTCCAAATGCCAAAGCTGAGAAATTTAAATCTTGTTTAATTGATGATGCTCGTGATTAGTGTTGAAAGAGATTTGATATAGTAATCGGTTTGAATTTCTGCAAAATCTCGGTATATGTAGTAGCATAGCAAGCCTTAAATATTGCATAAAAAATCGATTTTATCCGCGTTTATCGATAATAGAAGCAAGCTACATCTGCGTTTAATTTTTTCCAATCTAATACCAAATTGGGATAGGTATTATTATTTTGCTCTGCTGTGATAGCGTATGAATCTAGGCTGCCAATTCAAAATCCAAAATCCAAAATTGGTGTAATGCACTATTTTAGCTTTGTCACGCTACTACATATACTGAATTAATTATCAGCAAAATTAGTTACATCAAGTTACTCTGGGATGTAAGTGGGGAGATTAAATTATGATGGAGGTTAGCGGACTCGAACCGCTGACATCCTGCTTGCAAAGCAGGCGCTCTACCAACTGAGCTAAACCCCCGTAAAATAAAAATACAGGTAATTTTATTTCACTTAAATAACTATACCTGAAAGTTGTGATTTTGCCAAAGGGATGAACCAAAAAAATCTCCAAATTGTTGCCGCATTTTATAAATTCGTGAGTTTGCCGGATTTTACGGAGATGCAAGCACCTTTATTGTCTTACTGTTCGGCGCAAGACATTAAGGGAACGATTCTCTTAGCCCCAGAAGGAATCAACGGTACGATCGCAGGTTCGCGTCAAGCCATCGACTCAGTTCTCAGTCATCTCCGTGCTGATCCTCGGTTTGCAGACTTAGAACACAAGGAATCAATGGCAGAAAACCCTCCTTTTGAAAGAATGAAGGTGCGTTTAAAAAAAGAAATAGTCACCTTGGGTTTACCAGAAGTGAACCCCAATCAACAGGTAGGTATTTACGTCACTCCCCAGGAATGGAATGATTTAATTTCTGACCCAGATGTTACCCTGATTGATACCCGCAACGATTACGAGGTACATATCGGTACTTTTAAACGCGCGCAAAATCCCCAAACTAATGCCTTCCGCGAATTTCCTGAATATGTTAGTCAAAACCTTGACCCCAAGCAACACAAAAAAGTAGCGATGTTTTGTACTGGGGGGATTCGTTGTGAAAAAGCTTCATCTTTTATGATTTCTCAAGGTTTTACTGAAGTTTATCACCTCAAAGGCGGTATTCTCAAATATTTAGAAGAAATACCCCCAGAGCAAAGTTTATGGGAAGGGGAATGTTTTGTTTTTGATGAGCGCATCGCTGTAAGTCATGGGTTAGAAACAGGGAATCATGAATTGTGTTTCTGTTGTGGACATACCCTATTGGCAGAAGATAAAGCTTCACCCAAATATGAGTTAGGTATGTCTTGCCCCTATTGTTTTGATCATCTCACCCCAGAAAAAAGATTGCGTCAGCAAGAAAAATGGCGACAGTACCACCTACAAAAGCAAAGGCTGGCTTAATTTATGGCTAGTCTTGGATTGTCAAAATTTAAATAAAGCTTAATTAAGCGGTTTTCGCTAGAAATCAATGATAAATTGGGGGATAAAATGTCATCCCCTATTGAAAGTATCGTACTATTAGCTACCACTTTTTATCAGGCGATCGCTAGCTTAATCGAAAATCGACAACCATCACCAGGACAACTAATTGATGTCGGCGGGTATCGCCTACACCTTTACACGGCAGGAAAGTCTAGCCCCACAGTCATCTTAGAACACAGTTTAGGGGGAATTGAAGGTTATTTACTGGTACAAGAAATAGCTAAACTAACACGAGTGTGTATTTATGATCGGGCTGGATATGGTTGGAGTGATCATAGTCCCCATCCACGCACCAGTCAACAAATTGTGACAGAATTAGATTCTCTCCTCACACAAGCAGGAATTGAGCCACCTTACATTCTTGTAGGTAACTCCTTTGGTAGTTATAACGTCCGGTTATATGCCCATTATTTTCCCGAAAAAGTAATCGGGATAGTACTTACTGATGGACTCCATGAAACGGGAATGCTCAAAATGTCCATCTATTTACAAGCTTTGAAACTATTTTTTGTTTCTGGTTTTTTTATGTCAATTTTCGGCTCAATCCTGGGCATTATTAGATTACTCAAATTGATTGGTATATTTGAGTTTATTAAACCAGAATTAATTAAATTTACTCGATTACAATTAAACCCAATTAAGCGTTCTTTCTGCCGACCTAAGCATTGGATTACCATGATTCGAGAGCTTTTAAACCTAGATAATAGTAGTCGGCAACTCCAGTTAACTAATGATTTAGGGTCATTACCTTTAGTTAGCATTAAAGCACATACTTTCTTTCATGCTTCTATTTGGACAATAGTTTTACCTATAAAAGCAGCTAATCATTTACGAGATACAATGCACAAACAAATAATGAGTTTATCTACAGATTTTACACAAATTAACGCTCATAAAAGTAGCCATTTTGTTTGGACTGATCAACCAGAATTAATCATCAATGCTATTCAAATTCTCTTAGAAAAGACTGATGAGCAAAATATTAATTTTTAATTAAGTAAGTCGGTGCAATAAAACCAAACTATGTGAAGAAAAGTAAATAAGGCTCAAACTCTTTCTCCCCCTGCTCCTCCGCAATTGCTCCACTTGGGCAAAGCCCAAGACCGCATTGCTCTCTGCCCCCTGCCTTATTCCAAAAATAATTATTTACGCCGACCTACTTAATTCTACCCTAGCCCTAATTGCTGTTTCAAAGCTTGACGCATGACATCGACGGGTATATCGTCTTGCTGCAACCAGATTTTTAAGGCTGCAACTCCTTGCTGCACTAGCATTTCTAAACCGTCAATTGCGTAGGCGTAGCCCGTCGTAGACATCGCACCTTGGTTTTGTGCATATTGCAGAAATTTGGTAGGCTGAGGGATATAAATCAAATCATAGGCGATCGCACCTGTGGGTAAATTGGCCATTTCATCTGCACTCACAGGAGAATCATCTACTTTGGGATACATTCCAATAGGTGTGGTATTTACCAATAAATCAGCTTGAGGAAGCAGTTGTGTTAATTTATCCCAGGTATGTACTCGTAAATTCTCACCAATGGGTGAATCTTCCCAACTCTGCTGAAATTCTTGTAATTTCTCAAAATTTCTCCCCACCACATGAATTTCCGCTAAACCTAGCTGGTGACAACCCGCAACCACCGCCCTAGCTGCACCCCCATTCCCTAAAATCACAGCGATTTTCTGACTCCAATCCTGTTGATAGGTAGTTTGTAAAGGGTGAATAAATCCTATTATATCAGTATTTGTACCAACCCATTGGTTATCTTTACGGGTAACAGTATTAACTGCACCTATAGCTTGAGCTAGGGGCGTAATCTCTGCAAGTAAAGGCATAATTGCCTGTTTGTGAGGAATAGTCACACTAAAACCCACCACACCCACAGCCGCCAAACCTGCGATCGCCACCTCTAAATCCTGTGGTTCAATAGGTAAAGGAAGATACACATAATTTAAACCCAAATCAGCGAGTGCGGCATTGTGCATCACCGGCGAGAGCGAATGACCCACCGGACAACCAATTACACCCAATAGTTTTGTTTTGCCTGTAATCATCAGTTATCAGTTATCAGTTATCAGTTATCAGTCATCAGTCACATGAACTACCTACGGACTTCGCTTCGCTACGTCCGAGGTTTCTGACGCTTCACTTGCTGAACTTTCCTAAATCCTCCACAATGCTGTGGGGTTCTAGAAAGAGGTTCAGCATCAGCGTTTGTAGAGGCACGTTCCATACCCCTGTCTTGGAAAATTGCTCCACTTGGGGAAACCCCAAGACCGCATTTTCCGCTTGCATAATTGAGCATAACCATAGCTGCTGCCACATCACGGTCAGCAACAAAATTACAAACCTCACAATTATGCACACGTTGGGACAACTCTTTCTTCTTCTTGTTGCCGCAATTGGGACAAGTTTGGGATGGTGCAATTTTGAGTGGTACATCAACAAATAAACCACTACACTCGCTAAGTTTGTATTTGATTAGCGAAACTAGATTGCCAATCCCAACATCTAATAAAGACCTATTGAGTCCTGTTTTTTGATGTTTCCTTTTACTACCCTTTTTTGCTTTACGAGTCATCCCCTTGATGTTTAACTTCTCAGTGGCTACCAGTGAATTACTCTTTACTATCTGTGCAGCTACTTTATGTTGCCAATCTTGTCTTTGATTCGTAACTTTAACTTGAAGTTTACTAACTTGTTTCCTAGCTTTTCTCCAACGCTTAGATGCTTTAATTTTCTTTTTGAAATTAGGCGCACGTTTGCGGCGTAATTTCTTAGATGATTGCTCTATTTTCTGTTGAGTGTTGGCTAAAAATTTCGGATTATCAATTATTACCCCATCTGAATAGGCAATAGCATGATGAGTACCAAAATCTAAGCCTATAGCACCAGTGCTAGTTTCTCTTTTTGGTTCACAGTTTACAGTGATTGAGGCATACCATTTACCTTGTTTCCAGATGATTGTACAAGTTGTTGGCGTACCCCAAGTTCTAGCTTTACCTCTCATCTGGATCTGTCCTAGATTAGACAATTCCAGATAGCCGTTATCGCCTGTTGTGTGTGCCTTCCATCCGCTTATTCCAGGGTAAGTCCAACCGCGATAATGTCGTGCAGACTTGAATTTTGGATATCCACCCAATCCACTGAAAAATCTTTGAAAGGCATAGTCAACACGCTTTACTGTTGCTTGCAAAGCTTGTGAACCTAACTCTTTATATTCATGCCAACATTCTTTGAACTTTGGCAGAACATTTTGCTGATCATAGTAACTAATAGAATTACCAAAACGCTGATATTCTGTCTTTCTGTGATAAAGACAGGCGTTAAACAAATCCTTGTGAAGTCGTCGCCAATAATGCAATTTCGACTCTTGAGATTTAGTTGGATATAAGCGAAAGGTGGTTCTACGTGTTACTATCATGGATGTCATCATACCATTCACTTAACGAGAGAGTGCAACCCTCACTCAGAAAGAGTTCTCATGCTGTATTTTGCATTCACTTACATATTGTGTTGGTAACGAAGTATCGACGCAAGGTAATTACTTCTGAAATTCTCACAAGAATGCAAGCAATTTTTACGGATCTCTGTGAACAACAAAAAAGCATTTTGATTGAGTTCAATGGCGTTCGCGTAGCGTCTCGTAGAGAAGAAGACCATGTTCATCTATTGGTTAATCTGTCTCCAGACAATCATATTTCTGAGTTTGTAAAAGTCCTAAAAGCGTCATCAAGTAGACTAATTCGCAAGGAGTTCAAGTCTCATGTTGACAAATATTACTGGAAACCTGTTTTTTGGTCTAGTTCATACTTTGTCAATTCTAGTGGTGGAGTATCGCTTGAAGTTTTGAAAAAATACATCAAGCAACAAGATTCTCCGCGTAGTTGACTAGACTCTGCCCTTGCTTTCATCCCCCAGTTCCGTTTCACTGCACTGGGGGACTTCCCGCAAGGAGGTTAAATAGCTTTTGCTCCTTGTCTCCCTTGTCTCCCCCTGCACCCTGCCCTACCCTCAAAAACCCATCCTCTGCTTTACAATCGTTAACATAATTAACATTTCTTCAAAATATGCAGGTAACAACCGCCCCTTCTACAACCCCTATTCCTGGACAATATTGGCAGTGGCGAGGGCATCAAATTTACTACGTCCATGCGGGAGAAAAACAACCCCAGCGTCCCCCATTGCTGTTAGTGCATGGTTTTGGTGCTTCTACAGACCACTGGCGTAAGAATATCACAGGTTTGTGTACTGATTTTGAAGTATTTGCGATTGACTTGTTAGGGTTTGGTCGTTCTGCCAAAGCCAAATTACAGTATGGCGGCGACTTATGGCGCGACCAACTCCATGATTTCATTAGTGAAGTAATTGGTCAAAAGGCAATACTAGCAGGTAACTCCCTTGGGGGTTATGCTTGCTTGTGTGTAGCTGCTCAATTTCCTGATAGTGTAGCTGGCGTGGTTTTACTCAACAGTGCTGGCCCCTTTAGTGTCACGCCATCTACAACTGAACCAGAAGCTTTACAATCACAAATTCAACCACCTAAACAACCATCTCCTGTTCAAAAATTGGTCGGTAATAGTGTTAAGTGGATGTTTCAACAACGGTTAGCCCAGTTTTTATTATTTCAATATGTCCGCCAACGTTGGGTAATTCGCCGCACTTTAGAAAAGGTTTATCTTGATAAAACGGCAGTCACAGATCAATTAGTAGCAGAAATTGAGCGTCCCGCCTATGATCCTGGTGCTTTAGATGTCTTTGTTTCAGTTTTTAGCACTCCTCAAGGCGAAAAAGTCGATGTTTTATTAAAACAGTTAACTTGTCCTTTATTGTTGCTTTGGGGAGAAGCTGACCCCTGGATGAATGCTAGAGAACGTTCCCAAAAATTTCGTCTTTATTATCCTGAATTAACAGAATATTTCCTCAAAGCTGGTCATTGTCCCCATGATGAAGTTCCAAATCAAGTAAACCCACTTTTACGAGATTGGGCATTATCAATTCTTTAAATGAGCCAAGATTTTTAGGGTGCGTTGACAAAATAACGCACCATTTTTTCTCTGTCAGGAAACAGGGTTTGGGGCAGGGGGCAGGGAGCAGGGAGCAGGGGCAGAAAAACTCTTCAATTTTGAATTTTGAATTTTGAATTTTGAATTGATATGCCCATTTACCCAACTTGCTCTAAATACTGGTTAATATCTTCAATTACCCTGACTAGTTCCGCTTCCGTAGTCAAGCGAATATTCACATCCCGCACTGTTAGTAATACCTTAGCAGCAAATGGAGTAGGCCAGATATTAGGATTACAAAAAATCTCTAAAAATACTTCACCTGTATAACGATATTCCAAAGGTGGTTGAGGAGTGACTTTACTACCTGAGTTAGATTTAGCCGCCACAGCTTTTAATGATTCCAGCAATTTATCTATCGCCGCTTTTAATTCTCTCGCTGCTTCTGGGGAAAAACTAAACCCAACAGAACCTTCAACTAGATTTAATGTCAGAGGAGTAGAAGACATAAGCTTTTGATTAAAAATGATTACTTCATGTTACTGGAGTCAGGGGACTGGGGATAGAATACTCATATAAAATAAACACAAAAAGCACGAGTAATAAAAACTACTCATGCTAATAACAGTTGACATCTATTGTCTCTCTAGAACTACAAAGCAAAAGAAAACCGCTTTTTACCTCTTTTCAGATCATGGTTTTATTTATGCCGTGATTGACTATATACAGTACTGGAGAGACTAAAACTCTATTGTTGGTAAAATTTGTAGTGCATCAACCACCCGCAACAGCTGGGACAATACTCACTTCATCACCATCCTTTAATGGTGTAGCTATTCCCTCCAAAAAGCGGATATCTTCGCTGTTGACATACAAATTTAAAAAGCGTCGCGGCTGTCCATTGTCATCGCATAAGCGCGATTTAATCCCAGGAAAGCTTTTTTCTAAAGATTCTAAAAGTTCAGCAATGTTGCTACCACTAGATTGTAGTTCAGCTTGATTGTTGGTGAAATTTTGTAGAGGAGTGGGGACTAAAACTTTTACAGCCATAGTGAGTTAATAGTGGTCAGTTGTTACAAAGAGATTTTCAATAGCCATTAGTGATTAACTAATGACTATTGAGTATTGACTAAACAAGAACTTGTTGCCATTCTAAGCGGTCTAAAGTGCGAGAACGTTCTAATGCACGTTCAAAACTATCAAGCTTGGCATCAATAGTCAAAGGTTCGCCAATATAGCCTTGTACGGCTTCTTGGGTTTTCAAACCGTTGCCAGTGATATAAACCACGGTAGTTTCATCTGGATCAATTTTGCCAGCTTCTACCAATTTTTTTAGTACAGCAACGGTTGTTCCGCCAGCTGTTTCGGTGAAGATGCCTTCTGTTTCAGCTAGTAGCTTGATGCCTTCAATAATTTCTGCATCGTTGACTGATTCAATATTACCGCCAGTTTTCTTGGCAATTTCAACAGCATATATACCATCTGCTGGGTTGCCGATCGCAATTGATTTAGCAATTGTATTTGGTTTAACTGGTTTAATAAAGTCGCGGTCTTCTTTAAATGCTTCGGCAATGGGTGAACAACCTTCTGCTTGTGCGCCACTAAAGCGGACGTTTTTACCTTCCACTAAACCGACTTCTACAAATTCATTGAAGCCTTTGTAAATCTTTGTAAAGAGTGAGCCAGAAGCCAAAGGTGCAACTACATGATCTGGTAGTTCCCAACCCAATTGTTCTGCCACTTCAAAGCCTAATGTTTTAGAACCTTCTGAGTAGTAGGGGCGTAAATTAATATTGACAAAACCCCAACCATGTGTATTGGCAACTTCCGAGCAGAGACGATTAACTTGGTCGTAGTTACCTTTAACAGCCATGAGGGTAGGGCTGTAAATCAAGCTACCCAAAACTTTACCAGCTTCTAAATCTGAGGGGATGAATACACAACAGTCTAAACCTGCATGGGCAGCGATCGCAGCTGTGGAGTTGGCTAAGTTACCAGTGCTAGCACAAGAAACGGTTGTAAAACCCAATTCTCTTGCACGAGAAAGAGCGACGGACACCACCCGATCTTTAAAGCTGAGGGTGGGCATATTTACCGCGTCATTCTTGATATATAGTTTGTTCAGACCCAGACGACGCGCCAGACGATGGGAACGCACCAGGGGAGTCATACCTGTTCCCACATCAATTACATTCTCAGTTGCGACGGGCAAAAAGGGACGATAACGCCAAATTGAATTAGGCCCAGCTTGGATTTTTTCACGGGTGACACTCAGACGCAAAGCATTGTAGTCATATTTCACTTCCAACGGCCCAAAGCACAACTCACACACATGACTAGCTTTCAGCTCGTATTCTGCACCACACTCTTTACACTTCAAAGCTTGAAATGCGGCGTTACTTGTTTTGCTTGGAGTCGTTACTGTCTGAGTCATAGTAAATATCTTTCCCTGTTTGTCCGTCAACTGTGTGCAGAATACTAACACGAGTAAAAATACCCGTCAAACATACCCGACTAAATTTATCGGGTATCTCATCGCCATTCATTAAACTGAGCAAAAGTATATAAATGTGCTTTTGCAACTACGTATTACTGAACCAAAATAATAGTTAATGTGAATTAGATAAGCTTTTTATCTAATCAGGGTTTCTAGATTCGCCTGAAATAATGCTTTGGAAATCAACTACGAAACCCCAGGGGTTTCAAGGTTTAATTCAGATTCAACTAAATAATAATTTTGTATAAAAAGATAGATAACTTTTTAAGATCCTATAAGTGCAGAAGATAGATATTTCCTGATGACACGCTGGAAATATTGGTGTTTTAACGGTTTTAGGATTTCATTTATTTGATTGAAGGTTATTGTTACGCGATCACTCTGTGACAATTGCTCGGTGAGAGATCAGTAAATAAAACTGATTCAACCAATATTTAGGTTATATCAAAGCTCAGATATCAACTCAAATTCCTACTCTGAAGCAATGTCAATTGCTTTTGAATAGCTTTGCTATGCAAAGAAATAACTGCAACTTACATCAAACTGTAGATTTGAATGAC
>JBODRP010000155.1:0-12408 GCA_050633005.1 Trichormus sp. | reverse complement strand
TGTTGTCCCCACTACCACTAGCCAAGAATTGCCCATCACTGCTTATGGCTAAGGAATTAACCCAGTGGGAATAACCAGTGAGGGTGCGAATTTCTTTCCCTGTTGACACATCCCACAGTTTGATAATGTTGTCCCCACTACCACTAGCCAAGAATTGCCCATCACTGCTTATGGCTAAGGAATTAACCCAGTTGGAATGACCAGTGAGGGTGCAAATTTCTTTCCCTGTTGCCGCATCCCACAGTTTGATAGTCTTGTCCTTACTACCAGTAGCTAAGAATTGACCATGACTGCTGATGACTATGGAAATAACCGCGTCGGAATGACCAGTGAGGGTGCGAATTTCTTTCCCTGTTGACACATCCCACAGTTTGATAGTCTTGTCCCAACTACCACTAGCTAAGAATTGCCCATCACTGCTGATGGCTAGGGAACGAACAGAGTCAGAATGACCAGAGAGGGTGCGGAGAAGTTCACCTGTAGTTGATGAAAATAAGTGAATAACTCTACCAGCTACATTGGCTAAAATATCTCCCTTGGGGCTAATGGCTATTTTTCCAGAAATGCCTGGGATGATGTGGGCGCATTTCCAAAATGAAGATATTGCTTGTGTTGATGCTACTTTGCCCACACCCAGTAAATCCAGCCACTCCTGCACCGACTGGGGACGGAACTTGTAATTTAACGCCATCCCTTTCATAATTGCCCCATTCACCCTGTCGCTCACACCGAGATTAAAATCTTTTGGTGGTCGCATGGTAAGATTTTGCAGTCTAGCTGGTACTGGCATCGGCAATTGTCCAGTCAGCAAAGAATATAATGTGGCAGCTAAAGCATAAACATCTATATATTCCCCACGTTCAGCATCAGGTATATACTGCTCTGGTGGCGCATAACCATCAGTCCGACTCTCTGTATGTCGTTGCACTGCACCAGGAATAAATTGTCTAGCCAGTCCAAAGTCAATCAGCACTGCTTCTGGTTTCCCCGCACGCATCATAATATTACTCGGCTTTAAATCCCGATGCAGCAAGCCTTTGTCATGAACCAGTGTCAACGCGTCGCCAATTTGCCGAATATATAGCAGTGCTTCTGCTTCTGGTAACGCGCCCTTCTCGGTTATCCGCTTACCTAAATCTTCCCCTTCGATGTACTCCATTGCCATGCAGGGTAAATCACCATCATCAAAAACATTCTCTACTTCTACAATGTGGGGATGGCGACATAAAGCCAGGCGTAATGCTTCTTCTTTAAAGTCTTGCTTGAGTTTACTTTGATGCGGTATCCAAGTAGGACTATTCAGTATTTCTTCACGCAGAGTTTTAATTACCCGCAACTTACCCTGTTTATTTTTCGCTAGGTAAGTGATACCAATTCCACCTTCACCCAATTTTCTCTCGATTATGTAGCGATCGCCAAATAACTGCTTCCCTGGATTCCACACCATAGGTCAAACCGTAGTTTTACTGATATTCTATTTTGGCATAGGCAAAACTTACTCTTGTGACCAGGAAGATTTAGGTGCTAGGAATGAAGCTTACAATAGCAATATATTCAATCGCCATAAAATTATGACACCAGCAGTAGTTAAACCTTCATCTTGGCTAACGACTGGCATCCGAGTCGAAAAGGTCAATAATTTGAATCTGTTTAAATTTACCGAAGAGTTGGGTTTGCGGATGCAAGAATTACTAGATAGAAAAAAAGCAGACTCTCTCACACCAGAAGAAGCGGCTGAACTAGAAGCGATTGGGGAATTAGACGAAATTTTTAGCTACATCAATGCCATCATTGCATCTCAGACATGACGATCCCTAATCATATCCAAGAGTTTATCCGTAAACGTGCTGGATTCCGTTGTGAATACTGCCATTATCCCGAATCATTAAGCACGTCTCCTCTGACAATCGATCATATTTATCCACAATCTTTAGGCGGTTCTGATGATGTGGATAATTTAGCTCTAGCTTGTCGTCGCTGTAACGAACGTCATTATAATTTTACGGTGGGAATTGACCCAGAAACTAACCAAGAAGTAGCCTTATTTAATCCCCGTCAACAAAAATGGTCTGAACACTTTATTTGGTCAGCAGATGCTACAAAAGTTAGTGGTACTACATCCACAGGTCGGGCAACTTGTAATAGATTAGATTTAAATGATCAACGTCGTAGCGATCGCTTTATTCAAAAATCTCGACAACTTTGGATAAAAGCAGGTTTTCACCCTCCACCAGAAGATCCACGAGAGGAAAAGTAGAGACGTTGAGTGATCCAAAACCCCGACTTTTGGGGAAAGTCAGGGTTATAAAACTATTAAATGAGGATTTGCCCAATTAAAATACTCATAACTTCGCCTGGGTTAGCGGTGGGTAACAGTGGACTCCATTCACCAACGCTGGCGTAACCAATTACTTGTAAGTAGTGAATTGTACTGGTGACGGTTTTGGGTGAGCCTATCAGTAGATGTTTAATCGGTTCTCTCTGGGGTAGTGGCTGCTGATTTGATTGATTAAGGCTTGGTGTATCTGGGTTTTCGCCTAAAAATTGCTCTAATTTGGATTGGGCAGATTGTTGTAATTGTGCCATCATTGTATTTATCTCCTGTATTGGGAGCTACATAAAGGCGATCGCAAGATTCTTGGTCGGATACCGCGATCGCCTTTATCATGCTGAAAATATATTAAAGTATATTTTTATACAAGTCAAGTATTTTAGAAATATTTTTATAGCCTTATTTAATAAGGTTTTTAGAGCTATAGATTGTCTAACTCTAGTATTATTTCGTAAATATTTTGATAAATTGAAACAACAAAAAAGCTAGATTGAAGTCATCTAGCTAGCTGGCGATGGCGTACACGCCCACCGGAGGCGATCGCAATTGATAAATTGTTGATAATAAGTCTAATCTTCCGGCTCAATTCCTGCGGCGCGTAGTTGTGCGGCTAGTCTTTCGGCGCGTTGGCGTTCTTGTTCAGCGCGCTGTCGTTCTTGCTCAACGCGTTGGCGTTCTTGTTCAACTAACTCTGAACCCCATAACAGTAATTGTCCGCTTTCATCCCACCAGCGTAACCAATTACCTGTGCGGTTTTCACGCGTACCTTGCCATACACCGAGGTAAAGATTCATCTCGGCTATCAAGTAATGTTGGTTTTCGTTGGGGGTTTGTAGACTATATCTACCTGTTTTCTCATCTAGGCGATATACTTCTAACTCTCCTGTATTGGGTTCAAAGATGGCGTAACTCGGTACTTTTAAAACACATTCATAAAAAAACCATTTACCAGGGGGGTAAGTCGGTTTACTAGAATATTCACTCCCATCGGTATCAGATAAAAATTCGATGACAATTACAGGGATGTCTCCCTCTAGTTGCGGGGTGTAACTGCGGGTTACTTCTTCTCTACTAACTGTGATGTTGGGAATATATGCCCAATCTGGGGCTTTAACGACAGTTTTGCCATTTAATGTGGCGCAAATACCATAATTTGTAGGTGTAAGGGCGTTAGGTGGCAGTTTTCCCGCTAATTCTAAGCTTTGGGTGAGTGCTGCGGCGAGAAATGGTTGGTTGATGTTGTCCACTGGTTCATCTGGTAGCTTGTAATCTTCGGGTAGCTTTTCCCAAGTGATTTGGTAGTTGGGGGTGATAGTGGCTGTCATGTTTAGGGGTTTAGGGGTGTAATACCAATTCAAAATTCAAAATTCAAAATTCAAAATTAATAAATTATTCTTCTTCGTCTATATCTAAGTCTTCGTCTGTCAGTTCTTGATGGGGGATGGCGGCGATGATGGCATCTATGACTTTGGAAACTGGTACAATTTCGATGTCAAAGTTGGGGAATTTTTGACCTTTAGGGACGATCGCACGTTTAAATCCTAGTTTAGCGGCTTCTTTTAACCGTAGTTCCATCTGGGAAACGGCGCGCACTTGTCCGCCTAAGCCGACTTCACCGATTAATACTGTACCTGGATCTACTATGCGATCGCGGAAACTCGCAACTATGGCAATGGCAATTCCTAAATCTACGGCAGGTTCTCCTACATTTAACCCCCCAGCCGAAGCAACGTAGGAATCTAATTTTGACATGGGTATCCCGACACGCTTTTCTAAGACAGCGAGAATTTGCACTAGTCTGTTATAATCTATACCTGTCCCAGCCCGACGGGGTGAGGGGTAACTGGTGGGACTGACTAAGGCTTGTAACTCAACTACAATGGGGCGTGTGCCTTCGCAAGCTACTACAATGGCTGTGCCTGGTGCGGGATCGTCACGGTTGCCTAAAAATAACTCGCTGGGGTTGGGGACTTCTCGGAGTCCGTTTTCCACCATTTCAAAAATACCGATTTCGTGAGTCGCACCGAAGCGGTTTTTGACTGTCCTTAATAATCTGTGGGAAGCAAAGCGATCGCCTTCAAAATACAGTACCGTATCTACTAAGTGTTCTAATACTTTCGGCCCTGCGATCGCTCCTTCTTTAGTTACGTGTCCGACAATTAACATGGTAATATCTTCATGTTTTGCCACCTTCATCAAGGCAGCAGTACATTCCCTCACCTGTGCTACTGAACCAGGTGCAGATGTTAAAGCGGGGAAAAAGACGGTTTGGATACTGTCAATTACCGCTACATTTGGCTTTAAGGAATCTACTTCCCGTAAAATTTCTTCTAAATCAGTTTCTGGTAGTACGTATAAATCTGCACCTATACCGGGTGATGATTCTTTTTGTTCTTGGTCATCTTCATCACTAACAACATTCACAGATTTAGATACACCCAAGCGTGAAGCCCTTAATTTGACTTGTTGTCCTGATTCTTCGCCAGAAACATACAGAATGCGGTATCTCTGCGCTAGCTGATTTGATACTTGCAATAGTAAAGTAGATTTACCTATACCTGGATCACCGCCAATTAACACCATTGAACCAGGAACAACGCCACCGCCCAACACCCGATCTAACTCACCATATCCAGATTCCCAACGGGTGACTTGGCGATCGCTAATCTGGTCAAATGTTAAAGAAGCTCTCGGTTTGGCTGGCTTGTTCGTAGGTTTGCCATTACCTTGTGTGCCGTGCCAACCACTGATGCCCCGACTAGGTATATCTACAGACGATTGAATGCTAATCTGTTCTTCTAGAGAATTGTAAGTACCACAATTAGGACACTTACCAAACCATTGGGGAGATTCTGCACCACATTCGTTACAAATATAAATACTTTTTGGCTTTGGCATTCTTAAATCTTAAATATTATTAAATATCTTAATTTTTCCTTAATTTTTGGGCTAACTGAAAAGCCAATTAATAGAAGAGTTTCCAGCTTTTTCCAAATCATTTGTGAGAATGATATCTTAATATTATGGTATTAAAAATTAATCATGAAAAATTTTAGTTAAGGAGCGTTGAGAAACTTGGAAAGTCATAAAGAAAAAATTCTGGTAGTAGACGATGAAGCCAGCATCCGACGAATTTTAGAAACACGTCTGTCGATGATTGGCTACGATGTAGTCACTGCCGGCGATGGGGAAGAAGCTTTAGAAACATTCCGCAAAGCTGATCCTGACTTGGTAGTTTTAGATGTGATGATGCCAAAACTCGATGGCTATGGTGTCTGCCAAGAGTTACGTAAAGAATCAGACGTACCCATTATCATGCTAACAGCTTTAGGTGACGTAGCCGATCGCATCACCGGTTTAGAATTGGGTGCAGATGACTACGTAGTCAAGCCATTCTCACCCAAGGAACTAGAAGCGCGGATTCGCTCAGTCTTACGCCGCGTCGATAAAACCGGTGCATCGGGGATTCCCAGTTCCGGCGTGATTCATGTAGGTAACATCAAAATTGATACCAACAAACGCCAAGTCTACAAAGGTGACGAGCGCATCAGACTAACAGGAATGGAATTTAGCCTTTTAGAATTGCTAGTCAGTCGTTCAGGAGAAGCCTTTTCCCGTTCCGAGATTTTGCAAGAAGTTTGGGGATATACACCAGAACGCCACGTAGATACCCGCGTAGTTGATGTACATATTTCCCGCTTGCGGGCAAAATTAGAAGATGATCCCAGCAACCCAGAGTTAATACTCACCGCCCGTGGTACTGGCTACTTGTTTCAACGCATAATTGAACCAGGAGAGGAGTAGGCAGGGGAGCAGGGGGAGCAGGGGGAGCAGGGGAGCAGGGGGAGCAGGGGAGCAGGGGGAGCAGGGGGAGCAGGGGGAGCAGGGGAGCAGGGGGAGTAAAACTCTTCAATTTTGAATTTTGAATTTTGAATTTTGAATTTTGAATTGGAGCGAAGCGACTTGACTAAATCCGATCCCAATCGAGTTGTACGGCGCATACCCTTAGTAGTTGGGGGGTTGGGTGCTGTGCTATTGCTAGTTAACCGTTTATTGACACCAGAACTCACAGACTCTCAGGCGCGAGGCGATGTTTTGGGTGTGATTTTGAGTGCCGTTTTGATTTTAACTGGTTTAATTTGGCAACAAGTGCAGCCGCGATCGCCTGATGCTGTAGAGTTGATTGGGGAAGAAGGCTTTGTATTAGCAGATGATTTACCAGAAGCCGTGAAAACAGAATTAGCCTGGGCATCTCATTTATTGTTAACGAATACGGTAACGCGATCGCTCGTAGTTTTCTATCAAGGCAAAGTTTTGTTACGTCGCGGCATTCTGGGCAAGAAATCAGAAGTAGTTCCCGGCGCAATTGTCAAACGGGTTTTAGAAAAACAACAGCCTGTGTATTTGGTAGCATTAAATGTCTACCCAGGACGTATTGAATTTGATTATTTACCAGAAAACACCCAAGGTGTAATTTGTCAACCCATCGGCAATCAAGGCGTATTGATTTTAGGAGCAAATGCACCGAGAAGTTACACCAAACAAGACGAAAATTGGATAGCCGGAATTGCCGATAAATTAGCAGTAACTCTTGAAAATTATTAATTCTCTCCAGGGGTTATTTATATGACAACCACAGCATCCCTTACACAAACACGAACTTTGCTCAAAAATATTAGCTGGCAAACGTTCAAAGCGATGCTGACAGACATGGGTAATGAGCGTAACTCAAGATTAGCTTACGACAATGGCATAGTAGAAATCATGACACCACTCATGCCACATGAAACTTCTAACCGTCTGATTGAAGGCTTGATTGTTGTACTTTGTGAAGAATTTAATTTAGAAGTTAAAACTACAGGCTCACTCACCTTAACACGAGACGACTTAGAAAAGGGAGCAGAACCAGATAGCAGTTATTACATTCAAAATGAGTTTTTAGTCAGAGATAAAGAAAATATTGATTTAAATGAAGATCCACCTCCAGATTTAGTCTTAGAGGTAGATTACTCCAAACCCAAAATAGATAAATTATCTCTCTATGCTGCAATGGGTATTCCTGAATTTTGGAGATACAACGGTACTAGATTACGAATTTATATCCTTTCAGGAAATCAATACACAGAAGTAGAACAGAGTCCTACTTTTGCACCTGTCATAGTGAAAGATATTCCTAGATTTCTACAAGAAAGTCAAAAAATAGGCCAGCTAGCAGCTAAGAAGGCTTTTCGTGCTTGGGTAAAACAGCAGATTTCTTAGTATTTATACGTAATTTCCAGAAAATTAAGATATTGGTTATTAAATAATATTTCAAGTCAAAAACAACACAAACAAATAATGGAATACTGAGAAAAGAATGTAAAAACTCTTGTGAGGGAAAGCTTCATGAAATTTCAGTCAGTATCCGTCAGTATAGGTTTAGGTGTTATCAGTAACTTATTGGTAGTCAGTCCCAATCTTATTGTCAATTCCACACCAGCTGTTGCTGAAGAAGTAGCTACTACTTGCCCTCTCCCAACTGCAATAGCTGTTACTTTCCTTGATTCTAAATGTGAAGCAGTCACACTCAAGCAATCGACAACCTTTTATCGTTACTATAGTAGCGACAGCAATAAATATGGTAGATATCTCACAACTGACAAATATAACAAAAATGTAGATGTAATCAAAAATTTAGCCCTTAATCAAGCATGGGGAAATCAAGCCACAATGAGACTGCAAGTAACAATACCCGCAGGAACAACAGTTTATCAAGGTATTGTTGCTGCTCAAACCCCCGCTTCATGCTATCCAGGGGGTGGCCAACAAACCTTTATTGAAGACTCAAAAGATCCTAATATTAAGTGGTCTGAGGGTAAAAAGATGACTGTCAAAAAATTTACCTGTCTGTAATGTTTATGGCAACTCCAACAGAAGAATTTATCAAGCTCATCAACCAATCAGTTGCAATTGCTGAACAGATGCGTCATAACTCTGAACAATCACAGCGTTTAAATAATGTGATTTATGTTCTCGAATCTGTCAAAAATAAAGTAATGATTGGCGAGCTTGAACCATCACAGGGAAATACAACTCTTGGTATAGCTCGTGAGGTAGCTGACTGGATTGAACCCTTAGATGCGCCATTACTCAAAGCTGTCGGTGCAGTAGAAGCATATTACCAAACACACTTTTAACAATGCACCAAATAAACGATGTAGAGACGTTGCATACAACGTCTCTACAGTCTAGTAGTCTAGTAGGGTGCGTCAGCGCAGTAGAACCTAACTATACTCAGAAATTATTCATACTGACGCACCTTTCCCAAGCATCAATTTCCGATAATTTATTTTTATTATCCCCTAATTACTAGAAATAAATAGTAAGATATTAGATGATAATATTGAATATTTAATATTAAAATCTCTCTAAATTCAGTTCCCAAAGTTTCAAAAAAAATCCAGACTATGCAAATTATTTATTGGCTACTGATTGCCCTAATGATTGTAGGAATTATTGGTGCTGTAGTGCCAGCAATCCCTGGAACAAGCCTAATTTTAGTAGCAATTATTATTTGGGGAATAGTTAGTCATTCCTTTGTTGCCATCAAAATACCTTTAATTGTGACAGTCATTGTTTTAATTTTAAGTATTGGGGTTGATTTTTTAGCTGGTTATATAGGTGCAAAACAAGCCGGTGCTAGCAAATGGGGACAAATTGGGGCATTTGTCGGCTTCTTATTGGGTTTTTTCGGATTATTACCAACTTTACCCGTAGGGGGGCCACTGTTGGGGATTCTATTCGGCCCCTTGTTAGGTGCAATTATTGCTGAGTATATTTACTGTCGCCAACTAGGATTGGCAATTAAAGCCGGTGTTGGTATTGTTGTTGGTACAGTAGTCGGTAATTTGATTCAAGGATTATTAGCGATCGCAGCTTTTGTAGTTTTCCTCGTCACAACCTGGCCACAAGTCTTTGTCAACTAGACTAACTCTTAGGAATTACCCAATCGGCATATTTTTTATTGCAAATTATTTTTATGTAGGGTGTGTGACGCTACGAAAATATTTAAACGTAGTCATGAGACTGATAGCGTCACGCACCAACCATCAATTGCAAATTATTTTTATCTCACATCTTGCACGTCGGTTAAAAACCGGGTTTCTTGCAAATTACTCAGCTTAAAACCTTAATCTTTCGTTCAGAAACCCGGTTTTTTAGGGCTTTTTAGGGCTTGTTGAGAATGGTGCAAGATATAAGTTATGTAGGATGTGTGACGCTGCGAAAGTATTTGAACATAGTCATGAGACTGATAGCGTCACGCACCAAAATCTAACATCTATGTTGAGTTTCCAAGATCGATGTTGGGTTGCCACCGCAGTAGGGTGCGTCAGTTTAAGAAAACCTAACTATACCTACAGGTTATTCATACTGACGCACCCTACCAACCTACCTACCAACACCCAACAATAAATAAATTCATCGCCTCATAGATAGATTGTTTACAAACTCCAAGTAAATATTTAAACAAGAACACGTGAAACATTGGAGCATCAGCAGTTTCACGCGTTTCTAAACAACCTTTTTATGAGGATAAGAATTGATACTGGGAAGTTGAAAAAGCTCTTTATGTAAAAAACACAAAATTTGCAGCCTAGTTTACCTAATTTTCAATAAAAACCCATTACTTAAGTAATTTCGTGGTGCTAGACTCTGTATTGAGAGTACAAACCGAATTGGTAATTTCACTAATACTCAACACCCACAGGAAAACCAAATGAAAGTTAAAAATATATTCATCTCAACCGGACTTGTTCTCAGTGCTGTTTTAGGTGTTTCTAGCAATGCTCAAGCTGCTAGCTTCACAACTAACTTTACCCCAAACCCTTTTAATCCCGCTACTGATTCCACGAAGGATATTACCTTACAGTCTATTGAGCAGAATGGTTTCACTACAGATGACTTTATCTTAGTCAAGACTGCTAAAATCAATAAAAACACCAACTTAACTCTCGGACCTGCTAGTACTGACAAGGGTCTTGATGCTACTTCCCCTGGTTTTGATCCAAAGGAAAAGCCTACAAATGAACAACTTGCAGCATACTTAGGTAATACCAACTTAAACAACATTGTTGATGGTGAAGAAAGCGGTGAGTTTGATATTGATGTGTTCTTTGATAAAGTAGTCGCATCGAATGACCTTGGACTGGACAGCATTTTCGTTTGGGAACGAGGCGCGAATAGTGATATTCAACTTCAAGCACTGGATGCTTCGGGTAACCCCTTTGGTGTTGCCTATAAATTGACACGTAATCTCTTTGCATCTAATCTTGCTGGCTATAGTATTAAAACAACAGAAATTGCTACAAGTGCGGCGCAACCAGTAGGAGCTTATGGAGTTAGCTTCCAAAATTTGGGTTTAGCTTCTACCGATTTAATTTACGGTCTTAAGTTAACAGCAGGTGCAGGGTTTAACGGACCTGATTTCAAAGTAGCTGGTGCTAACTTTATCCCTGTCGTAGACGTACCTGAGCCTACCACTATGCTCGGCTTAGGTTCAGTAGCAGCACTTGCTTTATTACGTCGCCGCCAAACCAAGAAAACTGCTTGTTAATATTGTTTTTGGCAAATTGCTCAATACTATATTCACAATTCAAATTATCTTGGTGCATAATGCTTTTGCCTAGAAATATAGATGCTTGATCGCAGATATCATTGCTCTTGGCTCAAGAACAATATTTAGTAAGTTTCAAACCCGCTCATGCGGGTTTTCTAATTATTAAAAGTTGAATTAGGACTAAAACTTGTGCAAATCAGGTAACACCAATTCAAAAAATGTTTGCAACAGATAGTAGGTTGGTTTGAGGAACGAAAACCAACGCCAAAAGACTTGATATTGTTTGGTTTCTCTGCATTCAACCCAACCTACGTATCTAGGCATCTGTCACATTCTTTTTTAAAATTGGGAATACTGAATTAGTGTTCTAGAGCTTTTTCATCTGATTACACTTTAAGCGGCGACAATTCCATAATTAAAAGACTGGATAAATTCATCAAAGGATAAATTAATGAATCCATCGTCACTACCACTCTTAGTCCTACCATCTCTACCCCAGGGATTTCGCACTACTACCCGTTGTTCACCGCTAGCATTAGTGTAAACATTAGTAATTGAATAACCGTGGTAACTCACAATATATTGGCTATCAGGACCGACTCTGGCTGCGGTTAAAGCTTGCCCACTTGCTAAAGCTGTTTCTAGAGTGGAAAAACTAATTTTACTGATACTATGGTATGCGATTGGCTTCCCTGTAATCCTCGCCAGAGGTGTATGAAGAGAGCTGCCATTACCAATCAGATTATAACCGGGCTGTCCTTGGGTACTCCATTCTCGCCATTGTGCATAGGCTTTTTCAACTAATGCTACCCAAAGAACACCGTTATTTCTTTTAGCAGCAATACTTGTAGCGATACGACGATCAACTGTCACATATTGTGCTTCACTATCTGAGTAAAAGCGCACAGTGTAAGTGTTATCACCATTATCTGTGATCATGCTATTAATCAAAGAACTAGAAGCATTACCTGAATCATCAGACTGGCGACCAAAAGTTGCACCCAAAGCTGCTAAAAATGTACAATCACCTAACTTATTTTGATCAATATCGCCAATTCGCGCTTCACCAGAACTACCATACAGACTACCTGTAGCCACAGTGTAAGTCAGGTTTTTACCATTAAATACAGGTGTCGGTGCTATTGTTCCTAAAAACCAACGACCAACTAAATTAGACTCGAAATCAGTAGCACTCATATTGACAGATGCACCATTACTCACCTGTGTGGATAACCATTTCACAGAGTCTTGCATAGTAAAAGGTGTGCTTGCACCTAGCAATGTCTTGAGGTCTTTTACTTCATTAGTATCAATTGCAGAATTATCTTGAGCATCTTTAAAGATAGCCAGCATATCCTGACGATTTAAATCACCATCAGATGCTAAGTTCCGAGCTAATGCAACGATGTTTTGGTCGAGTAGATTTTTACTAAACCAATCTTGAATAGGAGTCGATGTTGTTGTCGTGACAGTAAATGAC
>JBODRP010000154.1:0-12452 GCA_050633005.1 Trichormus sp. | reverse complement strand
TACTCATTACTCATTACTCATTACTCATTACTCATTACTCATTACTCATTACTCACTACTCATTACTCATTACTCACTTGATCAAATTAATTTTTCATATGCTATAGTAGTCAAAGGTTAACGCCCAGAGATATATTCTCTGCCTTTTTGAGACTAAGACCGATTAGGCAACAAGGAGGTGATGCCCATGATAGAAAGTAGTAAACGCATGGGTCATCAGGTTGCAGTTAGCCGGCTGTGCGCCGGGGCTGTTCTCTAAAAGTTAGCCTTAGTCTGCTCGTCAGATTAAGTTAGCTACTAGTAGCTAGGCTAAAGCACGGAGTTCCTTCCGGCAGTCTGGTTGCAACCTGAAGACCCGCTAGACCGCTCTGATATAGATCATCTGATCTAACATCAGAGCGGATAGTTTTTTATAGATATCCTAAGATTTATTGATAGTTGCTGAATGTCATTTGAAGAGCGATCGCGTTAAATTCAGTTAAGTAATTACTGTTGACATTTGAATTAATATGGCGCAACTACTAACTGATGCAGATATTCAAGCACAAGCAACCAACCTTTCAGGTTGGGCTGTAGAAGGTTCTAAGTTGGAAACTACCCGGAAATTTGCCGACTTTGTTACCGCCATTGCATTTGTCAATAAGTTGGTAGAACCTGCGGAATCAGCCGGACACCATCCAGACATACAGATTTCTTATAACAAAGTGCAAATTACATTAACAACACATGATGCAGGTGGGTTGACACAAAAAGATTTTGATTTAGCCAGAGTAATTTCTGAGATTAGTTAAATACTTTGATCACAGCCAGTTTAAGCCGCAGATGAAATAAAACTTTGCAGAGAGTAGGGAACTTTTTCAACCCTACTCTTTCTACTTTTATGGGAGGTAATGAAGTGTGACAGTTAATGAGGTGATCGCCTATCCCTTGCCATGTAGCTCAAATATCCTATAATAATAGGCTATATAGTTATGTTTTTGCATAAGTTAATTACATCAATTTTTAACATTACGTTAATCAGTTATTAGCTTTGCGAAAACTAGAATTGTGGTAGTGGCAACTATGCCTCATCGACAGATTTTAACTAAGATGTCGAATAATGAGAATTAAGTGCAGCAAAAACAATTATCTATACAAGGTGTGAGGAGAAAAGTAAAGATGTCTAATTTATTGTGGAAATCCCTAGTCGTTAGCCCGGCGGTATTAGGAGCAAGTCTGTTAGTTTCTTCAACAGCGATCGCCGCCCCCACTACAACGACAGAAGCCCCAACAACTGTAGTACCAACCACAGAAGTAGCAACAACAGAAACCACAGTATCTGAAGTTGCTCAAAAACCAGCAGTTGTGGCTCAAGCAGCCCCAACAACTGAAAATACAAAAGTAATTGACCAAGTTAACCGCTATAGTAACGAAGGCAGAAACAATACTTCTCTGTCTCAAGTTACATCAGTTTCTCAGTTTTCCGACGTACAACCAACCGACTGGGCATTCCAAGCATTACAATCCCTGGTTGAGCGTTATGGCTGTATCGCTGGTTATCCCAACGGCACATATCGCGGTAACAGAGCTTTAACCCGCTATGAATTTGCAGCAGGTTTGAACGCTTGTTTAGATCGGGTGAACGAACTGATTGCGACAGCTACAGCTGACTTAGTCACCAAACAAGATTTAGCCACCTTACAACGCCTGCAAGAAGAATTTTCTGCTGAACTAGCAACCTTGCGCGGTCGTGTAGATACTTTAGAAGCCCGGACTGCGGAATTGGAAGCCAACCAATTCTCCACTACCACCAAACTCGCCGGTGAAGCTATTTTTGCAGTCAGTGATGTTTTTGGTGAAAGAAGTGGTGATGCCAATAACACCGTATTCCAAAACAGAGTTCGTTTAAGCTTAAATACCAGTTTTACAGGTAGAGACCTTTTGACTACCCGTTTAGCTGCTGGTAATGCGGATGCTTTTACCCTCAGAAACAACGACAACACTGCTATTACTAATAGTGGTGAAGGTTTACAAACATTCCAAGTTGGTAGCACTGGTGACAACAGTGTTAGAGTAGACCGACTGACCTATGAAGCACCTGTAGGGCCTGCCCAAGTCTACTTGGCGGCTGTTGGTGGACGACACAGCCACTATGCTGCTGTTAACAACCCCTACTTCTTTGATAAAACAGATGGTGGTAACGGTGCGTTATCTAGCTTCTCTTCTGAAAGCCCCATCTATCGCATTGGTGGTGGTGCAGGTATAGCAGTCAATCTACCCTTTGGTAGAGGCGGCGGTATCCTCAGACCCAGTTCCTTAACTTTAGGTTATTTGGGTTCTGAAGCCAACGATCCCGGTGTTAGTTCAGGTATCTTCAACGGTAACTATGCTGCATTAGGTCAATTGAACTTTAGTGTAGGCGATCGCTTGGCATTAGCTGCAACTTATGTTCACGGTTACACCGGTGCAGACAGTCAACTGTTCGCAAATGAAGACAACGTTGCTTTAGTTGGTACTCAACGAGCTAATATTTTAACTAACTCAGCTTCTAGCAATTCTTATGGCTTGTCAGCAGCCTTCAGACCTAGCGATAGACTGTCTGTGAGTGGCTTCGTCTCTTATACTGATGTCACAGAATCTGGTGCAAATAATGACAAAGAAGTCTGGAGTTACGGTATTGGTGTAGCGTTGCCTGACTTTGGTAAGCAAGGTAACGTGTTAGGTATTTTTGCAGGCGCGCAACCCTATTCACTTTCTCGTCCCGCACAAAATCCCGGTTCAAACGAAGTACCCTACCAAGTTGAAGGGTTCTACAAATATCGTGTTTCTGATAACATCTCCATCACTCCTAGTCTCATCTGGTTGACCAATTCTGGCCAAAGAAATAACAGCGATGATGCGATTATCGGTACTCTCAGAACTACTTTCACCTTCTAGAGCATTCCTCATCGGTTTAATATTTTAAACATCAAAAACCCCGTTTTATAGCGGGGTTTTTTATATTGTGTCCGGTTAAAGACTTATCACGAAGGCAGCAAGGGGGCAGGGGGCAGGGGGCAGGGTGCAGGGGGCAGGGGGAGAGAGAATTTTGGGATTTCTCCACAAACAAGTTATATCGCAAGTAATTCTCACTTTTCATGGGATCTGGAAAACCCCTCTCCATAGCTTGCTACTCTACGAGTTCTCCGTAGGAGTACCCGCAGGCTACCTCTCCCCTACGAATGTAGAGACGTTTCATGAAACGTCTCTACATAAGTAAGTCGGTGCAATAAAACCAAACTATGTGAAGAAAAGTAAATAAGGCTCAAACTCTTTCTCCCCCTGCTCCCTGCCCCCTGCCCCCTGCCTTATTCCAACAATAATTATTTACGCCGACCTACTTATTCCCCCTTCCCTACAAGGGAAGGGGATGAGGGGGTTAGGTTTGACGTTAGCTTTTGTACATAACGTGAAAAGTCAGAAGTAATTAGGCGGACATGATATTACAAACGCAGTTAATGACAAATTACCATAAGGCAGAAACCCTAGTGGTGAACCGGAGTATACTAGAGAAGGTTAAGGGATCAGACTTAACCGTTTCATAAATTTATTCACCACTTAATTATTTTGCTTGTGGAACTATCGTGTAAATCAGAATACGCAATTCTTGCCTTATTAGAAATGGCAACCCATTACGAAAGCGGCGAACCAATGCAAATCCGACAAATCGCCGCCCAGCAAAACATACCCGATCGCTATTTAGAACAGTTACTGGCAACCTTAAGGCGTGGTGGGATACTCAAAAGCCAACGCGGCTCGAAAGGGGGCTATTTTTTAGCACGAGAACCTCGCAAAATCACCCTGTTTGAAATATTAGAATGTTTGGAAGGTCTAGACGTGAGGACGGGTGAAGATAATGGGAACTCGAAAACCTTAGATGGTGCAGTCATCGAAGAAATTTGGCAAGAAGCTTGTCAAGCAGCTAATTCTGTATTGCAAAATTACACACTTCAGGATCTTTGTGAAAAAAGAGATTCCCGACGGCAGTTGGATATCATGTACTACATTTAGTCCATAAAGTCAATCGTAAAGAAAGCTGTGGACTCTAGAGTTTTAATCCTGAGATTATGGATAAATGATTAAGAGAACACAAACAATGAATTATCGGAAATTGACGGTTGGGTAGGGTGCGTCAGTGCGTTAAAACCTAACTATACTCAGAGATTATTCATACTGACGCACCGACCAATTTGGATATTTTTTGATCTCAAAGTCTCTAATAAATCAACGGTAAGGAAAAAATATGCGGATTGCTAGTAACATCACAGAATTGATTGGGCGAACCCCCTTAGTAAAGTTGAATCGCATCCCCCAAGCCGAGGGGTGTGTGGCACAGATTTTAGTCAAACTGGAAAGCATGAATCCCTCATCATCTGTAAAAGACAGAATTGGCGTGAGTATGATTAATGCTGCGGAGGAGGAGGGGTTAATTACTCCTGGGAAAACAGTATTAGTAGAACCCACATCGGGAAATACAGGAATTGCTTTAGCGATGGCGGCAGCTGCTAAAGGTTATCGGTTAATTTTAACTATGCCGGAGACTATGAGTGGTGAACGGCGGGCAATGTTACGAGCGTATGGTGCAGAATTAGAACTTACCCCAGGGATGGAAGGAATGAGTGGGGCAATTCGCCGCGCGCAGGAGATAGTAAATAGTACTCCTCATGCTTATATGTTGCAGCAGTTCCGCAACCCAGCCAACGTGAAAATCCATCGAGAAACTACCGCCGAAGAAATTTGGCAAGATACCGACGGACAGGTAGATATGATTGTGGCAGGGGTGGGTACAGGTGGTACGATCACAGGTGTAGCGGAAGTACTGAAAAGTCGAAAACCTGGTTTTCAAGCGATCGCAGTTGAACCTACCAACAGCCCAGTTTTATCAGGAGGTAAACCAGGCCCCCATAAAATTCAAGGGATTGGAGCGGGTTTTATTCCCCAGGTACTTAAGGTAGACTTAATAGATGAAGTAATTACAGTTACCGATGAAGAAGCGATCGCCTACAGTCGCCGTTTAGCTAGAGAAGAAGGGCTACTATCAGGAATTTCTAGTGGTGCAGCTTTATGCGCTGCGATTCGTGTAGCCCAACGCCCAGAAAACGAGGGACGCTTAATCGTGATGATTCAGCCTAGTTTTGGCGAAAGATATTTGAGTACACCGTTGTTTCAAGACTTAGAGGCAAAAGTAGCCACTAGCATCAGCTAACAATTATTGGATGAATGGCCGATTTTCAACAAGATTCCAACCACTACGACACTCTCAAAGTCAGTTCTAATGCTAGCCAAGCGGAGATCAAGCAAGCCTATCGCCGCTTGGTGAAATTATTTCATCCTGATAGTAATCAGGATACAGCTAATCACGAAGAAATTATCCGCATTAACGCAGCTTATGAAGTTTTAGGTGATAGTCAAAGTCGCCGCAATTATGATCAAAAACTGCGTGATGAATCGCAAAAATTAAATAATAGTCGCCAACAGCGTACAGCCTCAGCACAAAAACATTACCAAACCACACGCAAATCAGGAAAAGACGCTGATGAGCAAGTTGAAGAATGGCTGCGCGTTGTATATCATCCAGTCAATCGCCTACTGTGTAACATACTCAACTCTTTAGAAGAGCAAATTGAAGAACTCGCCGCCGATCCTTTTGATGATGAATTATTAGACGAATTTCAGGAATATTTACAACAGTGTAAAGCAGACTTAAAACAAGCCCAAACTACTTTTCGTTCCTTACCTAACCCCCCTAGTTTAGCTAGGGCTGCGGCTCATATTTACTACAGCCTTAGTCAAGTGGGAGATGGACTAGAAGAATTATCTTATTTTCCCTTAAATTATGATGATCGTTATCTGCACACAGGGCAAGAACTATTTCGCATCGCTACAAGATTGCATTGTGAAGCCCAAGCATCTGTAGAGTAGAGATTAGATTAAGATTTTGGAGATGTCAATGTACCACCAACTGCATAGACAGCGTTGAAGCCAATTCGTCCTGCCCAAATGGGAGCATCAGATTGTTTTGCTTGTAATCGGCGACTCGTCATGATTAAATCTTCACCTATTTCATATTCACTGGTTTCTACATTAATGGAGATAATCTTACCAATATTTTCTTTTGTTTCTACTTGAGAACGAATGCTCTGTTCATAGAGTTCTCTACCACGTTGGGTAATTTCTTCACCACTGAGTTGAGGATTAGCCATACGAGCAATACGCAAGTTTAAAGTTATTAGACTCTTTCCTATAATTCTAGGGCAGAAGCTAAGGCTCAATGCTGCCTTTCCCTGCCTTTGGTACTGGCAGAAAATAAGCTATCGCTGCATCCCCTAAACCTTGTGTGGCGATCGCACTTGTTCATAGTCAATAGTCAATAGTCAATAGTGTAGAGACTAATACCTAATAACTCAGAACTAATGACTAATCATTATAAATTTAGTTTATGCTGGAATATAGAGAAAGATTAAGAAATTTTAAATTCTGCTCCCAGTGTACTCATGCAATGTATCGTAAATCGCCGCGCTCAGTTTTCGGCCAGTCATCGCTATTGGTTGCCAGAATTGAGTCCAGCCGAGAATCTGGAGAAATTTGGGGCTTGCTCGAAATTTCCTGGACACGGGCATAACTATGTCTTATTTGTCTCTATGGCTGGAGAACTAGATGAATATGGCATGGTGCTGAACTTGTCAGACGTGAAACACGTAATTAAAAGTGAAGTTACCAGCCAATTGGACTTTTCTTATCTCAATGATGTCTGGGCAGAATTTCAGCAAACTTTGCCTACGACAGAGAATATTGCACGGGTGATATGGCAGCGACTAGCGCCCCACTTACCACTAGTCCGCATACAGTTATTTGAACATCCTGAACTTTGGGCAGATTACATAGGAAACGGAATGGAAGCTTACCTCTCTATCAGCACTCACTTTAGTGCAGCTCATCGGCTAGCAAGTCCTCATCTTAGTGATCAAGATAATCATGAAATTTATGGTAAATGCGCCCGTCCTCATGGACACGGACACAATTATCATTTAGAAGTCACCGTTAAAGGTGAAATTGATCAGCGTACTGGGATGATTGTTGATTTAGGTGCGTTAAATCAGGTGATTGAAGATTATGTAGTAGAACCATTCGATCACACCTTTTTAAACAAAGATATTCCTTATTTTGCTGAGGTTGTGCCGACGGCTGAGAATATCGCTTTCTATATTAGTAATTTACTGCGATCGCCCATTCAAAATTTAGGTGCAAAGCTCCACAAAGTCAAACTGATCGAAAGCCCGAATAACTCCTGTGAAATTTACTGCACAGATACAGAATCAAAGGCTGTGAGTGCAGTGCAGAATCAACCTGTCTTAGCCAGAATATAAGTAATAAGTAATGAGTAATGAGTAATGAGTAAATCCCATTACTCATTACTTAGATTACCTATAGGACTAATATTTGATTTCTGAACAAAACCTCAGTATACGTAACATTGTTTTCTTCCCAACCCCCAACCCTACCCTCACGAGTTGTTCATGAATCAAATCGGATTCCTATAGCTTTTTCCTATAAGATTTTGGGAGAGGCAAAGTTTGCGTCTCTCTGTTGCAGTGTTGGGGGTTGGGGGTTGAGTTTAAGCAGGGAAAACACCATACCATACGCCGTCAGGACTGATAAGTGCTTTAAAAAGTACTAGTATCTAATAAGTCTTTCTTTTGCAACCAATCTCTACCTAACTGGATACTGATATCGGAATCAAGACTACCTGTACTTTGTACCTTGACTTCACCAAAACCTAAACTATTGCGGACTAATTCAGCACTATCACCATCTCCTTGTTGAGCGATAATGTTAGTCACTTCTAGGGGTTCTGACCAAGGTTTATATATGTAAATATTACGATATCCAGCTTTTTCTAAACTGGCAATCAAAGGACGGAGTTGAGAGCGATCGCTGCCTGTGCTATCTTGAATTGCTATCTTTAACCTCCCAGGCTCAGTCATTTGGGATTCCGCCAATGATTCTAAACCAAATTGCTGTGACATCAGTTTAGCAATACCTCTTTTATTCGGTATCCAATAGCTGGCATCATACTCCCCATTTTCGCTAAACCTACCAGGGAGCATAAACATTTGCATATTCGCCCGATTCGTGCGGACTCCAAAGCCCATTAATGCTACTAATTCCTCAACGGTTAAGTTAGTGTCAATATTATCTTTGACCACGTTGAGAATTTTTGGTAATTGAGTTAATGTAGCTGGGTTAAGACTCTGGTCAATTAAAGCCCTAATTACCATTTGCTGGCGTTGAATGCGGCCAATATCTCCTAGTTCATCATGGCGAAAGCGCAGTAATTGTAAGGCTTGATCACCGTTGAGATGTTGCTTACCTGCTTTTAAATTAATATATAAATGTTGGGAATCATCTCGATATTTCATGTCTTTGGGGACATAGACGGTAACTCCACCCAAAGCATCGATTAGTTTACCTACGCCTAAAACATTAATGCGGATGTAGCGATCAATACCTGCACCCCCCAAGACATTGCTCACCGTTTTGGCGGTTAAAGCCGGGCCTCCTTCCACATTGGCGGAGTTAATCTTTCTTGTTCCATATCCCTCGATTTCGGTGCGGGTATCTCTGGGAATAGATAACATGGCGATTTTTTTCTTTTCTGGTTCAAATTGCACCAAAAGCATCACATCCGCCAGTCCATCGAAGGAATTGACTTGGGGTAAATAGCGGAGATTTTTCGTTTCAGCAGGAGCATTCTGTACATCTGGCGGTAGTACACTCATTCCCATGACGAGAAGATTTACAGGGCGAGTTAATTCTGAGAAGCGTAACCCACTACCCGCAATGCGATCGCCATCAAAGACAGCTTCTTCTTGGGGACTGAGTTCTGCTTGCTGTAACGGTGTGCCACTTAAAGACACCGCCAACAGTGCGCCGGCTGTGGCGGATACCATAGCAATACCACTCATCCCCACCCAAAACCATAGCCAACGCCCAGATTTGCCATTTTTTCCCCTGGAATTAGGGGCGTTTGCTGATTGGTTGCCTTCGGTCGAAGTTCTTTGACTAGTCACAAACTGCCTCACACTTAACTGATGAAATTTATGTATATTTGCCAACTAACAATTAATGCAGATAAATCAACCCGTAATAGCTAACTTTTAATAAACCATGCTGTTATATAAATCAGTGTCAACCACAACACTTATAGCAGGATTTTTTGTTAGTTGTGGCAAATCTCTCCTTGTTTTCTTGAAGTATGACAACAATTTAGTCAGTTTGACTAGATGGGGAGAGGAAATTTTTTGGTAATTAGGGATTGGGGATTGGGGATTGGGGTCTGGGGATAAGATACTATTTATATGGTTTGGGATTTTGAGTTTCGAGTGTTTATACTGAGGTTGGAGATTTTCAAAAAATCAATTATCCCATTGATGGAGATGGTATTTTTCTGTATTCCCCAAGTCAGTGTCACCTGTCACCTCTGGCCTAGTCTAATAATTTTTGAGCTAACTTACTTAAACCTGGTAAGCGGTGAGATTTACCTTGCATAATTCTCAACATCAGCCACAGACTCACCAAAAAATAACCAGATGTACAAAAAGTATTAAGAATTAACAGCCGCAGTGCTAAAAAATCGGCAGTTGCTGCGCCAGTGGCTAATAAGATATAGCCTAACAGCCAGATTAATGCCAGAGTAATAGACAGACGACTAATAGCTAGTTGTTCCTGATTACCTTGACGACGATAAACCGTCCATAGGGAGGGAAAAAAACCTATCACGGGGATTAAATATACAATCAACTGTGTTTTGGCATTTTCTTCCTCTTTTTTATAGGTTAGTGATGGGGTGACATCTTCTTCACTCCCAATTTTCCAGTCTTTACTCTCTTGATACAGAGAATGATCTCTTGATTCCGAATTTTTCATACGATGTTTTGTCAAATCCTAAACTAGAGAGATGAATGACAGTGATGTAGTTAGCGATAATAAGCTATAGATTAAGACTTGTATTGAGTTCTATCCCGCAATCGGTTTAAGATGCAGACACGCAAGCTATTTGACTGGTGGCACACACTAACACCAATAGCGAGAATTGGGGCGATCGCTCTGTTCGCACCCTTATTAGTTCTCAATGGTTGGGCATTTGCCGCTATTTTTGATTATTTCCACTCCCTCATAGTTATTTTAGTGGGAGCTTCAGTTTTAGCATTTCTGCTCAACTATCCCGTTAGCTGGATGGAGTATCACGGTGCAAAACGACAGCAAGTAGCTGTTTTAGTATTTTTACTGGCTTTATCAATACTTTTGGCTTTGGGTGTAACTTTGATTCCCTTGGCTCTCACCCAAGCACAACAGCTAGTAGCGCGGATTCCAGAGTTAATTGATTCTGGGCGATCGCAGTTGATGATTTTGAATGAAAAAGGCGAAGCAATGGGTTTACCAATTAACCTAGATGCTTTGTTAGTGCAAATTAATGATCGCGTTAAAGGACAATTACAAGCGATCGCTGGACAAGTCTTAAATTTAGCTGTAGTCACCTTCACCAGTCTGCTAGATTTCCTGTTGACGATGGTGTTAACCTTCTATCTGTTACAGCATGGTGACGAACTCTGGGAAAGTTTAGTAGACTGGCTACCCCAAAGATTTCGTGATCCGTTTTCCCAGACAGTACGCCTGAGTTTTCAGAATTTCTTTATTACTCAGCTAATCCTATCTACCTGTATGGCTTCTGCCTTGATTCCTAGCTTTTTGTGGCTGAAAGTGCCGTTTGGTCTATTATTTGGCTTGACAATTGGCATTATGGCACTTGTACCCTTTGGTGGTTCTGTGGGGATTGCCCTGACAACTTCCTTAGTGGCACTGCAAGATTTCTCAATGGGAGTGAAAGTTTTAATCGCCGCCGTCATTGTACAGCAAATTCTAGAAAACTTAATCGCTCCTCGGATTTTAGGCAGTTTTACCGGGTTAAATCCGGTGTGGGTATTAATTTCTGTGTTAACGGGAGCTAGAATCGGTGGACTTTTAGGTGTAATTGTCGCTGTTCCTACGGCTGTGGTGATTAAGACGGCTCTGAGTGCTGTACGTCTCCCTAGTTTAAATACTCAAGTAGATGAAACCCCGGCTCATGCAGAACCTCAGACATCAGAGGCACAAAATCCCCTCAACGTTGCTGAACAACCGACTTTACCCTGATATTTAGGGGTATGGGGGTGTAGGGGTGTAAGGGTGTAGGGGACTTAGAACAGTTGTGTAATTGAGGGAAGTCCCTAAAGTGGCAATAACTGCCATTTTATGTTTCAAGTCACATCGGTTGTAAATTCATTTTGCAAAATAGCAAACCACATTTCATCTACCCAATTATTTTTCAACCACAAACTCTTAATAAAGTGACCTTCAAGGCGCATACCAACTCGTTCTAATAGTTTAATTGATGCTATATTTTTAGGGTCGCAGCTAGCGCGCACTCGATGTAAATTTAGATGTTTAAACAAATAATTTAATAAACAAGTTACAGCTTCCGTGGCATAGCCGTTACCTTGGTATTTACGCGCTAAGGTAAAGCCAATTTCCGCTTGTTTTCCATCCTCAGCTAAGATACAGAAAGCACAGTCACCAATCATTTGTCCGGTTGATTTGAGTTCAATTGCTAACTGATACCACTCACCTAAAATACCAGAGGTTAAATGCTGTAATGAGTCAATAAAAGCTGCTGCTTGTGCTTCTGAATAAGGTATATCCCAACTTTGATATTTTGCTATTTCTGGATCTGAGCGATAAGCACAGAATGTGACTTTGTCACTGTTTTGAAACTCACGCAGTAACAAACGTGGTGTTTCAAGTGGGAGATTAATTGACATAAACTAATGATTCTCCCTCGCGCCCAACTGTTGTAACACTGCTTTTTGCCCTTCGCTTAAACCAATGACTTCAGCAATGTTCATACCTTCATAAAGGCGATCGGGTCGCAGCATCTGCAAACAATTACCGGTTTCAATGTTCCAAAAGCGAATGGTTTCGTCATAGCTGGCACTGACTAGGGTGTAGCCACCATCTATTGGCAGATTGGGGAGAAACTTAACAGCAGAGATGACATTTGTGTGACCTTCTAAATTTAACAGAGGCTGCTTTTTCTCCACATCCCAAAGCCGAATCAGATGATCGCTGCTTGCTGCTAGCACTCGCCCATCAGGGCTAAAGCTGACAGACATGACTACGCCAAATCCTTCCCAGGTGGCAACACACTCACCAGAATCAACATCCCAGAGTTTCACCGTTTCATCATGGCCACCACTAGCTAGTAGATGCCCTTGGGGATGAAAGCTCAGAGTCCAAACGCGGGCGGTATGTCCCTGTAATTCTTGTAAGAGAGTGCCTGACAAACTATCCCAAAATCGGATGATACCATCTTCAGAACTACTGGCGAACCAATGTTC
>JBODRP010000153.1:0-12493 GCA_050633005.1 Trichormus sp. | reverse complement strand
ACCGATTCTTTCGGTTAGTTACAAGCCCCATCCCCTTGTGGGTGGGGCGGTTGACTCGATAATGCTAAAAACACATCTCAAAAAATTAGATATAATAGTAGTCATTCCTGATTATCTTAAATATAAGCAAAATCTATAAATTTAGGGATTTGTTTAATATTTCATTGTGTTGCAACCCACTCAATAAAAGTAGTACGGAATAGCAAGATAGAAGACTCTAACTAGCACGGCTACGCACTAGCAAAATAGAGAAGTAACAGCTTTTTATTTCTCTATACGCCTAAACCTGTGTGTTTCTTGAGAGATAAACACGATTCTTTTCTCCTTTCTATTCATTGTTACCTCTCACCTGTCCCCTATTTTTTGAGAATTAATCATAATCTTAGCTACTCTTGGCAACTCCAGCTTTGCAATACTTAACGTTTCTCTAATTAAAATTATTTAATATTGATTAAAAAAAATAACTAATATCATCAAATATGAAACTTATCAGGCAATATTGAGAGTAAGCTTAATTATTGAAACCTAGTTGGAAAGTTAAGGAAATAAGCCACAAACAAACTTAAAAAATCATTAGGATTTCAGAAAATTACACCTTTGGGTGTTAATTGACTAGTGATGAAAATTTGCTTTGTGCTAGCTTAATTACTAGGTTGTTGAGCAAAGTGGTGACAATCTCATTGGCATTAACTACTAAAGATTAAACACCAAGCAACCTTAACAACAAGAAGTAACAATGATAGAAAAGATTTTGCTAGCGGTTTCTGGATTAGGACACGCCGAAGAAATGCTTAAGACTTTGAAAGAAGTGCCTTCAATCCAAAATGCAAAAGTTACAGTTCTGCACGTTGTTGCTGCTCAAAGCACTTCGGCAGCCATGACAGACAAATGGGAAGAAGGAGGCAAAATTCTAGCGAATGCCATTCAATCTTTGAATTTAGATCCTTCTCAAGTGTCTTCGATTTTGCGCCAAGGTGATCCTAAAGATGTTGTCTGCCAGGTAGCAGATGAAATCGATGCTGACTTAATTATTATGGGTTCACGCGGACTAAAGCGTCTGCAATCAATTTTATCGAACTCTGTAAGCCAGTATGTATTTCAATTGTCTTCTCGCCCCATGTTGTTGGTTAAAGATGACATTTATGTCAAGAGAATTAAACGCATCATGGTGGCGATGGATAACTCGGATGCTGCTAAACATTGCTTAAATTTAGCTTTGTTCTTACTGCAAGGTATTCAGGGTAGTCAATTAATTTTAGCTAACATCACTACTGATTTACGTGGTAAAACCTCAGAAGTAGCTGAAATTACCCCAGACAAAAACCCAGTCTTAGCCGCAGCCGTAGCAGAAGCACAAAAATATGGTGTACCAACTCGCTGTTATACCAGTAGCGGTAAACCAGGAGAAGAGATTTGTCGTTTGACAGAACAATTGAGCGTAGACTTATTATTACTTGGTTCTCCTGATCGCCGTCCATCGGTAGCGAAGAATTTTGTCGATATTGACAGACTCATCGGTGCTTCTTTGTCAGACTATGTCAGAGTTAATGCTACTTGTCCAGTTTTATTAGCACGGACAACGGCTTAAACCTCTTTCTTAGTCTAGCTGTTAATCAGTAAAAACCCCTATACCATTCGGTAACAGGGGTTTTCCACTTTTAACAAAAAATGATCAACTATCTTTTTTACCTTCGCGGCTAGCAGTTTGGATGTAAAGAACTATTAAAAATACAGAGGGAACTAGTACGAACAGAATGCTCGCTACGAACCCCAGGTCATTAACTTGCATGGCAAGGAAGCCTCTCTTTAAATTTCCAGTCAACAATTTTAGGATAGCATCATCAATGCCAGTGTTAGCTCTTTTTTTTACTCAGGCAATGGCAAAGGCTGATACCAGGAACAATCAACAATATTAAGGTTTAGTGACTACGCTAACTGCACCATTGACTAAGGTTTGACAAGCTAGGCGATAATTTGCAGGCTTTTTCTTGAGCATTCGATTTTCTACATCTGTAGGAGTAGAAAGATTTTCTATTCCCTCTACTATTTCGACGACACAAGTACCACACTGGCCATAGCCGCCGCAATTTGTGAGTTTGCCAATAAATTTATAGATGTCTACTCCATTTTCCATTGCTTTTAGCCGCAAGTTAGCACCATCTGCGGCGATGACTTCTTTATTTTCTTTGACAAATTTGATGTTACCCATAACTGAATACTTCCTCTTTAACTGCACGCTGGCCGGGTTACACACCTATATTAATAATTTTTTCTTAAATATTACAAATAATTAAGAATTATCAAGATAGTATTGTAATAAAAAAATGGGACAGGTAATTTACCTATCCCATGATTTGATCATGTTTGAACTTATCTAAATCCCACTGCTGCTTGCCATACAAAAGCAAGTAACAAAAAGAAAACGGGAATAACTGGGAGAACGTCTACCAAAGGATTAAAGATTTGGTAGGCTTCAGGCAATTTTGCTAATAATAGTGCGGCTTCCATGTTTGTTTAAATCCACCTAATCCAACACAGCTTTCATAATTGAGATGTATCTTAACATGGTTTGGGCATTGGTAATTGGGCATAGGCCATGGAAAAAATTTTTTCCTTTCACCCTAGTTCTGCATTTTCGGATGAATTGAGCCAATGGCCAAATTCTCCCACAAAGCGATCGCTTAATATTGCTTCACGAATTTTTTGAGTAAAGCGAATCAGTTCGGTGATGTTATGAATGCTCAATAAGGTATAAGCTAAAATTTCCTGCGATCGCACTAAATGGGAAATGTAAGCCCGACTAAAATTTTGACAAGCATAACAAGGACAAGTTTCATCTAATGGCGCGAAATCTTCACGAAACTTAGCATTTTTTAAATTCCAACGTTCACCTTTAACCATTGCTGTACCATGTCTCGCCCAACGGGTAGGAATGACACAATCAAATAAGTCTATCCCGGAAGCGATCGCAATTACCATTTCTCGATACGTCCCCACACCCATCAAATAGCGGGGTTTTTCCGGTGGTAACAAGGGTGCAGTTGCTTGGACAATTTGCGCCATCAGTTCTGGCGGTTCTCCCACACTCACACCGCCAATAGCATAACCTGGTAAATCTAATTCGGTTAAAGCATGAGCAGCTTTAGCACGTAAATCTAGATATACCCCCCCTTGCACAATTCCAAATAATGCTTGATCACTACGCTCATGGGCTACTATACAACGTTGTAGCCAACGGTAAGTGCGTTCAGTCGCCGCTTCCACCTCTTGACGTGTTGCTGGGTAGGGTGGACATTCATCAAAGGCCATAATCACATCTGCCCCTAGGATATTCTGAATCTCTATAGAGCGTTCTGGTGTTAACTTAATAATTTGTCCATCATGGGGAGAGCGAAAAGTTACCCCTTCTTCGGTAATTTTCCGCATTTCACTTAAGCTAAAGACCTGAAACCCACCAGAATCAGTTAGCATTGGCCCATCCCAACCCATGAACTTATGCAAACCACCACCACCCGCCACAATTGCTTCTCCTGGTTGGAGATGGAGATGATAGGTATTAGATAAAACCATCTGCGCCCCAGTTTCTTTTAATTGGGCTGGGGTAACAGTTTTGACATTAGCCAGCGTTCCTACAGGCATAAATCGGGGAGTTTCTACAACACCATGAGGTGTCAAAAATACCCCGGCTCTGGCTTTTGTTTGGCTGCAACGAGCCAAAGATTGATAAGAAAAGATAGCACTCAAGGTAAAATCAGGCGATCGCTAATGGAAAAATTAAGGTTAGACAAGAGGGTTTTATTTCCTAAATATTTAGAACATAGTTACTAAATATACTAGCAAATCAATCTTCATGTTTTCTTGTCGCTTTTTGTGTAATATCGATGCTTCGTTAACATAACACGTTGCTGCTGTCTTTCACTAGCTTGAAGCAAAAACTAGGTAAGGGACACCAAGGGACTTCCAATTAAAAAAATATACTATCTCTTTGATGGTAAGGGGGCAGGGGGCAGGGAGCAGGGGGAAAGACAGTTTGTTTGAAGAAAATAAATTGGATAGTTTATTTTCTGGAAGTCCCCAAAAAATCAATTATCCCAAATAAACAGCTTAGTAGGGTGCGTCAGTGCGAGAAAACCTAACTATACCAAGAGGTTATTCATAACTGACGCACGCTACAGTTTGGATATTTTTTCATCTGGAAGTCCCTAAGAAAACAGTTTTCTTTTTGTTACCTAAGATTTCTGGAATTGATAGTATTGTGAGTGAATTTAACTAACAAATAAGTATGCCGACGCAATTAATTAGCTGAGGATTTTTATCCTCAAGTCAGTTAATCAATTGTCTGCGATTACTTTTAAATCAACTCCCAAAGATTTTTTCATCAACATGAAAGCTGTCAATTACTTATTTATTTCTGGTTTACTATCTATGCCCTTAGTTATGGGTACAGCTGTTGAGGCTAAAGCTGATTTGATTGTCTGTAATTCCTCATCTGATAAAGCTTATGTAGCCAAAGCTTGGTATTCAGAGGATAGTTGGGTAGCCAGTGGGTGGACTCACGTAAATTCGAGTCAGTGTGAAACAATTCTTACTGGTGATATGAGACGAGTTTCTGCTTATATCTATGCAGCCGATAACGAATGGCAGCCGTGGGAATTGCGAGATAGAAGAACAGCTACATTTTGTCTGAAACAATCATCTTTTAAAATTTTTGATGCGGATGGCAGTTGTTCTTCTAGTATGATTCCTAAAACTTTTTACAAAGTAGTTTCAGATAGGTATGATTACACACTTAGACTGAGATAATAGCTATAGTTATCGATCCTCCCTGTGAGTTAAATTTTGCGTAGGAGGATGACACAACTAACAGTTATGTTAAATAACTAGTTTCTGTTCCTCACTATGTTGGAGATGAAGATCAAAGACTAGCTGAAGTTTAGTTGTGTCAGTTCACTACGTTAATGAGATTTTCACGGGATTAACCAACGTCATGAAATACTGGGACTAAGATTTGGGTAAGCTTGTATTTAGAAGGTATCAGAACAGTCATCATCAATTTCTGCGTCCCATCTAGCAGCTAGCACTTCGTCCATCATAGCTTCGATCGCACTAACATTCCATTGTCTCTGTTGACGTTCTTGGAATGGGGTGGATAAGGGAATCAGTCGCAAACACATACCTTCTTGCATTAAATCAAAATAGGTTTGTTGTTGTGGAGACTGTTTGAGTTCTAAATAATCAAAACTCTCAACATTCAGGTAAAGCGCACTATTAGCAACTAAGGTAGACCTTTGCGGGTTAGCAAATACTTCCATCACATCCCCTTCACCCTCGCTCAGTAGCCTGTCTTCTTGGGTGTAGATGTAGTGGACTCGACCTAAATCAGCCAATAATCGCTTCATGTCGAGTTTATTCACAATTATGCCCGTGTTAACAATGCACGGAGCCGGTATCTTGGTGTGGGGTAGATGATGACTCATAAAAAAATTGCAAATGAGCGTAAGTGAGTCCAACACAGCTAGACAATTGCTTAGACAGGTTGTTGAGCCTCCTTATAAAAAAATATCAACTTTTGAGAGCGATCGTTTAATTACCTATAGTAAATTATGAATTTTTAGTTGCAAAACCAAATTATACTGTACGTTAATTTACTGTGTGGCAATTTTAGCTTGCTGAACTGCAATAGTATTGGACTATAGTGAATTTAGGCAAACTACTCGATTACAGAGTCCAGCATAGCAAAATTTGTTTGATCATCCCTTGATTAACAACAATCTTATTTAAAGATTTAAATTATGGCTTATGCAACGATAATCCCTTGATTGCAGGAATATTAGGGTAGGCTGGATCAGCAATCTTGAACCTGCAAACTTTTGATTGTTTCATGGGTCAGTGTAACGTATTCTAAATCACTAGTATCAAATGTGAGAGCGATCGCTAGCACCTCACCTTGCTCATAAAGCCTCGGCGTTACTTGCCATGACAGTTTGTTAATTATCATACCAAGCTGCACAAAACTCTTGATAACTCATATTTTCTGCACAGTACCAAATTAATTTATAAGCATCACAGTACAAGTGTAAATTTTCTTCTGGTGAGGTATCAGTAAAATATTCCTTTAAATCAGCAATCACTTTGGGGAACTGTTCACAAACAATAGTTTCCTTAATATTATCTGCTGATCGTTTCTGTAAAGATTTACTTTTAGTTGATTTGAGTAAAGTTAATAAAGTTGTCAATGCTATGTCATTACCTAGAGCGAGTTGTGCTAATTTATAAGCTCTGCGTCTTTGAGTATTTTCATCATCACAGGATATAATCCCTTGAATTAACGCTGTAATTTTGGCAGCAGGAGGGGAAGCTATCGGTTGATATTTTGGTAGAGACTGAGTGTTATTTTTAGTGAAAATTTCGCCACGACGCAAAACAATTAAATTTTCTAGAGCTTGTTGTCGTTGTGATTTATCTGTAGCTGAGGTAGCTATTGTTTCTAATGTGGAAATTGCTATATTATTATTAGCATCCAATTTGCCCAAAGCATAAGCAGCTTTGCGACGTGTAGCTTCATTTTTAGTAGATGTAATTATTTGTACTAAAGCCGCGATCGCAATAGCATTACCAGGATCTACTCTACCCAAACTATAGGCAGCTTGCCACCGAATAGATTCATGTCGAACGATTGTGACTAAATTTTCTAATGTAGCGATCGCAATTTGATTTCCAGGGTCAAAAGTTCTACCCAAACTATAGGCAGCATTCCAACTATCAAACTCATTTTCGCATGATTGAATAAATTGTTCTAGGGCTGCGATCGCTTTGACTCGATCAGTTTTCAGTAATGCTACCCTAGCACCTTCCACAATTGGCGGCGGATATCTGAACCACTTTTGTTTCCCAGGTTCAAAATAGCCAAAACGCCACTTGATTAATTGCTGAATAATCTCATCAGTGTTTTGACAATCACTAAACTCAGCTACCCCTTGTGCTGCTAAAAAGTAGGCTTGATAACTATAAAATCCCCCACATTGATCATCAAAATTAATTAAAGCTTGGATAAATGCTGTTTTATCTGTTGGTGCTACGTCATTTCTCCCCAACCATAATAAAATTACTTCTCGCCATTGTGGTTCAAAAATCCTATAATTATCTACTGCAACACTTTCACAATTGGAATTGTAGAAAAAACGCCAATCAGTAACAGCCTGTGCCGCGAAATGTTCTTGAAAAGTGGGATGGTAAAACGCATAAACTCTTTCGCTAGAACTATCTGCAATTCCTACTTGATTGAGCCACCCCAATTGCAATGCTAATTGAAATAATCCATCATCAGGATTACCCAATACCTGACAAACAAAACTATGCTGCAACCGAAATTTAGTCTTTTCTTGAGTAATAGCTAATAATGCTAACTTTCCCAATGCCTGATTTAACTGCTGTCTTTGGGTTAAAGTTGTAGGAAATCTGTCTTGCTTCCACTCATAAATTGCCTCAACAAATTGCTCATATAAAACAGCTTTTGTGATCGGTAGACTTCCTTTTCCTAATCCCCAAATACGACATAATAACGCTAATCTCAAGGGATTTTTCACTGCATCCCTAATTCTTCTCCGTTCAGGTTGCTCTAGCTCAAAACGCAGTTTTTCACCTGTAGTTACATCTGTACGAAACCAGCGTTGAATAAATTGCCCTACTCGGTCTGGTGTCTGACTATCACCATAGGTAAAATGCAAATTACAATAGGTGTCAAAATTTTCTAAAACATTTTTTCCCCCATCCCAGACATTTCGCCGACAAGTTAAAATTATTGTGGCATCTGCTACCCAACCTCTGAGATAACTGGCAATTTTTGCTAAAGCCAGAGTAGACGCGATCGCCATTTCATCCACCGCATCTAGTAATAGCCATACCTTACCTTGATTAAACTGTTGGCAAAATTCCTCCTCTACCTCTGGAGAAACGCGTAACTTGCGGGTAGCAGCAGGTAGCCAATCTTGAATTAAATACTGTTCTAAACTTTTACCTGGTAAATCTGCTAAAGAAATCCAGATAGGTAAACCAGTAGTATTATTTAATATCCCAGTAGCAATTTTTTGCAGTAAAGTAGTTTTGCCTGCCCCTGCTTCGCCGATAATAGCAATTCGTTTACTCTGTTTTGCTCGTATTATCTGCTGTATAAATTCATCATGGTCAAAAGTTTGAGTTACTTCCGTATCTTCTGGCTCATATAAACGAGAACCATTTTGAGGAGTAACATCATCACGATAACGCGATCGCTGTTTTTGTTCCACCAATCCCAAGGAAACGTAAACTTGATTTAATGCAAAACTTAATCCATCAGCGATTGTTAAAGGATTAGTTGTCAGGCGTTGAATATTGTTGAGTTCTAAATCAGCACGACAAATTTGTTGCCAATCTATAAGTGAAGAAGAAAATTTTTCTACGTTTGTTTGTTGTGTAGGTGCTACTTGCTGTGACTTTTCAGAACGGCGACGTTCCCATTCTTGATCAAATTGTTGCAAGTTAGCTGCTATATCTTGGCGTTTATGCCACAAATTAAGGGTAAAGTGCCAAGTTTCTGAACCACTGCGAGAGGGACGATTATCCTCTAAAATTTCTAAGAAATCAGCAAACCGCTTGAGAGACTCCTTAATTTGTTCTGCATTGAGTTGAATCTCTCCAGCAATCAAAGTTGTTAGTGCTTGGAGAAACCTGACTTTCGTTCTGACAACCAGCCGATATTCATTTAGCCAACGAGTTTGAATCTGCGGACGTAGAGCATCTAAAGCCGACTCATCACAGTCCATCGCATCATTAGCATAAGCCAACAGCAACCCTAATAAGTGCCGCGATCGCTTTTTTGCTTCTAGGCCGTAACTCGCTCTTGCCATTGCTGTTGTCGCCAAAATCAACAGAGTTCGGGGATTCCCCTAAGTTTAGCAACTTCCCTCAGCTTGAATACATTGAATTTACAGGCGTTTGCGGCGATAGATACCCTAATTCGCTTCGGGGAACTCTCTCCGCATATCCTCAATTCATAGACAAAGGAACTCCAGAATACAAATAAAAACCTCAATCTATAAATCACCATATGTTAAAACTAACTTACACAGAAAACAGCTTTCATCTAGAACATCTCAACGAATCTTTGCCAGATTGGGTAAGCAAAAGAGTTATATTGGCTCTGTGTTCTGCTACAAAACTTCATCTTGAACCCACCACAGCTACATTTCTAATTGCCAACAACTCATCTCTTATTGCCCACTTAAAACAACTATCTCAAGAGAATATCTTAGAAATTTGCCCTTGTGATGCCTCCTCAGCCGAAATTATTCTTAACGGCACTTGGCTAACATCAGACTTAGACAGCGCAACAGGAATTTTTGTGACAAAGTTAAGTCAATCTGCTGAATTATTGTTAAAATCTCTCTCCCAAACCCAGCAGCAATTAACAACACTCTGCGCCCCTCTGCGCTGACTTAGCATCACCCTGCGTTTAAACGATTTACATCAAGCTTGCTGTTCGCGGGACTATGGTACAACTTCCGAACCCAGTCTTTACCACTGTTATAGCTAGTGGTGCCGCCTTTCCCCGAACCGCACCCCCTTCAAAATATTGACAAAATTTTCAGTCTTGCTGTTTGCGGGACTTTAGTACAACTTCCGTTTCAACCCGTTAAGTTGCCTGACCTAGTTGTACTGTTTTCTCCCCAAACAGCATCCTCATCAATTTTTATTATTATGACTACTAACCGTTCCGACCAAGTTGCACAAGAAGATTTGGTCATGTTTATCAATGCTTGCCTTGCTTGCACAGGACAGCGTGAATTTTATGATGATGCTTACGGTCAAAGAGTATCAATTGATTTTTTACACGACTATATTCTCGGTAATTACCGCTTACTATACGCCCGTTCCTTAGCAGCAGGTATCAATCATTTCAATCAAGCCCAAATCATCCTGAAACTATTAGCAACAGGGAAAAACACACTTCCAGAACATCGAGAAGAAGAAGGCGCGCTGATTGCCCATGCACTTAACACCCTACCACCCCAGAGAGCCTGGGGAGTTTTGCAACAACTACGCCAAAGAAAAATTAACAATCGTCGTAGTAGAGCGATCGCAAGAGATTATTTAAGTATGCGGCGTGATATTAGTTTTGATGCGGTGAAATATCGTGCTAAAGTACGAGCGATCGCCACCCATGCCCACCTGAAATTACAAGGTGAATTAGGTAATTTCTTGTTTCGCAACTGGCAACAAACAGTCTATACCACCGAGTTATTTGAGAACTTTCGCCAAGCAAATTACAGTGCCGAAGCCGTTTATAAATTACCGTTTACAGTCGCCGAAGGTTTAGCCACTAAGCATAAAATTCCTCGTGATGTTTTTTTATCCCGTATTCAAGAACAAATGACCTTGGGTGAAAAGTTGCGTTTCCAAGGTGCAGCAGAACGGAGTGAGAAAGTAGATATAGATGTAGATTTAGGTCGTCTTCCCTTAACCAAACTGGCGTTATATATCCTTTCCTTACCTTGGAAAACACGAAAACAGCAACAAACAATCTTAACCCAAGCTTTAGAGCGATCGGCACAATTCACGTTAAAAAAAGCACCTTTAAAACTCGGAAAAGTTGCAGCAGTCTTAGATTGCAGTTATTCCAGTTCCGGTTCTAGTGAAAAACGTCGCCGTCCCTTGGGTGTCGCCTTAGCTGCACACTACTTCCTCAAAGCAGCCTCACAAGAATACCGTGCTTTTTGGACAGTAAACACACCAGAACCATTACTACTCCGTCCCTATGGACAAACTGATTTAGCTACACCCTTACTAAACGCCTTAGCATCCGGTGCAGACTTAGTAGTGATCATCTCTGATGGTTGCGAAAATGACCCACCCAACGGTGCGGCACAAGTCCTGCGAATTTACCGCACCAAATTAGATCCCCAAAAACGAACTTCTATCATTCACTGCAACCCCGTATTTAATGCTGAAGACTTTTCATTACAAAATCTCAGCCCCAGCATCCCTACTGTCGGCCTCAGAGATGCAGAAGATTTACCCACAATGCTAGGCTTTGCCCGATTTGCTGAGGGTTCCGCACCTTTATCAGAACTAGAAGATTATTTAGCTGCCAGAGTGCAACAGATGTTAAACAATTCCATCAAAGTCTAGATATGGCACAAAAGAAAAGATTATTAGCAGATATATCCCTAAAAGGTTTAGACATTGCCCCTTCTCAAGTAAGAGGCGCAGTCCGTATTGTGCCACTCATCCGGCGGAACATACGCGGTGATTTGCGCTTAAACCGTCGTTCCTATGAAGAAGATATAACAATCGTCAATTTGGAGGGACAACTGACAGACCCAGGCATAAAATATTTTTCCTATGTTCCCCACGGCTTGGTCATGTCGTGGACTGATGACGGTAGTCCCGTCGCCAGCTTTGGTGGACAGATACTCAAAACCGACGGACAAAGTCAAGAATATGGTTGTGCAAGCGTCCGTTTAATGCAACGTATGGCTAAACGAGAATCAGCTAACCAACTGAGATTTTTACCTTTACACCTAGCAATGGAAGGTTTTTTATCACTATTTTTCTCTGGGCCGACAATTGCTTGGCGTGAGTATTCCAAATATGCCCTCTCTCATGGTTTGGGTTCACGCTACGAAACTGCTGTGAGTGGACGTTACATTGCAGGTTTAGAAGATGCTTTGCGTGTGTTTGAAATTCACGAACAACAAGTTGGGGTGTTAGTTTTTGTGGCTGAATCATTAGCATCCGCTTTTGTAGTTCCCACCCCAGAAGACTACCGTGCCTTACACACCAGCCTTTTAGAAGACTTTTATGGAGAATTGATTTATCAGTATAGCTTGCTGTATGACACAACTTGGCCTATGGAAACCACCGTAGATGAGTCCAAGATTAATAGTTTGGCAGATTTGAGAGGAGCGATCGTCAAAATGCGACAAGACTGGGCATCGTTCCAAGGCTTCATGGCAGAGGGTTTACTACAACGCCAGTTAAATTCTCAAATAGTTTACACAGCCGGTTCTTTTCTACTGCAAAGGTTCATCACCGACTTACAACTCAAACAAGAAAACTATATCGGTGAAGCCATCATCCGCGAATCAGGAGAAATAGAATATCTCAAAACTTATCGCCTATCAGAAGCACAAACTCGCCGAGTCTACTTACTGAGCAAATTAGCCGAACACAACTGGAATCTTGAAGCAACCGCCAAAGCACTCTCACAAACCAGCGAGGACTTCATTGCTCGAATAGAATCGGCTGGTTTTGGATACCTACTTAATCAATCGGTGCGTGAAGCTGCACTCAAAAAAACTAAAAAATCTCGGAGATAACTGGCTTAGGTCAGTAGATTATCAGGAAATAGAAGAAAGACTAAAGGCTGAAATGCTTATCTCGTAAGGATATTGCGGAGGCAGAAAAAAAGAGACGAAAGAAATTTAGAAAAGGTGTTGACACACCAAGTCGGGTG
>JBODRP010000152.1:0-12633 GCA_050633005.1 Trichormus sp. | reverse complement strand
TCGCAGCGTCACACAACGGCAATAAAGCGAGAACTCAGAGCGGCGGCTTCCGCCGCTCTGAAGTTCGGTGGGGAGGAAAATCCACACCGCTTTTTGCCTCCCCTACATAAGTGTCAACTAGATAAATGTCAACCGTCAACTGTCAATCGGTACTAATATACTAAGGGAGTTACCCCACGCATTTGACGTAAAGAGTTAATACAAGCGGGACAGTCACAACCAAATAAATTAATTGCTATATCACTTTCTTCGTCAGTGAACTCTAGCATAGGGGCATCTTCCCTAGAAAACTCAATTTCCGGCTGATAATCAGGAATTTTAGCTAAGACAGAAGCCCTAGCACATACTAGTCCTACTTTATGCTTATTTCTAATACAAGATAGCTTATCTGTGTTCTTGGCTTCTGGCTCAACAGCTTGTGCTTGATTCATCATCACTGTCATAGACAAAAAAGACGCTATCAACACAGGGCTAGAAAGCAAGCTTAGTATAAATTTGTTCATGGGGTTTCCTTGGAAAATAATCCTGATAGTCCAGAATACTCCGATTAAATCTTACATACAAAGTAAATGTCTATCAGGAAATAGTAGCAAAGGAGCATAGAAGATGGCGAGAGCAAAATGGGCATATAAATTGAAAAGTTATTCTCTCCCTTGTCTCCCTTGTCTCTCCGAAGTTCTGAGCGGAGGTTTCCTCCGCTCAGACTTCTCTCCTTGTCTCCCCTGCTCCCTGCTCCCCTGCCCCCTACACCCCTACACCCGTACACCGCTAATTTAATTAATGAAACTTGGCATTGTGCCGAATTAAATTCATAAATTCTTCGCGGGTGACAGCATCTTTAGCAAAAACACCACGCATGGCACTTGTCACAGTCCAAGAACCTGGCTTTTGGACACCACGCATTACCATGCACATATGAGTGGCTTCTATGACTACTGCTACCCCTTGAGGTTGTAGTAATTCTTGCAAAGCATCGGCAATTTGCACAGTGAGACGTTCTTGCACTTGTAAGCGTCGTGCATACATTTCACAAATTCTGGCAATTTTGGATAATCCTATGACTTTGCCATTGGGAATGTAGGCAACATGAGCGCGGCCAATTATCGGTAGAATATGATGCTCGCAGGAACTAAAAATATCAATGTCCCGAACTAGTACCATTTCGTTGGCATCTTCTGTAAAGACTGCGCCATTTAAAAGTTCTTCTAAAGACTCATGATATCCCTTTGTAAGAAACTGTAGAGCTTTCATCACCCTTTTAGGGGTATCTTTTAACCCTTCACGGTCTGGATCTTCTCCTAAGCCAATCAACAGAGTTCGCACAGCCTGCATCATTTCTGCTTCTGTCACGGTGCGCTTTTCTGGGGATGCTAAAGATAACAATACCTGATTGGCAGCAGTGCGATCGGGACTAATCGATAGAGTCATGTCTGAGTTTTCTGAGAATGTTTATATAAATCAGCCAGCAGTTTGAATACTGACTCCTGAGAAATTGTAATATATCTTAACACTTCTTGAGTATAGGTAATTTTCATGAAACTCATAAACAAATCCCAAAGAGCGATCGCACTTTTATGCCACTTCGTTATTTTAATTTGAGGCTGTACTGAAATTTGAGCCGCATTAAATTTTTGCCATACCTAGCAGCCATAGCTGTTTCAGCACTAGCCGAAGTGAGGGTGATAAACTGAGGGCGATGTAACTTTTTGATCACCGCAATTTTTCATGAATCTGGTTGTTTATCTTAGTAAGATTGATACTCTTTGAACGCTGTAACTGCACCTGATTTATCAAATGCCATGATGGTAAATGGCTGTTTTCTATCTCCTGATTCCATCCCTGGAGTACCTAAAGGCATACCTGGTACGGCTAAACCTGCAACTTGAGGCTTTTGTTTCAGAAAACGCTTCATATCATCGGCAGGAATATGCCCTTCCATAACGTAGCCATCAATAATTGCTGTGTGACAAGATGCTAAATCTTGAGGCAAGTTGTACTTTTGTTTAATTGAGTCAAGCTCAGGAAATTTTGGCGTTGGGTTGGCAATGGTAGGAGCAGTGCGAGGTTATCGAGTGATGATTGTTGTCGATGCTAAAACACCGCCACCGTTTAGACGAATGCTGAAAGCTTATGGTGCTGAACTGGTGGATGTACCACTGCATGAGGCTGATGAGTCAGGCTCTATGCAAAAGGCACGAATGAAAAAAGCCCAGGAACTGGCAGCAACAATATCTAATGCTTGGTATCCTTGTCAACACCTGAATCCTTTAAATACGGAGGCACATTCATATTACACGGCTCGTGAGATTGCAGCCCATTTTGGTTCTGATCTTGATGCTGTGGTGGTTGGTGTTAGCACTGCCGGGCAGATAATGGGAATAGCTCGTTATTTGCGTTTCCATTTTCCCAAAATACGCATTGTTGGCGTTGATGTGCTGGGTTCAGTCATTATGGGAACAGCAGCCCAACCATACAAAATGACGGGTATCGGCTTATCTTTCTTTCCCCCAAATTTGGATTTGTCACTACTTGATAGAGCTTATGTAGTTCCTGAAGATTTAGCTTACTCAGTGTGTCACGTTCTGGCGCGTCGTGAAGGTTTGCTTTTGGGTGCGTCAACTGGGGCAATTGTCGCAGGTGGGTTACATCTGGCGCGTGAGCTAGGTGCAGGTGCGCGGATTTTAATGATTAATCCCGATAGAGGTGATAGATACCTTGAGACAGTGTATGATTCCGATTGGCTTGAGCGTCATGGATTTACCGTCAAGCAAGGGGAACATCTTGAGAACGCTATCAGTTCCCTCAAACCAATTTACCCGAATCAAGCACAAGTCTGAATTTTGAATTTTGAATTTTGAATTGTTATGTATTTTGAGTAGTGCTAAAAAATATCATGAACACCTCACCCCAGCAGCAACAGGAAGGTCATAAAATAAATTCTGGGCGATCGCTCCTCACACTACTCACACAGTTTATTCCACTTTCCCTGTCTGATGTAGCAATGACTCTGGGAGATCCACTTCAGACATCTGCACTCAGTCGTCTCACCTTTCCCCAAGAAACATTAGCCGGAGTCGGGGTTGTCAAAGGGGTGGCGGTATTTCTGGAAAGTCCCATTATCATGATTCTTCATGCTTCAACTGCATTGGGAGGGCAAGCCAAATCTCGCCGCGCACTTTGGCAATTTACACTCATTGCGGGACTAACTCTAAGTGCTATCTTTCTGTTACTCACTTGGCAACCTTTATATAATTGGCTACTACTAGATGTCTTCGGCGTAAGCTCATCAATTGCTGCACGAGGAAGAACTACTTTTTTAATCATGTTTCTGTGGCCTTTTGTCATTGCTTGGCGGCGATTTTTTCAAGGTTTGCTCATCCGCGCTCAAAAGAGTATAGCTGTAGGTTGGGCAAGTGTAGCACGATTGATTTGGGTAATTTTGGCGTTAGCTGTAGGAGTAACCTTCAGGTTAGATGGAGCATTCCTAGCAGGTATCACCATGATGGGTGCAATATTCATTGAAGCAGTACTAGTGACATGGTTTTGTCTGCGTCTTAGTGCAGTTTCTATTCTTAACCAACAAGTACCTTCGGAAACAAAGAAACTACCTCAAACCTTTGCCGGAGTCAGCTTTTATTATTTTCCTCTAGCCTCAACCATGCTTTTAGTTTGGGGCGCAAGAGCTATACTTTTAAGTCTCATTGCTCGCTCATTCGATGGTAGTATTGCACTTGCTGTATGGCCTGCGGCTTGGGGGTTACTACTTTCCATTGCTAACGGTACGCGCATGATTCAACAAGTGGTAATTTCTGCTTATGAAGAAACAAACAAGCGAACACTTGTTACTTTTGTGATGATTGTCGGTTTGACTTTTACTTTGATACCGTTTTTTCTGGGGTTTACAAATCAAGGGTTATTTTTACTGCGTCAGTTTTTGGGAAATAATTCCTCCCTTGTAGAAGCATCTCGTCCAGTTATACAAATACTCTCATGCTTTCCTTTGCTGGTAGCTTTGCAAAATACTTTTCAAGGCTTACTTATTCACAAGGGTAAGAATTGGTTCATTAATATAGCAACAGTAGTTGCTGCAAGTTTTACATTAGTAGTATGTGGAAGTCTGATTTTTACTAAGCATGGCGGAGCGACTTCAGCAGCTTATGGAATGCTTGCAGGTGTGATTAGTGAAATTATAGTACTGGGTTTCGCACTTCAACGCCGTTCCCACTCAGGTTTGTGGTAAGGACTAAAGTCCTGACTACGAGCTTAACAAATGGTAGCTTTAACTGAAATTTAATCAGTGAATAAAATTTATGCGTGTGTTATTAGTCGAGGATGAACCAGATTTAGGTACTGCTATTAAGCGAACTCTTACCCAACAGAAATATGTGGTTGATTTGGTGATGAATGGTGATGAGGCGTGGGAATTTTTAGAAAATAGTTGGACACAATACACGTTAGCTATATTTGATTGGATGATTCCGGGGATTTCTGGTTTAGAATTATGCCAAAAATTACGTTATCGGCATCATCATCTGCCTGTGTTGATGCTGACAGCTAAAGATAGTATGGAAGATAAAGTTACAGGATTAGATGCGGGTGCTGATGATTATTTAGTCAAACCTTTTGGCATGGCGGAACTGTTAGCAAGACTCCGGGCTTTGCAAAGGCGATCGCCACAATTCCAGCCTCAAGAATTAACTTTAGGGAATCTGAATCTAGATTATAGCAATAGTAAAGTCATCACTAAAGATGCGGCAGGAAATAAACAAGAGATTGCCTTAACTAATAAAGAGTTTCAACTGTTAGAATATTTTATGAAACATCCTAATTACATCGTTACTTCTGAACAACTTCGCTATCAACTATGGGAAGTTAACGCCGAGCCTGTTAGTAATGTAGTGGCAGCACAAGTCAGGTTATTACGTCGTAAATTAGCTAATGGTGGCTATCAAAATATGATTGAAACATTACATGGACTGGGATATAGACTGAATCTCACTCATGAAACAAAATAGATTATTTCAGCGCACCCGTTTACGTTTGGCGGTGTGGTATGCACTGGTGATGGCTCTGATTTTAACTCTGTGTGGAATTGGTATCTATAAAGCTGTGTCTCATGCTCATTGGATGACATTAGACCAAGAAATAGAATCAGTAGCGGGAACATTACATGATACTATTGAATTAAAGTTAGAAAAACCCGGTCAATTAGAAACAGTTATATATAGACTTTTACCCAAAATCTGTATAATAGGAAAAAGTTGTGTTTCTGAACCAATAACTTATCATCGTCATACCCTGAGTGCAATTCACCAAGAGCATTATTATGTGCGTTTTTATGATACTTCTGGACGTTTATTTGCTATAGCCGGGGCTTATCCAGAAGGGATATCTTCAAAATTTAATCCTGAATTATGGCAAATTCTCAAAGATAGTCAGGGGAAGATTTATCACCAAATTTCTAAGACATTGCATACCCAAGATAATCAAGATTGGGGTTATATTCAAGTCGGGCGGAGTATTGAAGATTTCCGTAACTATTTAGATGCGGTTAAACTAACTTTAGGTTTTGGTTCGCCAATTGTGATTAGTGTAGTTGGTTTTGCTAGTTGGTGGTTAGCAGGTTTAGCAATGCAACCAATTTATAAATCATACAGACAAATTCAGCAATTTACAGCAGATGCAGCCCATGAGTTACGCACACCTTTAGCAGCAACTCAAGCGACTGTAGAATCAGCACTTTTGATATCACAATTGGATGAATTAGAAACACGGGAGCTTTTACAAACTATACAACGTCAAAATCAACGTCTGACAAATCTGGTAGCTGATTTATTATTACTGTCTCGCTTAGACCGCCAACCTGTAAAAATCAGTTATGATATCTGTTGTTTAAATGATATCATTAGCGATTTAATCGAGGAGTTTGCAGCATTAGCAATTGCAGCAGATATCACCCTCAAATCTAATATTCTGGTGACAACGCCTGTAAATATTATCGGTAATCAAGATCAGCTGTATCGATTGATTTCTAATTTAATTATCAATGCTATACAATACACCCCATCAGGTGGTAAAGTGACAGTTAGTTTAGACTGTAGTGATAATTATGGTGTAATACAAATTAAAGATACGGGGATTGGGATTCCTCAGTCAGAATTATCGCGGATTTTTGATCGATTTTATCGCGTGAATAGCGATCGCTCTCGTAGCAGTGGCGGTTCTGGATTAGGACTAGCGATCGCTCAAGCAATTGTTCAAGCTCATCACGGTAGTATAAATGTGCAGAGTCAATTAGGTCAAGGTAGTATTTTTACTATCAAGCTACCCCATAAATAAATCAATTCAAAATTCAAAATACCCTGGGTAAGCTAAAGCTACAAAAATAAAAAATGCCTGCCTAGGCAGACATCTGTGAGGTTTTCTGTCACTTTAATGGGCTACAATCATGTGTTTATCATGATGCTTTTATTTTTGATTAATCAGAGTGATAAAACAAGTGGTTTTATAGAGCAAAAAAGACATAAATCAGCCAATTATATCTTTATTTTCACGAAATTTTACTCATTTTATTTTCTAAAATTAAGCAGATAGTAAAGGTAAAATGTCTATGTTTGTCAAAAATAGCTGCAATATATTTATTGAGAGTCTAGTAAATATAGACTTGATTTACAGTTTTTTGATTATCAAACAAACACAGATTTCTTTATTTTTACTTAGACAAAAATTACAGATTTAAGTCTGAGGAAATGTGAAATTTACTATGTTTTTTAAACTATAAAAGTAGAGGTGGTCAGGTTATCAACCCCAGAAATTCCCAGTTCTGGGGTTTTACTTCATCACAAGAGACTGCCAATAAAAAAATAATCAATCACTTTGTAGACAGGGAGCAGGGAGCAGGGAGCAGGGGGAAAAATAAGAAAATTATGGAAATAAATTGTTTAATTTATTTTCTGGAAGTACCAAAAAAAAGGGCGCAATATTTTGCACCCTGAGAGATGGTAGAAACTAAGTTCCCACCTTTGTCATCTGGGAACGCTGTTAACCGACATCATCATGGGCGAAACGGTTGAAGAGGAAATCTAAGGCGTAGTTACGCAGCTTATAATATTCTGGATCTTCCATGATGCGGGCGCGATCGCGGGGACGAGAAAAAGGAATTTCCATGACTTCACCAATTTTGGCGTGTGGGCCATTGGTCATCATCACTAATTTATCTGCTAAAAACAACGCTTCATCAATGTCATGGGTAATCATTAACACAGTACAGCGATTGTCATTCCAAATTTTCAGCAGTTCTTCTTGTAATTCCTCTTTGGTAATCGCGTCTAGTGCGCCAAACGGTTCGTCTAAAATTAGTACCTTGGGACGAATAGCCAATGCACGGGCAATAGAAACCCGTTGTCTCATACCGCCGGACATTTGGGTAGGTTTCTTTTCCATTGCGTCACCTAATCCCACCATTGCTAAATGTTCCCGCACAATTGACCGCTTTTCAGCTTCCATTTTGTTGGGGTAAACGGCGTTAACGGCTAGGTAGATGTTTTCAAACGCTGTGCGCCAAGGTAGCAAGGCGTAGTTTTGAAAGACTACCATTCTGTCGGGGCCTGGTTTGGTGATGGGTTGTCCTTCTAGTAAAACTTGTCCGGTGGTGGGGGTGTTAAAGCCTGACACCATATTTAATAGGGTGGATTTACCGCAGCCAGAGTGACCAATGACACAAATAAATTCACCTTGTTCGACGTTGAGGTTTACACCGTCAAGAACGGTAAAGGGGCCTTTTTTGGTGGGGTAAACTTTGGTGACATCTTTGATTTCTAAGAATGAACTGGTGAAGGAGGATGAGGTTTGTCTGTCTCTGAGGGTTGTTTTGAGGTTTTGCATGGTGGTGATGAGGGGTGAATTTTTGAACGCAAAGGTGACGGAGGTAAGCGCAGAGGTACGCGGAGAATGAGGAAGGGGAGGAGTTGAAAGACTTGTATTTCAGCACTCCCCCTGCCTGATGCCAAGGATCATTATTGACTCTGACCTACTTAGGCTACTCTTCTGGTGGGTGAGTCTAGAACAACTTCCGCTACGGAAACATCACGTTTAATTTCTAAGCTGTTGAGGTAGGCAATAGGATCGTCAGCGTTAAAGGGTGTACCATCAAATAATTCAATGGGTTGGCGGGTATAGCTGATATCTAAGCCTAATTCTCTGGCGGCAGTGCTGAATACGCGCACTCGGCAAACTCTTTCGACAATTTCCACCCAGTTTCTAGGAAAGGGAGTGTCTCCCCAGCGTGCTAATTGTGTCATAATCCACATTTGTTCAGTGCGGCTGGGACGGTTAATTGCGGAATCAGCATAAAATTGGTGGTGAGCATACTGCCGCATGGGATGATCTAAGCTACAACTGTTTGTATCTGGGTCTTCTAGTTGGATGTAGTCAACATCGGTACTGACGTAATCTCTACCAGCTAAAATTAGTCTGATTTCTTCGGCGTTTTCGGGTTGGGAACAATATTGGCAGGCTTCTAGTAAGGCTTTGGTGAGGGCAATATAAGTGTTAGGATATCTCTCTGCCCAGTCTTCCCGCACTCCGAGGACTTTACCGGGGTGTCCTAACCACACTTCTAAGTCGGTGGCAATGGTAAAACCTATATTTTCCATAGCGGCGCGGTAGTTCCAAGGCTCACCGACGCAGTAACCGTCAATGGTGGCGGCTTGTAAGTCAGCTACCATTTGGGCAGGAGGAATGGTTTTCATGTCTACATCTATGTCAGGATCAATTCCCCCAGCCGCTAACCAGTAACGTAGGAGCAAGTTGTGCATCGATGCGGGATGCACTACCCCCATGATGTGGCGTTGTTCACGGGTACGCAACAGGTAGTTTTTGAAGTCAGATAAGGTACGTACACCTTGATCATAGAAGCGTTTGGCTAAGGTGATGGCGTTACCGTTGCGAGTCATGGTGAGGGAGGTGACAACGGGGAGGGGTGTGTTGTTGTGTCCTCCCAATGTTAACCACATGGGCATCCCGGAAGGCATCTGTGCCGCATCGATATAGCCGCCAGCCATGCCATCAACGATACCGCGCCAGCTGCTTTCCCGCACTAGGTTGACTTCATCTAAGCCATGCTTGGTGAAGAAACCTTTTTCTTTAGCAATGGCGAGGGGAGCGCAGGCGGTAAGGGGTAGAAAGCCAATTTCTAAGTTAACTTTTTCTAAACCATGCCGAGCCACATCTGCTGTTTTTCTGGCGCGGATTTTCTTCACTCGTTTTTGCTGGTTGAGGAAGTAAATCATTTCACTCCGCAAGCTGTAGTAGCTGGGATGTTCTACTACTTCCATGCGTTTGCGGGGGCGGGGGATATCAACTTCGAGGATGTCACCAATTTTAGATTCTGGCCCGTTGGTGAGCATGACAATTCTGTCAGATAACAGCACTGCTTCGTCTACGTCGTGAGTTACCATAACGGCGGTAACTTCATTTTCTTCGCAGATTTGCATTAACTGTTCTTGTAAGTTACCCCGTGTCAGGGCATCGAGTGCGCCGAAAGGTTCATCTAATAGTAGTAGTTTAGGACGAATTGCTAAGGCGCGGGCGATCGCAACTCGTTGTTTTTGTCCACCCGAAAGCATCCCTGGTTGTTTATCTGCATGGGGACGCAAACCCACCATATCGATATGTTTTTCTACAACGGCTTTGCGTTCACCTGCGGGCATACCCTTCATCACGGAATCAACCGCTAGGGCAATATTTTCTCTGACTGTCCGCCAAGGCAGCAAGGAATAATTTTGGAATACTACCATCCTATCTGGCCCTGGTCTGGTAATTCTTTGTCCTTCCAGAGTTACCACACCTTCAGTTGGTAAATCCAAACCCGCAATCATATTTAAGAGAGTGGATTTACCGCAACCAGAGTGACCAATTAAAGAAACAAATTCACCTTTTTTAATTTGCAAGTCAATGCCTTTGAGGGCAATATATTGACCGCCGCCAGTCAGATTAAATACTTTATCAATTTTGTCAACAGCAACAAATGTAGGCATGGTAGGTTTTAAATGAGTAATTTGATTAAAGAATTGACAAGAAACAACAGAGCAAATAGCAAAGAAAACTTCAGCAACTACGAATTACGAATTACGAATTACGTCCGATATTCGAGAGCAGTTAAGCCTTCATTTTCAAAGACTTCACCATTATCCACTACTGCATAAATTAACCATCTGTCACCACATTTAATTTGATTTTGAACTGTGCATTCTAAATAGGACAACGCCTCAGTGAGAATGAGACAACCATTAACAGCAACTTTTGTAGAAAGATTGATAAAGGGGTTATCTCCTAAAGTGCTTTGGCGGGAAAAATAGCGGCGAACATTTCTGCCTTCTTTGAGAATATTCAGCACAAATTTATCGCCGGGATGACACATTAAATCTGCATTTTGTTCATCAGCGATCGCTATCATGATTCCAGGAGGGTTAAAGGTGGCTTGAGATACCCAAGAAGTTAAAACGCCTTTGTGAGTGTGTTCATCACGAGTTGTCACTACACACAAAGAACCTATAATCCGCCCTACGGCTTGTTCAGTACGATCTAATTGGGTTGCTGTAATAGCTTGGCGAGGAGTGCGTATTTTTTTGGTTTTCTTTAAGTTTTGGGCAAAGGTTGCACCGGCTTGTTGACATTGTTGCAGAATTTCTAGTGTAGGAGAGAAGCGGACGCGAATTGATGGAAATCCTAACCGATAATTAGCATCTTTGAATTTGTTTTCTAGTAAATCAATGGCTTCTCCGCTCCAACCGTAAGAACCAAACACTCCAGCTAATTTGGTTTTAGCTGCTGTAGCCAGAATGATTCCTAAAGCCGTTTGAATTTGAGTCGGTGCATGGCCGCCTAAAGTCGGTGAACCAATAATAAATCCGTCGCTTGCTTCTACAATGCGGGTAATTTCGGTAGAATCTGCTAATTCACAGTTAATAGATTCTACATTAACGCCATTTTCAATTAAACCTTGTGCGATCGCATTTGCTAAAACGGCTGTATTTCCATAGGCAGAAGCATAAAGCAATGCCACAGTTAATTCTTGAGATTTCTGCCCTTGACACCATTGACGGTAATCATAAGTAAATCGGCTGAGGCTGTAACGCACAATTGGCCCATGAGCCGGAGCATAACACTTGGCGGGGAAAGCTGAAAACTTTTCTAAAGCAACTTCAACTTGTTTGGCTTGGGGTGCATGAAGACATTCAAAATAATAACGGCGTTCCGCGTCTAAAATTTTCCAGTCTTCATCAAATAAAGTATCTTCGCAGATATGTGCGCCGAAAAATTTATCTGTGTAAAGAATCCTGGTGGCACTATCATAAATGCAGAGTCCATCAGCCCAACGGGGAGTAGGTACACTCACAAAAGTGAGATGATGTCCCTGGCCTAAATCTAGAGTATCTTCAGAGCGTACTGCTTGAATCCGTGATTCCCATTCAGGAAAAGCTGTTTTGAGTGCATTAGCCCCAGGGCGAGAACAAATTAAAGTAACTTGCGGTACTTGAGAAAGTAATACTTGCAAAGTCGCTCTACGGTTCGGGTTGACATGACCGAGAACAATGTAATCTAAGGTGGTGAAATCTAGATGTTGTCTGAGTTCCTGGAGATAAATTTCTGTAAAAGATTCACCAGGAGGATCAATTAAAGCTTTTTTATCAGCTTGAATCAGATAAGAATTAGCTGTAGTTCCCTTTTGGCGGGAATACTCAACCTCAAATTTTAGTCGCTCCCAAGTCCGCGATCGCAAAACTAATGTATTCTTACCAATTTCAGCAACCTGTACATCTCTTTGACGATTGATTATTACAGTATTAGTTAGCATAGTTACCTCTTTTGATATGGGCATGGGGCATGGGGCATGGGGCATTGGGCATCGGGCATCGGGCATCGGGCATCGGGCATCGGGGTAAATATTTCTACCCTGCCTCCCCTGCCTCCCCTGCCTCCCCTGCCTCCCCTGCCCCCTGCTCCTCTGCTTCCCCTATAATTAACGGCTATTGGTGTTTACTAATTGAGATTTTGCTCGACTTTTATAGCGGTTAGATACTGCTTGTTCAGGATCAATACCTTCAAAAGTGGGGGGTAGCCAAACTCGCAGAATTAGCAAGACTCCTAGCACTAATAAAAAGGCACAAGTGGCTAAAACCTGAGTCCAATTTGTTTCTAAAATACCTTTAACAATCACTTCTCTTAATGCCGAAACAATCGCAACTTCTACAGCTACCCCAATAGATACTCGATGTTCCTGTAGATAAATAATCAGCAGTCGGAATAACTCAACTAAGATGAGTAAAAACAGAATATCTGCGGTGACAGCATTAAAATCTAAGGGCGGAAGTAAGGAGAGAAACATATCTCTCACTTGAATTACCATGAAACTAAATAAACCAACACAAAGACAAATTACTATCACATCTTGGATAAATTCCAAGGTTTTGACAACACGTCCCCGGTTAATTTCATATGTGGGAATTGAGTGATCTTCAGCAGGATTGTACATGGCTTTTGTGAGGAGAGTAGAGGTTGCAGGGGGCAGGGGAAGGAGGCGGTAGGGGGGCAGGGGGCAGGGGGCAGGGGGCAGGGGGCAGGCGGCAGGGG
>JBODRP010000151.1:0-12643 GCA_050633005.1 Trichormus sp. | reverse complement strand
GTTTCCAGAGTTTCTTCTTCTTCTAAGCTACTACTAGTGAATGTTTCTATATTTTCATTATTGTTCAAATTATATCCTACTATTAAGGGTGTTTCATCACCCAAAGTATAGGTTTTGATTTTATTAATCAGTGTTTTATACAATGTTGCGTCAGATGGTACTGCTCGTGGTAGAGTCGGATCACTAAAGAGTGCAGTCATTTTGGCTTTAGCCCGGTCTAAAGCAGGAGTAGCAGCTTGTAATACAACTTCATTGACTCTGACATTGCTAGCATTTTTAGCTCGTTCAAAAGAGCGAAATAAAATTGCTGCTGTCAGTATTACAACTACTAAACCTACCATGACCACGGTCGGCAAAACAAAACCCGCATTGGCAGAACTATGCCGTGTATTATTTAAAAATAAATTCCGTAATATCCAAACTATCCGCTTTTTAATAGCAGATACATACTGTTTTATCAACCGATTTAATATTTTAAAATATTGTTTTTTTGTTTTGAATAGCTGGCGTTTTGGCGACATAGCTACTTTCCTGTGAAGTGTTTTACAAAGAATTTATCAATACTTTTGCTATTGGTTAATCATGCCTGTTCACTAATTAGTGCGACATGATCAACAGTAAAACTTCTATAAATAGTCACTCTGTGTGAGTAACACTAAACTCAGTAGCAACATAAAATATGATGTGTTCAAGTTATATCATTGAATAATTTAACTACTTGATTCGGAAAATACTGATTTTATGGAATTTGTAGATTAAGTAGCTATTTCAGTAGAACAACACCGTAAATTTACATTCACTGGGCAGAAGTTTATCTTATAAGCTGATGAATTTGTAAAGATATTGTGAATAGATTAAACTTATATTACCCATCTGCCCAAGAAAACATATCATACCAATTTTGGATTTTGGATTTTGGATTTTCGATGAAAAGCCTAGATTATTAGCCTATTCCAGAATCTCGAAACAATACTACCTATCCCAATTCGGTATCACTTTAATACCAACTTATATAAAGTACCTTTAAAATTGAAAACCTCTCCATAATGGAGAGGTTGCAAAGTGATTGTGCTTTTTCTAACTAAATGACCAACATTCATTTTGGCAGTTAATACTTTTGTTTAACAGTGCATACCACTTTGATTGGCAATAGTGCTTTTTGAAGTATTTAACTACCAAGTTATTTATAACGGAGTAGTTTGTGAGGTTTATTGTCCCTCACAATTCTGGCAATCTGGTATTAATAATGATTGAGGTTAAGACCAGCTTCTTTTGCCATTGCTTCTATTCCCTTCTTCTCTAGGGTTTTGATGGCTTTGGTAGATAGCTTCAGTTTTACCCAACGGTTTCCACTTGGCCACCACACGCGCTTGCTTTGTAAATTGGCTTGCTGTAAGCGTTTGGTGCGGCGGTGAGAGTGAGAAATTGCAAAGGCGTTATTTGCCTTTTTACCAGTCAGTTCACAACGACGGGACATAGTGATGTATCTCCAAATTGAGAATTTCAGTACAACCTTTCTATTTTAGAAGCTCTGGGGCGAATATTGGGGTTCAACTTGCTGGAATGTTTTGTATTCTTGCAAAAAAATAGACTACTTTGTTTGTAGTAAGGACTTTAGTCCTCTGAATGTTAAGGACTTAAGTCCTTACTACGAACTTTTATTGGAAAAAGTTAGGTTTAAAACCTCGCCCCTGGTGGGCGAAAAAATCCAAGTTTTCCCAAGGTAGGTAAAAACCCCACCCCGCACTTCGTGCCGCTACGCTAACGTGGGTGGCTCAATTAATTGCGAATTGCGAATTGCGAATTGCGAATTGGTTTTATTTGCTGGCTTGTTCGGTTAGTTTAGTCAGCACTTCATTTGATCTTTCAACAAAGGATTTCATGCCGTCAGCGTCAAATCCTTTTTGAGACATGAGTGCTAAATCATAAACGTGTTGACAGATGAGGTTCACTAAGGGATTGGTTGTGGACTGTCCATCACCTTGAATGATACTACCTTGATTGAGATTAGTTAGGTTTTGAATCAGGGGATGGGAAGTGTTTACTAGTAAGATGTGATCTTCGGGAAACTCTGCGTTCTGTTGCTGCATCATGGCGTTCATTTCCCGCAGGCGGCGGAGAATTTCTGGTAATAACACCATTGCTGGTGGTGTTCCTTGGGGATCATCAGATTTTAAAGCTTCGGTGCGGATGTTGACTTTGGGTTTGTTGAGTGCTTTCTCAAATAGTTCTTTGATAACTTCACTCTTGGTTTTATTGGTGGTGGGATCAACGATTTCGCCAGATTTGTCTTTATCTAGCAGGGTGTTATCTAAATCTGAGTCTACCCGTGTAAATTTGACATCATTATATTCCCGTTCGAGGAAATTAATAAAGTGAGTGTCGATGAAGGAGTCCATAAATAGAACTTCTAAGCCTTGATTTTTGTGGAGTTCTATATATGTTGCTTGGGTTGCTTCATCGGTGCTGTAGAATACGCGGTTTTCGTGGCGTTCTTTGTTGCGTTCTAAATATTCTTTCAAGGTAGTGTAGGGACTAGCAGAGGTAGCAGGTTTGACATCTTGCCAAACGTCGCCTTCTTCTGTTTGAACTTCCACTGCGGGAGTTGCAGCAGTTGATGTCTCAAATTTGGCAGTGCTGCGGAAAACAATGATGTCTTCGACTTGTTTTTTAAATTTCTCGTCGTTGAGAACGCCAAACTTGACGAAAGTACCTAAGTCTTTCCATGCACTGATGTATTGTTCCCGGTCTTCGCGGTATAGTTCTTTGAGTCTATCGCCGACTTTCTTAGCTATATAATCGCCGATTTTGCGAACAGTGCGATCGCCTTGCAAGGCACTACGAGATACATTTAATGGAATATCGCTGCTATCAATTACACCCCGCATGGGTACGAGAAATTGGGGAATAATTTCTTCGCAGTTGTCGCTGACAAAAACTTGGTTACAGAATAATTTGATCTGTCCTTTAGCGACATCAACATCAGGACGCATTTTGGGGAAGTACAGAATCCCGTTGATAATGAAGGGATAGTCAGTATTTAAATGTACCCATAGTAAGGGTTCTTCTTGGAAAGGATATAAATAACGGTAAAACTCTAAGTAATCTTCTTTAGTCAAGTTACTGGGAGACTCCCGCCAAGGTGCTTTTTGTTGATTTAATACTTCACCATCCAATTTGATGGGAACTGGCATGAAGTCGCAGTAAGTCTTGACAAGATTCTTAATTCGTGCTGCTTCTAGATATTCTTCTTCGTCAGGTAATAGACTCAGAGTAATGGTAGTACCGCGAGTTGTGCGGGTTGACTCATCCAGGGTGAATTGTGGTGAACCATCACAAGCCCAGTGAACTGCTTGCGCGCCTTCTTTGTAAGAAAGGGTATCAATTTCTACCTTTTGCGCCACCATGAAGGAGGAGTAAAAGCCCAGACCAAAATGACCGATAATTGGCTGGTCAGCTTTACCTTGATATTTGTGAATAAATTCTTCCGCACTAGAGAAAGCTACCTGGTTGATATATTTCTTTACTTCCTCGGCGGTCATACCGATGCCATTATCACTGATGGAAACGGTTTTTTTGTCTTGATCAATAGCAATTTGAATCTCTGGTTCACCGACTTCTCCCGCATATTCGCCAGCACGGGAGACCATGTTGAGCTTTTGAATTGCGTCTACGGCGTTAGATACAAGTTCCCGCAAGAAAATTTGATGATCTGAGTACAGAGATTTCTTGATGATAGGGAAAATATTCTCAGTATGAATTGTGATAGTGCCTTGTTCTAGCATGATTGGTAATTTTCGATTTTAAGTATCTGAAATTTATGTTTTCGGTAAATAAATACCAACCCTCTGTATTCAGGGGTCAAACTAGAGAATACGAGAGGGAATTATACCAATTAGGATTTTAAAGGCATAGTTTAGGCGATCGCTCCCACTCTACAGGATTGTTTGCCCCCAAACCGAGATGCGGATTTCCCTACCTGGATTATTCAAGTTTCAGATGATGACTCTATCAACTGAAGGCTATTAGAAACTTTTGACACTTTCACAGGTGCTTTATTACTGAATGTTAAACTATTTTCACCCTTATCAATGTAAATGGTGTCTCCAGCGATAAAGGTATTTTCTAATAACTTGGTAGCAATGGGGTTTTCAATTTCTCGCTGAATGGATCTTTTCAGGGGACGTGCGCCGTAAACTGGATCATAACCACGTTCTACTAAGAACTCACAAGCAGCTTGGGAGATTTCAAAGGAAATTTTTTGTTCTCGCAGCAGATTTTCCACGCGCTTAAGTTGAATGCGGATGATGTGCTGCATTTCCGAACGGCTGAGGGTGTGGAAGAGAATTGTATCATCAACGCGGTTGAGAAATTCGGGGCGGAAGTGCGATCGCAAGGCATCCATTACCCGATTTCGCATAGTCTCATACTGGGAATCATCACCAGATACGTCTAATATATGCTCACTACCGATGTTACTGGTCATGACAATGACAGTATTGCGAAAGTCTACTGTTCTGCCCTGAGAATCAGTAATTCTACCATCATCTAATACCTGTAATAGTATATTAAACACATCTGGATGGGCTTTTTCTACTTCATCTAAAAGCACGACTGAATAAGGATGACGGCGAATAGCTTCGGATAATTGACCGCCTTCTTCGTAGCCTACGTAACCTGGAGGCGCACCCACCAACCTTGAGACTGAGTGTTTTTCCATGTACTCGGACATATCTAAACGCACTAAAGCATCATCCGAATCAAAGAGAAACTGGGCTAAGGCGCGGGCGAGTTCGGTTTTACCTACCCCAGTCGGCCCCATGAATAAAAATGAACCGATGGGGCGGTTGGGGTCTTTCATCCCCGCACGGGCGCGACGAATGGCGGCGGAAACGGCTTCTACTGCTTCCTGTTGACCGATGACGCGTTGATGTAAATGGCTTTCTAATTGCAGTAATTTTTGGCGTTCTGACTCTAGGAGGCGATTTACAGGGATACCTGTCCACTTAGCGACGATTTCCGCAATGTCAGACTCGGTAACTTGTTCGCGCAGCAGGGTAGAGCCTTGGCTTTGTAATTCTAACAGCTTTGTTTCTTTAGACTCGCGATCGCGCTGTACTCCCTCTAATTTGCCATACTTTAACTGAGCCGCTTTATTCAAATCATAGGCGCGTTCTGCCTGATCAATTTGCACGCGTAAGGCTTCTTCTTCTTTCTTTAAAGCACTGATAGCTTCTAATAACTGCTTTTCACCTTGCCATTGTTCGTTAAATTCCTGCTGTTTGAGCTTTAAATTGTCAATTTCCTGCTCAATTCGCTGTAAACGTTCTCGCGTTTGCGCTGGTACTTTCTCTTCTCCTGCTAAGGAGAGTTTCTCCATTTCTAGCTGCATCAAGCGGCGGTCAATGGTTTCTAATTCTGCTGGTTTGGAGGTAATCTCCATTTTTAACTGGGCTGCGGCTTCATCTACTAAGTCGATGGCTTTATCTGGTAAAAAGCGGTCAGAAATGTAACGTGCTGATAAAGTCGCCGCCGCCACTAAAGCTGAGTCAGAAATTTTTACATTGTGGTGGACTTCGTAGCGTTCCTTTAGACCCCGCAGAATCGATATGGTATTTTCTACACTGGGCTGGTCTACAAATACCTGCTGAAACCGACGCTCTAGGGCTGCATCTTTCTCAATGAACTTGCGGTATTCATCTAGGGTAGTCGCCCCAATACACCGCAATTCACCCCGCGCCAGCATCGGTTTAAGTAAATTTCCTGCATCCATCGCCCCTTGTTGATTTGAGCCTGTACCAACAACGGTATGCAGTTCATCGATAAATAAAACAATTTGACCGTTTGATTCCGTAACTTCTCTGAGAACAGCTTTGAGGCGGTCTTCAAATTCACCTCGGTATTTTGCACCTGCAATCAAACTACCGATATCTAACGAGATGAGTTGACGATTTTTCAGAGATTCCGGGACATCACCATTAATTATGCGCTGTGCCAAAGCTTCCGCGATCGCAGTTTTTCCTACACCAGGTTCACCAATTAACACGGGGTTATTCTTACTCCGGCGAGACAAAACCTGAATCACGCGACGAATTTCATCATCACGCCCAATTACCGGGTCTAATTTCCCAGATTTTGCCTGTTCTGTTAAATCCCGACCGAATTTTTGCAGGGCTTCATAGCGTGATTCTGGATTTTGGTCTGTCACCTTTTGACTACCCCGCACGGCTTTAATACTAGTTTCTATTTTGCTACTATCTACATTAAAACCTTTAAGCACCCGCCTACCCACACGCTCATCATCGGTGAGGGCTAACAAAATATGTTCTACAGAAATATAACCATCTTTCATGCGCGCCCGAATTTCTTCAGCGCGGTCAAGCATCGTATCTAAACTGCGACCGAGGTAAAGCTGATCACTTTTACCTACCTTCGGTTGGCGTTGGGTAAAAGCTTCTAGTTGCTGCTGTAAGCGGATGGGATCGATTTCTGCACGAGCCAAAATCCGCATTGCTAAACTTGTAGGATCTTCTAATAACGCGAGAATTAAATGTTCAACATCTAGTTGCTGTTGTTGATATGCACGGACTATATCCTGAGATTTAACAATTGCTTCCCAGACTTTATCAGTAAATTTATTAGGATCTGTAGGCTGCATTTTTACAATTTTGAATGTGAAACTTTCAGTGTTTGTAGTTTTTTTGTAAGAATTGGGTAATTTAACGGGGACTGGGGACTGGGGACTTGGCAGGGAGCAGGGAGCAGGGAGCAGGGAGCAGGGGGAGTAACACTCTTCAATTTTGAATTTTGTAGCTTGCTTCCCGTAGGGTATTTTGAATTTTGAATTGATTAGCCCAATGCCCAATGCCCAATGCCCAAAGTTACTGAGTTACTAGTTGTTCGGAGGATTCTTGTTTTTGGGCTGAACCTTGAGTTCCTAGTTGAATTAGCTCGATTTTGTATCCATCTGGATCTTCCACGAAAGCAATCACCGTAGAACCGTGCTTCATTGGCCCTGGTTCTCTGACTACTTTACCGCCACGATTTTTAATTTCCGCACAAGTTCCATAGATATCATCGACACCAAGGGCAATATGCCCGTAAGCGTTGCCTAATTCGTACTTGTCTACACCCCAATTGTAGGTTAGTTCTATAACTGTGTTATCGCTTTCCTCCCCATAACCGATAAAAGCTAGGGTAAATTCCCCACTGGGATAATCTTTTCGTCGTAGTAACTTCATCCCTAAGACATCACAGTAAAATTTCAAAGACTCTTCCAGGTTTCCCACCCGTAGCATTGTATGTAGTAAGCGCATATAAACCTTTTGGTGTGAGTGTGTTTACCTGCCAACATTGTACAGAGTGATTGGGGCATGGGGCAGGGGAGCAGGGAGCAGGGGGCAGGGGGTAGGGGAGCAGGGGAGCAGGGGTATTTAATTTTGAATTTTGAATTGGAGCGAGGCGACTTGACTATTGACCAATAAATAATCCAAAATCCAAAGTCCGTCTATTCGACATCGATTTAGCCAATTTCTGGAAATCTTCATTTAATCTCAGCCGATAGTTCGTATCAGAGCATATGCTAGCGATGGGGTTGAGCTAATAGACTGTGTGCAATCAACGGTAAGAAGGAGCAAAACTAATGAGTAACATTTTAGATACTGCCATTGAGGCAATTGTAGCCCGTGAAATTCTGGACTCACGCGGTAGACCAACGGTTGAGGCGGAAGTGCATTTGCTCAGTGGTGCTGTAGGACTGGCACAAGTTCCTAGTGGTGCTTCTACAGGTACTTTTGAAGCCCATGAACTCAGAGATAAAGACAAGAGCCGTTACGGTGGTAAAGGGGTTCTGAAGGCAGTACAAAACGTCAATGAAGTATTTGCACCCAAATTATTAGATTTGGATGCCCTCGACCAAGAACTGATAGATCGTACAATGATTGCGCTGGATGGTTCGGCGAATAAGTCTAATCTGGGGGCAAATGCGATTTTGGCTGTTTCCCTGGCAGCTGCAAGAGCTGGGGCGGAGTCTTTGGGTATTCCCCTGTATCGTTATTTGGGTGGACCTTTAGCGAATTTGCTACCTGTACCTTTGATGAATGTCATTAATGGTGGGGCGCACGCTGCTAATAACGTAGACTTTCAAGAGTTTATGATTGTCCCCATTGGTGCATCATCATTCCGGGAAGCTTTGCGCTGGGGTGCTGAGGTGTTTGCTACTCTGAGCGAAGTTTTGCATGATAAGGGTTTGCTGACTGGTGTTGGTGATGAGGGTGGTTTTGCACCTAACCTAGAATCAAATCAAGTCGCTTTGGAATTGTTAGTAGCTGCAATTGAAAAAGCTGGTTACAAGCCAGGGGAACAAGTGGCTTTGGCTTTGGACGTAGCTGCTAGTGAGTTTTACAAAGATGGGCAGTATGTCTATGATGGTAAACCTCATGCTCCCACTGAGTTTATTGATTATTTAGGCCAGTTAGTTGACCAATATCCCATTGTCTCCATTGAGGATGGTTTACACGAAGAAGATTGGCAGCATTGGCAATTACTCACCCAGAAAATTGGTTCAAAGGTGCAGCTAGTAGGCGATGATTTGTTTGTAACTAATGCTACACGGTTACAAAAAGGCATCCAAGACAAAGCCGGGAATGCGATTTTGATTAAACTGAATCAAATCGGTTCTCTAACTGAGACTTTGGAAACAATTGACTTGGCAACTCGCAACGGTTTCCGCTCAGTAATTAGCCATCGTTCTGGTGAAACCGAAGATACTACAATTGCTGATTTAGCTGTCGCCACTCGTGCAGGCCAAATCAAAACCGGTTCTCTATGTCGCAGTGAAAGGGTAGCAAAATACAACCGCTTACTCCGCATTGAAGATGAACTAGGCGATCGCGCCGTGTATGCTGGGGCTGTAGGTTTAGGGCCGAAGTAGGTTACAGGTGACAGGTGACAGGTGACAGGTTATAAGAACTGTCACCTGTCACCTGTTCCCTATCACCTATCACGGATAAAATCCTAATTTGGGCAACCCCAATGTCTCATCCCAATCCATCATAATGTTGAGGCACTGAATTGCTTGACCCGCCTGTCCTTTGATTAAGTTGTCAATGGCTGACATGACAATTACTCTGCCAGTTCGCGGGTCAACTTCTACACCTAGGTAACAAACATTGCTGCCGCTTGCCCATTTGGTTTGCGGATAAATGCCTGTTTCACAAACTGTCACCCAAGGGGAATTACGGTAAAAAGCTGTATAAATTGTAGTTAAATCATCACCAACAAGTCCAGGATCTCGGAGTGTGGCGTATACCGTTGCTAATATTCCCCGTACCATCGGCACAAGATGGGGAGTAAACTGCACTGTGACTTCATGGCCTGCTAGTTCGCTACAAATTTGCTCAATTTCTGGCGTATGACGGTGACGGGCTACGCTATAAGCAGTCAGGGAATTATCAGCTTCTGCTAACAATAAGGGAGTTTTAGCTTGCCTACCACCACTTGATGCACCGGATTTAGCATCAATAATGGCTGTTTCAGGAACAATTAAGCCTTGTTTGAATAATGGTAACAGTGCTAAAAGACTGGCTGTAGGATAAGCACCGGGACAAGCAACTAACTGAGCATCGGCAATGCGATCGCGGTAAAGTTCTGGTAATCCATACACTGCATTAGCTGCTGTAGTCTGGTCACTGCGCTCATTACCATACCAACTGGTATAGGTTGCCAAATTCCTAAATCGATAATCTGCACTCAAATCTATTACCTTACACCCTGTTGCAATTAATGCTGGTGTAAATTGGCAAGCTAGACCATTAGGCATAGAAAGAAATATAACTTCACAGCGTCGGGCAATGACTTCTGGATCTATTGCCTCTATAGGCAATTTCACCATATTCATCAGATGTGGGTAAACAGATGTAAAAGGCTTACCTATACTGTTTTCATCACCTAAATAAACTAGTTCGACTTCTGGATGCTCCATTAGTAACCGTACTAGTTGCACTCCACCATAGCCTGACGCGCCAACAATCCCAACGGGTACGCGTCTAAAATTACCCATGATCTCAAATCCTCATTCGCTTTTGGTTAATCTGTCGTTATCTATGAACTACTAGCTACCAGAGGCGAATCTGAAAAAATACCACAGAACACAAGCACATAAGCCATTCAAAATTCAAAATTAACCGGATTGCACTCAAAGATAGTAACTAGGGCTTAGGGCGTAAGAATATTATGTTTGATCACAACTGAGTATAAAAACCAAACAATAGTGACATCCCTACACCCTTACACCCCTACTACTATGTCCAACGAAACATTGCTAGTTTATATCTCTGCTGCACAAAGGAGCTACAATCTACAATAAGAAATTATTAAAAAAATTTACGATCGCTCATTAACATCGTGTCTAGTTTAATCTTCAAACTCAACCCTAATTTATTTCCTAGCGTCACCCAAGAGGAAGTCAGCTAAATCCCCACACCTCTCTCAGCAATTCAAAATACCCTATGGGGAAGCAACCAACAAAATTCAAAATTACGAGGATGTTAGTTTTGAGTTTTGAGTTGATTTTTCCCCTATTTACCAGTCTCTAGTCCCTACTCCCAACTTCCTTGTTATGTTTGATTCTATTGATGCTGCCTTGACAGACCTCAAGGCTGGTCGTGCCATTGTCGTGGTAGATGACGAAAATCGAGAAAATGAAGGCGATTTGATTTGTGCGGCGCAATTTGCTACGCCTGACATGATCAATTTTATGGCAGTGGAAGCCAGAGGATTGATCTGTTTGGCAATGACAGGCGATCGCCTCGATGAACTTGATTTACCATTGATGGTGACAAACATCACAGATCCTAACCAAACAGCTTTTACAGTTAGTATTGATGCTAGTCCCCATTTAGGTGTATCTACGGGAATTTCTGCCGAAGACCGCGCCCGTACTATCCAAGTGAGTCTTAACCCCGCCACCAAACCTTCAGATTTACGTCGTCCTGGGCATATTTTCCCCCTACGTGCCAGGGCTGGTGGTGTCCTCAAACGCGCCGGACACACGGAAGCATCTGTGGATTTAGCACGATTAGCAGGACTATACCCGGCTGGGGTGATTTGCGAAATTCAAAATCCCGATGGTTCAATGGCACGCTTACAGCAGTTGATAGACTATGCCCAACACCATAATTTGAAAATTATAAGCATTGCTGACTTAATTAGTTATCGCCTGAAACACGATCGCTTGGTCTACCGAGAAGTAGTCACCAGGCTACCTAGTCAATTCGGTCAGTTTGATATTTACGCCTATCGTCACACCTTAGATAACACAGAACACGTTGCCATTGTCAAAGGCGACCCGGCTAACTTTCAAGATGAGCCAGTGATGGTGCGGATGCACTCGGAATGTCTCACAGGTGATGCGTTGGGTTCTTTGCGCTGTGATTGTCGGATGCAGTTACAAGCAGCACTGAACATGATTGAAACAGCTGGTCAAGGTGTAGTTGTTTACCTGCGTCAAGAAGGGCGGGGAATTGGCCTGATTAATAAGCTCAAAGCCTATTCCTTACAGGATATGGGACTAGATACAGTCGAAGCAAACGAGCGTTTGGGATTCCCTGCCGATTTGCGTGACTACGGCATGGGGGCGCAAATGCTGATGGATTTGGGCGTGAAAAAGATTCGCCTAATTACCAATAATCCCCGCAAGATTGCTGGTGTTAAAGGTTACGGCTTGGAAGTAGTTGATCGTGTGCCATTGTTAATTGAAAGCAACGATTACAATTCTTATTACTTGGCGACTAAAGCGAAAAAGCTGGGTCATATGCTGTTACAAACCTACTTGGTAACAGTAGCAATTCACTGGCAAGACGATCCCCAGTTAGTCACAAAACGCTATGAACGCTTAGAGAAACTGCGACACTTAGCCAGAGGTTATGATTTATTGTTGCAGGAAGAAGCCCGTCCATTAGCGATCGCATTATTTGATGAACCATCCTTGACTGTACACTTAGGTTTTGACCAACCAACAGTAGCCGCCAGTGATTGGTATCAACAAGCTGGTCATCCCTACCTACAAGCCATTTTGCAAATTCTGGATAACTTAGCCGCCATACCTTACATCCAGAAACTAGAATTTCTGATTTCTGCTGGCAGTGACCCCCTGACTAACTTGCAAGTCCAGCTAGATCGGCAGACAATACCAAATGGAGAGTTACCGTCTACAATGGGCGATCGCTTCGAGACACAGAAAATCTATAGTTTTACTAAATAGGTAAATTTAATTTCTGACTCTCCATATAATTATTCATGGCTCTAGCACTTTAGCTGGAGCTATTTGTTGATCATACCTGTATCCTTAAATTAGCCCATAAATACATATTCAAAATTACGTTAATTTGTCTAAGTCAGGTAATTTTTTTTGAATGATGTGTATAATTTTACTAATTATAACTAGTTATGGGTCATAGGCACAGTAATAATTAAAATTAAAATCATGCTTGTTGAATTTAGTGTAGAAAATTATCGGTCAATACGAGAAAAGCAAACATTTAGTATGGTGGCATCTGATGATGAGACTATGCTAGAAAATAATACTTTTCCTATGCCAAATACTGATAATCTATGCTTACTTACTAGTGCTGTAATTTATGGA
>JBODRP010000150.1:0-12740 GCA_050633005.1 Trichormus sp. | reverse complement strand
TGATTTTTGCTCCCCTTCCCTTGTAAGGAAGGGGTTGGGGGTTAGGTTTGAAAAGAAGTTGCACACGGCGTTTTTTATATTGTCTGAGGATTAAAGTTAGCTATCTTGCAAATCAACATTAACCGTAACTGCTGCAACTTGTGCTTGTACCCAATGAGAAAATAATTCCAATGTAATGATGTTGCGTAAGTTATTATCTAATTCTGGGGAAATAATTTCTTCTACTAGAATTAGATGCGCACCTTTAGCTGTCAAGATGGGCTTAAGCAATTGTGGTGGTTGAGAGGCAAAAATTGCGGCAGAAATTTCTGGTTTTAAATCCTTACGTGTTAAAGCACCTTGGTATCCGCCACAACGGCGTAATTCTTCATCTTGAATGTACTTGTGGGCGACATCATAAAAACTTGTTTCCCCTTCTTGGATAGCATAAAAAAGTTCTATGGCTACATCTTCATCATCAAAGATGACTTCATAGGCGATCGCACTGATATAATCATTACGATGCTCGAAAAAATAAGGTTCAACTTTATCTGCAAATAAATGCTCTGCTAACTTCGCAGAAAGCACAGATAGATAAGCCATCTTTTCAAAATCATCTAGAGAAAGTTGATGTTTCTCTAACCAATCCCATGTATGCGCCGCACTGTGTAATTTATGAGTTAATCGGATTTTGTCTGCTGTCTGTTGTAACTCGTCTGTATCTACTTGAACACCAAGTGTTTGTGCTGTATTTTCTAGAATCTTACAGACAGTAATTTCTTCAACAACAATAGGAACTTTGCAAGTAAGTTTAATTTGGTTAATGATGTCTTCTTTGTTGATGTTAATTTGTTGAGGGATGCTAATCACTGGTGACATAATTTTTTACCAAATACTAAACTGTGGGATAACTTACCAATGAGAGTCTATTTATAAAGTCATCTTTCTCAAATTCTGCGTTATAATTTCACTCCTCCTTGTTGTAATTTCTTAAATGGATCTAGGAGAAAATCTATAATTCGGCGTTGTCTTACTACTACCTCTGCTGTGGCTGTATCTCCAGGGCGTAGAGGAATGCACTGATTAGCGGTAGGCATACAATGTTGATTTAGGGCAATATCTAATTGATATGCTGCTACTTTGCCATTGGGTGTATCTAGTTCAACAGTGGTAGGAGAAATTTCTATTAACTTGCCTTCTATAACTCCATAATCTTGAAAAGGATAAGCATCAAATTTGAGTTTGACAGGTAATCCTGCTCGCAAAGAACCACTCTCATTAGTTGCCATTTGCGCTCTAATTACTAAAGGTGAATTGCTGGGAGAAATTTCTGCAATCATTGCTCCTGGTTGTACTACAGAACCAGGGCGTTGAATTGGTAATTGAAAGACTGTACCATCTATTGATGCTTTTACTTCCCTTTGGCTTAGTTGAAATTTCAATGCCTCTATTTGGCTTTTATTTTGAGCTATTTCTGCTTTCAGTGCAGTAATTTCTCTATCTAAATTCTTGAGTTGTTCTTCACTTCTGAGAACGGCTAATTTCCCAGCATGATTTAAGCTCTGAAAGCTACGTTCTTGCTCTTGGATTCTTAACTGTGACTGGGAAATGTTAGCTTTGGCCTGACGCATAGTTCTTTCATAACTATTTTGTTGTTCTGCTAGCCTTAACTTGGATTGTTCAATATCTGACTTGGCTTGTTCTAGCAATTTTTTTCTTTCTTTCGCTATATCTTCTTTGTCTACAAGGTTAATTTCTGGAACTATTCCTTCTTGCCAAGCTAGCTTATAGCGTTCTACTTCTCTGACTGCACTTTCTACACTAATTTCTGCTAAATTACGGGTAATACGGCTATGTTCAACAGCTTTTCGTGCCTGATTAACTTGTGCTATTTTTTCTTCTTCTTGAAAGTTAAATGAATTGATATTAGTCTTGAGATTTTGTTTTTCTTGGTCAATTTGTGATTGCTTTTCTAATGCTTGGGCTTGATTTTGTTGGCGTTGAACTGTCAACGCTAAAACTAATTGATTTTTGAGTAAATTTAGCTGAGATAATTGATTTAATTGTCCATCTAATCTTGTTTGTGCTTGTTGTAATTCGGTGTTAACTAAATCAGACTCTAATAATAATAAAGTCTGTCCAGCTTTAACTGTATCTCCTTCTTTTACCAGAATTTTTTCTACAGTTCCCGCCACAGCCGCATCTAGTCTGACTGTTTTGCCTTCAGGCTCTAATCTACCTCTAGCTGTACCAGTTTCATCAACTTGAGATAATATTGCCCAGGGTAAAACAATAGATATAAACACTACTAAAAAATACAACAATCCTCGCGTCCAAGCTTGCGGTAAGCTATCTAATAATTCTTTGGTGACGTGAGACCAATCATCATTGGATGTGTTAGCTTTTGGTGATGTTGTGATCTGCTCATGAAGCTTCTCTTCATGCACTGGAGAGGGAACAAATCCATTCAATGTGTTAGGCATGATTTTGATTAATCCGTGGGATACTTAAAAAGTTGTATTTTTGCTACGGACTTACTGATTACAAAAGTTGGGATTCAATTCCAGAGTCTAACTGCTGTTGATTGAGATAGTAATAATGACCTTTTTTCCTCATCAACTCTTCATGAGTTCCCTGTTCAATTAATAGACCTTTATCGAGGACTAAAATTAAATCTGCATTACGGACTGTGGAGAGACGATGGGCAATAATTAAGGTAGTTCTATTCTTGAGGATAGTGTTAAAGTTGCGCTGAATAATTCTTTCTGATTCAGCATCTAAATGAGAAGTAGCTTCATCTAAGATTAGCAGTTTTGGATCACCTAATAATGCTCTGGCGATCGCAATTCGTTGGCGTTGTCCACCAGATAGCATTCCTCCGCCTTCTCCAATCTGGGTTTCATAGCCTAAAGGTAACTTTTTAATGAAGTCATCAGCACCGGCTAGTTGAGCGGCTGCAATGATGGATTCTAAGCTAGCACCGGGATATCCTAGGCTAATATTCTCCCTAATTGTACTGCCAAACAGAAATGTATCTTGGTCAACAACTCCCACCTGTTCCCGTAAGGAGCGTAAGGAAATGCTAGTAATATCTTGACCATCAATGAAAACTTTGCCATCTGTAGGGGGATACAAGCCTAAAACTAACTTAGAAATTGTGGTTTTACCCGAACCACTCCGCCCTACCAACGCCACTACCTGACCTGGTTTAACTTCAAAATTGAGGTTTTCTAAAATATTAACATCGCTTTCTGGGTGATAACGAAATGTGACGTTTTCAAAACGAATATGACCTTGGATTTGTGGTAAGGATTGCCGTGATTGATGTTGTAAATCTTCTTCTGGTTCGCTATCTAATACATCATTAATTCGTTCTACAGCAATCGTCACTTCTTGCAATTCATTCCATAAAACTGTGAGTCTTTGGAAGGGAGTAATAATGTTATCCAGTAGCATATTAAATGCTACTAATTGACCAATGGTTAATTGATTATTAATGACTTGATGTGCGCCAAACCAAAGTAATGCTGTGGTAATGACTGCTTGAATCGCGTTACTAAAGATTTGCAGACGATTGCCAATAACTTGTCCAGAAAAACTAGTTTTGGTTTCTTTATGTAACAACTCTTCCCAATGCCAGCGTACTGTTTGTTCTACTGCTGTGGCTTTCACTGTCCGCACACCAGATAAAACTTCAATCAGGTAACTACTTTCATTGGTAGCCGCATTGAATATTTCCCTAGATATTTTACGGAGAAATGGTGTAGCAACTAATGCCAAAATTACAAAAGGTGGCACAATTACTAATACCAATAATGCCATTTTCCAGCTATACCAAAACATCAAGCCTACATAAATAAAGACTGTGAGTAAGTCCAAGAGAATTGATAAGGCTTCACCGGAAAGAAAGCGTTGAATTTTCTGGTTTTCCTGGACGCGAGAGATAATATCGCCCACATAACGGGATTCAAAAAAGCTCAATGGTAGCCGGAGGGTGTGGCGAATAAATGCCACAATCAAAGCTATATCTATTTTATGGGCAGTGTGGTCGAGCAAATATTGTCTCAACCCTGTCATCGCTACGCGGAATAAATTAAATATCAGCAATCCTAAGCCAACAGCAAATAAAGTTAGCTCAGAACGTTGTACTACTACTCGGTCTAAAATCAATTGGGTAAATAGAGGGGTAATTAGACCGAATATTTGGATAAAGATAGAGGTAATAAACACCTCGAACAATACTAAGCTATGGGGCTTAACTAGTTCAAAAAATTGCCAAAAAGGTGTTGTTGCTTCTTGAGTATCCTTGAAAAAAGCTGTTGGTTGTAGTAGTAATGTGTAACCACTCCAATCTGCTTTAAATTCGTCATGGGTGAGGGTACGTTGTCCAATGGCAGGATCAGCAACAATGACGTGCTGGGAAGTGATTTCATAGACGACAATATAATGTTTACCTTCCCAATGTGCGATCGCAGGTAATTTTTGTTTAGCTAATTGATCTAAACTAGCTTTTACCGGTCTTGTGGCAAAACCGATACTTTCAGCCGCCGCAGACAAACCCCGCAAGGATGCGCCATTCCTGTCCACATTGGCAATATCTCGCAAGCGGTTAACGCTAAAACGCTTCCCCCAATACCGAGACACCATCACCAAACAAGCTGCACCACAATCTGATGCACTTTGTTGAGCAAAAAACGGATAGCGACGAGTTACTTTTTGTAAAAAATGGTTGACACGTTGGGTGGGATGGGGAAAGTAGGCTTTGCTGATTGTCTTGGGTTTTGACTCTATGACTGGTGTTGATGGAGCATCAGTCTTGGTTGCGGTTGTTTTAGAGGTCTTACCCAACAGGCGATGGCGTGCTTGTGCTTTGGCTAACAAATGCTCTTTGATAGGAGGGTACTGTTTGATCAAAGATGCAATCACTTCACCGGGTATGAAGCATAATTGCAAATTGATACTTGCTCTTGCTCCATACGCTGGAAATCCTTGTTCTGGAAATAGGGTAAATTCCCCGAATGATTCCCCAGTTTCTAAGCTGGTGATTAATTCCCCACTGTCATTTAGTAAACGTACCTTACCAGCGATCGCAATATAAATTCCCGGCTCAACATTATTACCTGTCCAAAATTTGCCAACTTTCGGGGTGAGGAATTTAAACTGTTGATAATAAGTTTGAAACTCTGCTTGCGAAAGGCAATAACCTAACGCATTGTTTAACTGTTCTAATGACAGCAAGGGTTCGGATATTTGTTGCACCATGAATTTCTGACCCCGTACCTAATTTTTCTAAATTGATTGGCATAAATCCGTGACTATCTGTCATGTCTTCGGATTTCAGGTCGTGAATCAATATACTGGAATTATTGACTTTTTCATCGGCTATTATTGGGGATTGATCTGGTTTTGATTTAGTAGATAATCCCATTTGTTTGAGTAGTCGTTTGATATGGCGATCGCTAATTTCAATGCCTAATTCTTTTGCTAAATGTTTCTGTAACCAGTTAGCAGTCCATCGTCTAAAAGAATAACCATAATCACGGGGACTATGACTAATCAATTCTTTTAATCGTGCTAAATATTGCTCGTTAACTGCTTTAGGACGACCAATCGGACAATCTTGCCACTGGTGTGCCATACCAGTCCGGGCAATGTGCATCCAATGCCTAGCTGTAGCCGGACAACAACCTAAATTTTGGCAAATTGCTGTTTGAGATTTACCTTGATCTGCTAACAGCATGATTTCAATACGCTGACGGTAAGAAGCTGGTAAATTCTCTTGCAAACTTTTTTGCAGTAGCCTACGTTGGAAGGGCGTTAAAAATTTACCTGTATAACTGTCTGCAATTTTTATTGGTGTTTTTACTGGCGATTGAGACATAATTTAGGTTACTGAGCGCACTAAACTGTAAACACCCCAATTATTGACTGTCACTTAAGCGAGCAACAGTCAAGTTTTGACAAAAAAATTAGACAATACACTTTCACGCGAGGTAAATCTTCGCATAATCAAACCTCGCATCCTAAATCCAAAATTTAAAATCTAAAATTCGGAGAGTCAACCTTTGCGGTATATATGTCAAAATTCATTTTCATAAAGTTTTAATTTTCAAACATTATTTATATTAGTTTATATTCCGTTGTTATCAAGTTAATATCAAGTTAATATAAAGTTACAATTAGGTTAAAATTAGGTTAAAATTAGGTTATAAAGTAATTTTTAATACATTGAATTATGATTATTAATAATTAAAAAATCATTAGGGTTTGCTGGAAAAGTTGAAAAAAGCCAGATTCTCTGCCCTTTAAAGGTTACGTACAAAATCAAAAAGCGGTTCAGGAAACTACTGAACCGCCGATCATGAAATAATTTAATTTTTTTCAGGTCCAATTTTCTCAAGACTTAATATTGCCCTGAGTATCCACCATTATTTCTTCCCCAACTACCACCACCAGAGCGAGAGCTTTTCTCCTCCCGTGGACGAGCTTTGTTAACTTTCATGACACGACCCATCCATTCAGCACCATCTAGGGCTTGAATAGCAGCGTCTTCCGCAGCTGATGTTTCCATTTCTACGAAACCAAAGCCACGAACACGTCCAGTTTCCCTATCTGTAGGTAACTGCACGCGTGTAACTGTTCCGTATTCAGAAAATACTTTAGATAGGTCGTCTTGAGTGACGTTGTAGGATAGATTCCCTACGTATATTGACATGAAACTCTCCAGAATCCATTGATGCAGAGATGTTTATCCGGAGAGCCGCTTGCAATTATGAATAAAAACAAGATACGTTTCGCCGAAATTAACTTCTCCAATTGTATCTTAGCACAACTTTATGAATAGCAAAGTCTTATTTTAAATATTTATTTGAATGTATGGTAAAATACGAAATTTTATATATGAAAACTAAGTTTGCAAAGCCAAATCCTCTAGGTCAACACCCCAATTCACCCAGCGAATAGCTTCCCGTGGTGAATTAGTATCAGGAGGAACTGGCAAAACGTGAATAAATCCCGTGGTAGAGCAGATCATTTTTAATAAACAAATTGGCTCGACATCAATAAAATTGTCAATCTGTAAAAAGGTATATTCTTTCTAAATATCTAATTCTCTTGCTTGTCATTCTGTACAGATGCGAGTGTAGCAATACCCTAAATGAACACTCGACGCAATTCGATTCATTAAATCTCTGCGCCACTTTGCGTTAACCTCCGCGCTCCTCTGCGTTTACAAATAAATTATCAATCAGCAACAGCCAACCTTCCTGCTCATATTCTCGCTGAATTTTGACCATCCAATGACCTTGAGGAATTTCAACCGCGTGGTGTTGCTCATGAGAGAGTAAAGCAGTTTCAGAAATCACACGTAAATAGAGAGTACCATCTTTATTGAATAACTCCGCCTTACCGTCAGTGATACGATGCTTATGTCGTGTAACTTCGCCTTCTGCCAAAGTTAAATGAGGTATCATTTCACCTGTAACTTCTGTTACAGATATTAAAATCACATCGCCTTGCGGCATTGGCTACATAGTTTTTTCCTTGGGGATAAGTACAAACCCCACTACGCTTTTTTTCTCAAATTTGCTTTAATTCTGGCACAGGTTATGGGGAATTGGGGACTGGGGAGTGGGGACTGGGAAAAGTTCTATGCTTCTACCCTTACACCTACATACCCCTAAACAAAGCGATGGCGCAACCGCCCGCCGGAGGCGATCGCACAACTCAACTCATGATGTATTTTGAAAACAGTAGTCGCCAATTATGCCATTGATAAGTTAAAGATTAGAAATAGCTGACAAAGCATAGTGGGGAGTAGTGAGTAGGGAGTAGAAACAGGGGAATAAGGAGCAAAGGAAATTTAACCCCAATGCCCAATGCCCAATTGCCAATTCCCCATGCCCAATTCCCAATACCCCCTTGACATTTCGCTGAAATTAGCTCAATTTGACTGTTTAGCTTCATAGCTATTTTTTTATTGAAATTTCCATGTCAACTCTCGTCATTGTCGAATCTCCAACCAAAGCTCGCACCATCCGCAACTACCTACCAAGAGACTATCGGGTAGAAGCGTCGATGGGTCATGTACGTGACCTACCCCAGTCAGCCAGCGAAATTCCTGCTGCTGTTAAAGGGGAAGCATGGGCGCAGCTTGGTGTGAATGTGGACGCAGACTTTGAACCTGTATACGTTGTCCCTAAAGACAAAAAGAAAATTGTCACTCAGCTTAAAGATGCTTTAAAAGAAGCAACTGAACTGATCCTGGCAACTGACGAAGACCGAGAAGGTGAAAGTATTAGTTGGCATTTATACCAGCTACTTAAGCCGAAAATCCCGACTAAGCGGATGGTGTTTCATGAAATCACCCAAGACGCAATTAAAAAGGCTTTGAAAAACTGCCGTGATATTGATGAGCAGTTAGTCCGCGCCCAAGAAACTCGGCGAATTTTAGATCGATTAGTCGGTTATACCCTCTCCCCTCTGTTGTGGAAAAAAATTGCCTGGGGATTATCCGCCGGACGAGTGCAGTCTGTAGCGGTGCGGCTGTTGGTGACTAAAGAACGTCAACGCCGCGCTTTCCGAGAAGGTACATACTGGGATTTAAAGGCATACCTAGAACAGAATAAAGCCCCATTTACCGCCCTGTTAGTGACCCTAGGCGGCGCGAAAGTAGCAACAGGCAGCGATTTTGACCCATCCACAGGACAAATCGCCGCAGGACGTAATGTGGTGCTGCTATCTGAGTCAGATGCCATTGCCCTCAAGGAACGCCTGACAGGTAAACCTTGGACAGTCTCCGAAGTGGAAGAACGGCCAGTTACCCGCAAACCTGCGCCACCGTTCACTACATCCACATTGCAGCAAGAATCGAACCGGAAATTGCGCCTTTCGGCACGGGACACCATGCGGGTAGCCCAGAGTTTGTATGAACAAGGGTATATTACCTATATGCGTACAGACTCGGTGCATTTGTCAGAACAGGCGATCGCAGCTGCCCGTGATTGTGTAGAAAAACTATACGGCAAAGACTATCTCAGTCCCCAACCGAGACAATACACCACCAAATCCAAAGGCGCACAGGAAGCCCACGAAGCCATTCGTCCGGCTGGTAGCAGTTTCCGCACTCCCCAAGAAACCGGGTTAAGCGGTCGGGAATTAGCCCTATATGACTTGATTTGGAAGCGTACAGTTGCCTGTCAAATGGCAGACTCCCGCCAAACCCAAATCACCGTCCAGCTAAAAGTTGAGGATGCGGGTTTCCGTTCTTCTGGTAAACGCATTGATTTTCCTGGTTATCTGCGCGCCTACGTCGAAGGTTCTGACGACCCCGAAGCGGCATTAGAAGACCAAGAGGTAATTTTACCAGGGTTAAAAGTTGGGGATCATCCTGATTGTAAAAATTTAGATACCGTTGACCACGAAACCCAACCCCCAGCTAGGTACACCGAAGCCACCCTAGTCAAAACCTTAGAAAGTGAAGGTATTGGTCGTCCTAGTACCTACGCCAGCATTATCGGCACAATTATTGATAAGGGTTACGCCCAACTGGTGAATAATGCCCTAATTCCCACATTTACCGCTTTCGCTGTCACCGACCTCCTAGAAAAACATTTCCCCGATATCGTTGACCCTAGCTTTACCTCCAAAATGGAGCAAACCCTAGATGACATAGCTGAAGGTGAAGCTAAATGGCTTCCCTACCTGCGGGAATTTTACCTGGGTGATAAAGGTCTAGAAACCCTAGTCAAAGAACAGGAAAATCAAATTGATGCCACTAAAGCTAGAACTGTAGAACTAGAAAATTTAGCCGTCAAAGTCCGCATTGGTAAGTATGGCCCTTACATTGAAGTAGATAACGGTGATGGTGTAATTACCGCCTCAATTCCCAAAGACCTGACTCCAGCAGACCTTGACCCGAAACAAGTTGAAACCCTGCTCAGGCAAAAAACCGCAGGGCCAGACCAACTAGGCCGCCATCCCGAAACCGGCGAACCAATTTACGTTAAAATTGGCACTTATGGCCCTTACGTCCAGTTGGGGGATAAATCAGACGAAAACCCCAAACCTAAGCAAGCCTCTTTACCCAAAGGTGTCACCCCAGAAACTATCACCCTAGAAACCGCCATCGGTTTGTTATCACTCCCCCGTCATTTGGGAGTACACCCAGACACAGGCTGTAAAATTCAAGCCAGTTTAGGTAGGTTTGGCCCTTATATCGTCCATGATCAAGGTAAAGAAGGTAAAGATTACCGCTCTTTAAAAGCAGGTGATGATGTCTTGACAATCACCCTAGAGCGGGCATTGGAATTATTGTCAGAACAGAAAAAAACCCGTGGTGCTAGCAGTAAGTCAAAAGCTGCTTTAAGGGAATTGGGTACACATCCAGACGATGATACCCCAGTCAACATCTACGACGGCCCCTATGGCCCTTACATCAAACACGGGAAAGTCAATGTCGGCATCCCAGAAGGTGTTTCAGTAGAAGATGTCACCCTAGAACAAGCCCTGGAATTGCTAGCCGCTAAAGCATCAACCAGTAAATCTAGCCGCAAAACGACAAAATCCACCACAAAATCCACCACAAAATCCACCACAGCAACCAAGAAAAAACAAGTTAAGAGTTAGTCAATTGTTTACTAGGGACGCGAACAATCGCGTCTTGATCATTTCCCATAGCCAATCCCCACTCATATTAACTGCCGATCAGTTGCGAATGTGATACTCTAAAAAGTAAGGGAGATAACAACAATAAAATTTCCAGCGTGGCTTATGCCCAGAATAAAAAGGTGTCTATCATCCCCATTGTCAGCCAGAGGTGCAAAATTACGCCAGTTTTTGCGTAGCTATTAATCACAATTGAGGTAGTATCTCAGGAGCAGTCAGTTTAATGGACTATATAGAAAAGGTACTGGAAAAGCTAAAAGAATTGGCGCGTAAGCTGATTGAAGCCCTACTAGGGCCTGAAGTAGAGCCGGAACCAGAACTGATTCCGATCCCTGTAGACCAGCGATCGCGTCGTCGTTAGTAGCCTGAAGGTACAATCATTGACAGTACAACCTCTAAGTATTTTGGTGCTGCATGGGCCAAACCTAAATTTACTGGGACAACGAGAACCAGGGGTTTATGGTTCTACTACTTTGTCTGAGATTAACCGCCTATTAGCAGCCGCAGCACTAAATTTACAGGCAAAGGTGTTTCCTTTGCAGTCTAATCATGAAGGCGTGTTAGTGGATGCGATTCATGAAGCATTAGGTAAACACCAAGGCATTCTCATTAATGCCGGGGCTTATACTCATACGAGTGTGGCGTTGAGAGATGCGATATCTGCTGTAAATATACCGACAGTAGAAGTGCATTTAAGTAACATATATCGCCGCGAAGAGTTCCGCCATCATTCTTATATAGCCCCGGTAGTTATTGGCCAAATTAGTGGATTTGGTGTACAAAGTTACCTGTTGGGCTTACAAGCTTTAGTAAACCATCTGAACTTGTAATTCGTAACGATGCTCCCGCCCCGCTCCGCTAACGTAATTCGTAATGGGCTGCGCCCCGCTACGCTAACGTAATTCGTAATACTCGCAAAGCGTTACGCAGTAAAGCAACCTACGTAACAATGTTCGACCACGCTACGCTCTAAGCGCAGCTATGCCGCAGGCTTTAAGTAATTTAAGGCGACTACATTTGGCTCATGCAGAAATTTTCCCTTACACCCCTACACCCCTAGTTAAATTATGCGTTATTTACTTGGAAATCGTTTTAGAGGGGCATTTCTGGGAGGTTTAGTAGGGGAGGCTTTGCTCCAAACTAGTCAACCAACACATCCCACAGGTAATAACTTTTTAGAAAGTTTAGTTCCTGGTGTTGGGAGTTTGATTCAACTAGGAAAATTTGATGTAGACAATTGGTTAGAAGTTTATCAACAAAAATTTACACATTTAGAACCATCAACAATAATTTTCGCTACAATTCCTATTTCTCTTTTTTTCCCCGAAAATCCGGTAAAATTACACCAAAATATACTGCGGATTTTAAAACATTGGGATACGGACTTAGAAATTACCGATAGTAGCCTAGCACTAGGATATGCGATCGCCCAATCACTTACAGAAAAACTCCAACCGCAAACCCTGATTCCCCAAATCATGGCTTTTATTGGGGAGACAAACACCTCAACAACACAAAACTTACTAAAAGTCAATAATTTATTACAACAAGGGGCAGGCTTAGAAAAAGTACAAGCTGAGTTAGGTAGTCCAGGAAAGCTATCCCACCGAATAGCTATGGCGTTTTATTACTTTCTTAGTAATTTAGAAGACTTCCCTATTGCTATTTTACGCTCAATTCGGTATGACACCATCTGCTTAGAAAAATATGACAATTTATATTTACCTAATACCAGTGTAATCACTGGGGTTTTATCAGGTGTTTATAACACGACTACGAGTATTACCCCAACTTGGCGAGTTTTATTAACTAGGCAATTGAGCCAAATTTCACAAGTGCTAGAATTAGCTGATACACTTGCGACTAGCTGGTCGGGAGTTCATCAGCCTGGGTTAACTTCCCAGGAGTTTGCACAAAAGGAAGGTTTAATGTCTGACCAAAATTTACCACCTTGCGTTTATACTGCTCCTCGCGTCATGGGGAAGGGTTAAGATAATTCGTAATTCGTAATTCGTAATTCGTAATTTGTAATTTGTAATTCGTAACGATGCTCCCCCCCCCGCTACGCTCTAAGCGCAGCTATGCCGCAGGCTTTA
>JBODRP010000149.1:0-12754 GCA_050633005.1 Trichormus sp. | reverse complement strand
TGCACGAGTAAAACAGGCTATTCAGGAACAAGTGAAAATTGACCCAGTTATTTCCATCTATGCTGTACGGATACAGAAACGGCTTTTTACTACAATTAAGAGTCCACGAACTATAAAACTTTTTTTTCAGCAACTGATTATCAGGGGTTCACTGAGCAGAATGCCCCATCGCGTTTATCTACCCTGGCAGTTTTTAATTTTTATCGTCAGACTTTTCATTACTGATATTAATCAAGCAGACCGGGAATTTTTACCATTACCTTCTTCTCTTTTCTTTATTTACTACTTAATTAGACCAATAAGATTGATGAGTCGATATGGATTAGGTCGCAGGATATAGCAATAGCAATTTTTCTATCTAGTGACAATCTATCATGACCTATTTGCTACTGATAAAGCTAGTTAGTCAACTCATTTCTTGCACCAACCGTAGTCACCCGTACAAGTCAGATAAATTGTTATACTAAATACAAACGGTGATCTTGTTCAAAATAAGCTAACAGAGTGGGAATTTGTGAATGTTCACCGAGTTTCTGTAGTTGCTGCGCTTCTTGTAAAAATAGTTCCTTGGCTTTTTGGAAGGCGTTTGTGCCGGTAATCTGCGGCGCAAATTGTTTAATTACGCACTTCTCGTTAAGTTTGTCAATATCTTCCGCTAAGTAGGTTTTGCCAAATCCTCCACCACCTAATGATTTAATCGGACGATAGCGGTTTCTCAATGTGACTAGAGTGACACGGCAGTTGGGACAGAATTTGGTGTGTTCAGGAACTGGCGGGTTATCACCAAAAAAATGGGATACAAGCCCCGTCCTTCCAGGACGGCTTTTCTTGGCTTCTAATGTACTGCTTTAGGACTTCAATCGGCGCACCACCAACTGATACGGCAAAATAACTAGGACTCCATAAAGCTTCTTTATGGGGTTTCTTGTATCCGGCTTGCCCGTATCTGCGACTGGAAACACCTTTCAAAGTATTAACTATTTGAGAAATGGACAACTTAGGCGGGTATTCAATCAAGTAAAAATTATTTCTCATAGTACGTATTTTAAAAACAGTAATTTTTTCACTTCAAGAACACATTATATTTTTTGTATTTAGCTATACAATATTTGTTAATTTTAGATTAAGATATGATCTACCGAAGTTGAATAACTTTATCTACGGGTGATAAATACGGGTAAAACTGTATGACTTCCGTTAGACACTCTGATAGTTACTTTCCCTGAGTATTCTGACAGTGGTATGTTTAATGAACTATATAGTTATTCAAAACTTTGATAGTTCGGAATTTATGGTCAATGGGTTGTAGCCCGGAATGACTCCTAGGGCTATGAGCAATGGCTATAAAGTAAATTTTATGAAGAAACATCAAGGTTTTTGGCAAACTAGAGTATATGTCTAATTTATCTACTCCAGCCTTGTCTACTTCAAGTTCTAATTCTCTACTCACGCTAGCAGTAGCCCCTGCCAAAGTGATGCGTGGGTCAAATATATTATCTGCCGCAGCTTTAGAAATTGCCAAGTTAGGCAGTCGTCCTTTAATTGTGGCAGGCAATAGCACCATTGCGATCGCTAACGCCAATTTACTGCCAATTTTAGAACAGCACAATCTCCATGTCACCCCTGTTTCCTATGGTGCAGATTGTGCCGAAACTAGCTTAAAATCACTGAGAAAGGCAGCGAAAGAACATAAAGCCGATGTGATTATCGGCGTGGGTGGCGGTAAAGCTTTAGATACAGCCAAATTAGTTGCCCATCAATTACAGTTACCCATCGCTACTATCCCCACCTCGGCGGCTACCTGTGCAGCTTGGACGGCTTTATCCAATGTCTATTCTGAGTCGGGGGCATTTTTGTATGATGTGGCGTTGTCTCGCTGTCCCGATTTAGTTATCCTAGACTATGATTTAGTGAAAACTGCCCCACCACATACTTTAGTAGCAGGAATTGGGGATGCGATCGCTAAATGGTATGAAGCATCTGTTAGCAGTGGGCATTTAGAACAGACTTTAATTATCGCCGCAGTCCAACAGGCGCGAGTCTTGCGCGATATTTTATTTCAAAAGTCAGCCGCCGCCTTGGAAAATCCAGGAAGTGAAGTTTGGCAAGAAGTTGTAGACGCTTCCGTGTTACTGGCTGGGGTAATTGGTGGCTTGGGTGGGGCGCAATGTCGCACTGTCGCCGCCCATGCTGTACATAATGGTTTAACCCACATTGCCGGACACAGCAGCATCCACGGTGAAAAAGTCGCCTTTGGCATTTTAGTGCAGCTGCGTTTAGAAGAAATGGTACAAGGCAATCAACTAGCAGCCTCATCCAGACAACAACTCTTGAAGTTTTACGCAGAGATTGGACTGCCACAAAAATTAGCAGATTTAGGTTTGGGTAACATTACCCTGGGTGAGTTACAAATAGCCGCCGAAGTCGCATTAGCACCTGAATCTGATATTCATCGACTCCCATTTAAGGTTGCATTGGAACAGTTAATGGCGGCGATGGTTTCTACCACTGCACCGACAGAAAGTAGAGACTTAGTTAATCGTGTCTCCACCAGGGAAACCAGTGATGAAATCATGACTAATTCGTAATACCTTCTGTTCAGCAACACGCACAACTACAAATTACTTTGACTGCTGAAAGCTAGTGCAAAGAATTTTGAATTTTGAATTTTGAATTTTGAATTTTGAATTACCCCCAGGGGTTGACGAGGTTGAGGAATGAGTTTGGATTGGATTAAGCCAGCAGATCGGATACAGCAACTACCACCTTATGTATTTGCCCGTCTTGATGAGTTAAAAGCTAAGGCTAGAGAACAAGGCATTGATTTAATTGATTTGGGGATGGGAAATCCTGATGGTGCGACACCACAGCCAGTGGTGGAAGCGGCGATGAAGGCTTTGCAAGACCCTAGTAATCACGGTTATCCCCCCTTTGAAGGGACAGCTAACTTCCGGCGCGCCATTACGACTTGGTATAAGCGTCGCTATGGTGTGGTACTAGATCCTGATAGTGAAGCTTTGCCATTGTTGGGTTCTAAAGAAGGATTATCGCATTTAGCGATCGCCTACATTAATCCTGGCGATGTGGTTTTAGTTCCCTCCCCCGCCTATCCCGCCCATTTTCGCGGGCCTGTGATTGCGGGTGGTCAAGTCCACAGCTTAATTTTAAAAGAGGAAAATGATTGGTTAATTGATTTAACCGCCATTCCCGACGAAGTGGCAAGAAAAGCCAAAATACTTTATTTCAACTATCCCAGTAACCCCACAGCCGCTACTGCACCCCGCGAATTTTTTGAGGAAATTGTGGCGTTTGCCAGAAAATACGAAATTCTCTTAGTCCATGATTTGTGTTATGCCGAGTTAGCTTTTGATGGTTATCAACCCACTAGCTTATTAGAAATTCCTGGGGCAAAAGATATTGGTGTAGAGTTTCACACATTATCTAAAACCTATAATATGGCTGGTTGGCGTGTAGGTTTTGTTGTGGGGAATCGCCATGTCATCCAAGGCTTGCGGACATTAAAAACCAATCTGGATTATGGGATTTTCGCCGCCTTACAAACAGCCGCCGAAACAGCGTTACAATTGCCTGATATTTACCTACATGAAGTACAGCAACGCTACCGCACCCGCCGAGATTTCTTGATTCAAGGCTTCGGAAAGCTGGGTTGGGATATCCCCAAAACCAAAGCTACAATGTACTTGTGGATGAAATGTCCTGTGGGTATGGGTTCAACGGATTTTGCTTTGAACTTGTTGCAGCAGACAGGCGTTGTTGTCACCCCTGGTAATGCTTTTGGTGTCGCTGGGGAAGGATATGTGCGTATTAGCTTGATTGCAGATTGCGATCGCCTGGGTGAAGCCCTACATCGCATCAAGCAAGCAGGTATTCGTTATCAAACCGAAGCTGTTGTGGCTGGCTCAGAACTAGGAGTATAAATCATGTCTTCGGTATTTCCAGGAATGAACCCCTATTTAGAACACCCGGATTTGTTTCCTGGATTACATCACCTGTTAATTACACCATTGCCGAACAAAGGTTAAGTTAATGCAATCTCCTAATGCTACCACTCCTAGCTTGATTGTTGCGGGTTTTCACGCACTTTCTGACCCTATTAGAATTAATGTCTTAGAATTGCTACGTCAGGGTGAATTGTGCGTCTGTGACTTGTGTGAAGCATTAGGGGTGAATCAGTCGAAGTTATCTTTTCACCTCAAGACTCTCAAAGAAGCTGACTTAGTTAACTCTCGCCAGCAAGGACGTTGGATTTACTACAGCCTCAATTTACCTCAATTTGCCGTTTTAGAGCAGTATTTGGCAAATTTCCACCGCTTGGGCCAGATATTACCCGCGCGTTGCTGTGATAACATTTCCTGATATATCAACTTTTTTTGATGAATTTTTGTGTATATAGCCTCCTGCGTAATTGACATATCAATTTTTTTTGAAATGATAGAAATATACATTTCAAATCACCCATACAGGTGAGGTCAATGAGGTTAAGTTTTTTTGAAAAGTACCTAACTCTCTGGGTATTTTTGTGCATCTTCGTGGGAATTGCACTAGGAAGATTATTTCCAGGAATAGCCGTGACACTCGACGCGATGAGTATTTATCAAGTGTCAATACCTATCGCTGTGTGTCTGTTTTTCATGATGTACCCCATCATGGTAAAAATTGATTTTACGCAAGCTGTAAATGCTATGCGTGCGCCAAAACCTGTAATTTTAACTTTGGTGGTGAACTGGTTAATTAAACCATTCACAATGGTAGTATTTGCCCAATTTTTCTTGGGTTGGTTGTTTCGTCCGTTAATTGCGGGTACAGAATTAATTCGTGGTAGTGAAGTTGCGATCGCAAATTCTTACATCGCTGGTGCAATTTTACTAGGAATTGCCCCTTGTACCGCAATGGTGTTGATGTGGGGTTATTTATCCTACGGTAATCAAGGACATACCTTGGTGATGGTAGCCGTTAACTCTCTAGCAATGCTATTTTTGTACGCACCTTTGGGAAGATGGTTACTCGCAGCCAATGATTTAACAGTACCTTGGCAAACAATTGTGTTGTCAGTGCTGATTTATGTTGGCTTACCATTAATAGCAGGAATGTACAGCCGTTATTGGATTTTTAAATACAAAGGTAAGGAATGGTTTGAGCGCAAGTTTTTAAAATATCTCAGTCCCATTGCGATTTCTGCTCTGTTAATTACGTTGGTTTTATTGTTTGCATTTAAGGGAGAATTAATAGTGAGTAATCCCTTGCATATTTTATTAATTGCTGTACCGCTATTTATTCAAACTAATTTGATTTTCTTAATTAGTTATGTCATCGCATTAAAGCTGAATCTCACCTATGAAGATGCTGCACCAGCAGCATTAATTGGAGCTAGCAATCACTTTGAAGTTGCTATTGCTACGGCTGTGATGCTGTTTGGTTTAAATTCTGGTGCAGCACTCGCTACAGTGGTAGGCGTTTTAATCGAAGTACCAGTGATGTTGATGTTAGTTGAATTTTGCAAACGGACAGCACCTTGGTTTCCTAGAGAACCTGAAAAAGCGACATTACGAGATCCACGTTGTATTAGTGCGTTCGGTTCTAAATAGAACGGGGTAAATAATTAAAGGTTTGTAGTGAGAACTTTAGTTCTCAAATAAGGACTAAAGTCCTTACTACGAACTGAATCGTTGTATTTCTGCATTAGATAGTTTGATTTTTCAGGTTGTTCTACTTAATGATTAGTTACTAAATCTTGTTGTGCCTAATAAAAAGAATGAAATCTTTCGATCATCCTCCCAGAATATTATTTTTATATGGTTCTTTGCGAGAGCGTTCTTATAGTCGCTTGTTAGCAGAAGAAGCCGCCAGGATTATTACAGAATTTGGTGCGGAAGTGCGGTTTTTTGACCCCCGTGAATTACCCATTTATGCCAGTGTGCCAGATACTCATCCCAAGGTACAAGAATTACGGGAATTAAGTATGTGGTCTGAGGGTCAAGTTTGGTCTTCCCCTGAGATGCACGGTAATATTACTGGCATTTTGAAAAACCAAATTGACTGGATACCTTTAAGTTTAGGTGCAGTCAGACCCACTCAAGGGAGAACCTTAGCTGTTATGCAAGTTAGTGGTGGTTCGCAGTCATTTAATGCTGTAAATACGATGCGGATTTTGGGTAGATGGATGCGAATGTTTACAATTCCCAATCAATCTTCTGTAGCGAAAGCTTATCAGGAGTTTAACGAAGACGGCACAATGAAGGATTCATCATACCGCGATCGCGTGGTTGATGTCATGGAAGAAATGTATAAATTTACCCTCCTGTTGCGGGATAAAGTTGATTATCTCACAGACCGCTACAGCGAACGTAAAGAAAAAGCTGCAAAAGCAACTATTCAAATAGCAAACAGTGCATTGGAAGTCAAAGCTAATTAATTCATCAATAAAAAACAATGAAAAAAATCATGTTTGTCTGCAAGAAAAATTCTCGCCGTTCTCAAATGGCTGAAGGATTTACTAAAGTTTTAGGTGCAGGTAAAGTAGAAGTATCTAGCTCTGGTTTAGCATCTAGTGAAGTAGATCCCATCACTGTACAAGTCATGTCTGAAATTGGTATTGATATTAGTAATCAAACGTCTAAGCCATTAAGTGATTTCAATCCAGAAAATTACGATGCGGTGATTTCTTTATGTGGTTGCGGTGTAAATTTACCAGAACCTTGGGTATTAAGAGAAGTATTTGAAGATTGGCAATTAGATGATCCTGAAGGAGAATCTATAGACACATTTCGCCGTGTTCGTGATGAAGTCAAAGAAAGAGTTGTGAAATTAATTGCATCTCTTAGCTAACTCTTTGCAACCAAGCAAAGATATCATTAACAGTTAGTTTTAAATTCATACCTTCTAGGACGGGTAATACATCTGCTTCTGATAATATATCGGGGAGGCAATCTAACCGATAAACTATTACTGAGCGTTCATAGGGATCTATTAACCATCCTAGTTGAGTACCATTTCTCATAAAATGCACAATATTACCTGTTACTCTAGTTTGACTTTGATCAGGTGAGAGAATTTCGATTATCCAAGCAGGTGCGAAATTAATACCTGTGCTACTAATATCGCCATTTTCATCCAATGGAATTTGGTTACTAGCAACCACTGCAATATCAGCAACTATGGAACGATTACCAAAAGTGCAGCGCAATTCGGGAAAAGCTTCGTAATTACTTTCTGCTGTATCAATTGCCCCCACTAAACGTTTTTGTAAAAGGCTATGTTTTCCACCTGGCATAGTTTTTTGAATTGCCTGTCCGTTAATATATTCCCATGCTGGTGACTCATCTATGTATGGAAGTCGTAAAAATTCTACTAATGTGCTAGTTGTTGTAACTATAGCTGTCATTTGAATTTACCAATTTTAGACATACAAAATTAATCTTGGTGTTGGGCTTCCGTGAGTCAACCCCTGACTTTTTACGGCATCTCGAAAACCCCTCTCCATAGAGCGAAGCTCTTCTCGTAGAGTACCTCTGCCCTACAACTGTAGAGACGTTTCATGAAACGTCTCTACATTTTCCCCCTTCCCTAGTAGGGAAGGGGGTTAGGGGGTTAGGTTTCACGTTAGCTTTTCCACATAACGTGAAAAGTCAGATCAAACCAACCTACATCTGTCATTTGAATTTACCAATTTTTAGGACTGTTGTAGCTGCTGTCTTACCCAAATCCGAAAGTTTTTGAGGGTAGTATTTCTACCAATTATTTTACTTTGTTCAAGATATTGGGGTATGACATCAATTAGAGGCAAGTGGGGAAAATTTAAGCTAGTGTGAGACTCTATATAAACACCATCTTGCAAAACATTAATTTGGATCTGACCTTTTTCAAACCGCCACAGTTCTGGCACTTGTAGCGATTGATAAATGTTGGGATGGGTGCGAGAAGTAATATCAATTTCTAAGGCTAAATCTGGCGGAGGGTCTATTGTTAAATCTAGTCTCTTTTTGCCACGAATTTTAGATTCATTTTTGATATAAAAACATTGGTCAGGTTCTATAACTTGAGCCATGAATTGATTTTTGAAGGTTGTAGAACCTAAGCATCTAAACTCAATATATAGTTCTTCTAAAAGTGCTTTGACTAAATCGCTGATGATTTCTTTTTCATATTCATGTTCTAAGAGGATGTTTGAAAAGTCGGGAATGTTGTAAAAAAGCTCTCTCAGTATAGGCTGTGAATAGATAATAAACAGCACTGAGAGAGCGACATGAGTAAAGCATACCCCAGTAACCTGAGCCGTGCACAATATGAATTTCTGAGCGATTTGATTCCAGAAGCCAAAAGAGGTGGTCGTAAGCGTGAAGTCGATATGTGGGAAATCCTGAATGCAATTTTTTATATCCTGCTAGAAGGAGTGAGATGGCGATCGCTACCTGGGGACTTTCCTCCTTGGCAAACAGTGTACACATATTTCCGAAACTGGCGTAAAGACGGGACATGGTTGCACATTCACGATAGTCTACGAGAATGGGCGAGAGTCGAAACTGAACGTCATCCGAGTCCATCGGAAGCGATAATTGATAGCCAAAGCGTCAAAAGTGCGGCAATGGTGAGTCAATCAGTAGGCTTTGATGCTGGTAAGAAAATTAAAGGACGCAAGCGATTTATGACCGTTGATACCCTGGGATTAGTACTGAGGGTCTTGGTAACAGCAGCCAATGTAGGTGAGAGAGAAGGGGGCAAACAAGTTCTCAACCGGGTCAAACAGTCAGGGGAGCAGGTACCTCGTTTGACAACCATCTGGGTAGATGGAGGCTTTGACGGTGATCCGTTCATGCAATGGGTCATGGATTTTTGCCGTTGGATTGTGCAGGTAGTGCTGCGACCAGAGCAAACCAAAGGCTTTGTTTTGCTCAAAAAACGTTGGGTGGTGGAACGCACTTTTGGTTGGTTAATGGGGTGTAGGCGATTAGTTCGAGATTATGAGTTATTGCCCGAAACATCTGAGACTTTTATCTACCTTGCCATGATCCGTATTATGGTGAGGCGACTGGCTTAATTTTTGACTTCCTAAAACTTTTCAAACACCCTCTAAACAGGGAGTAACAATTTCTAACATTCCCCTATCATAAGCAATGCGGGCGGCGCGGTGTTCTCCTAACTCTTCGAGAATGGTTTCTAATTCTTGCCAAGTTACATCTCGTAACACTACTGTTTGTCCAGGTGGAATATAGATGCGCTTTAGTTCTAATAACATCATTGCCACTCACAGAAACTTATATCTAAGCTAGCTCGTTTGATAGATTTTGTTGATCGTAACTCTGTGATATTGATGTAGTATTTTTTACGCCCGTAGTTGGATACGCATTATAAATTTACCAGGTTAAGATAGCAGTCAAATATAATTGATATCTTAATTAACTCAGTAGTTGTGATTAATCAACATTCTGCAAGTCTGATACATTCTTCAGCAACTACAACTCAGCAACCCTATCAATTTAGCTGGGTTGACTGGTTTTGTTTGTGGTATCCTCCTGGTTGGTTAATTTTATTTAACCGTCATTGGCAACATTATCATTCAGATCCCGACGGTTGGCGTTGGCTAGAATATTTACTATTTTTAATTCCTGGGGGATTTTATCTGGCGTTTTTGAGTCGATGGTTGCGTTTAGGTTGTCGTTCCCCTCGAACAGAAATTGTAGAATTTAATCCCGACTATCAACGGGCTTTTCGTGAAGAAATTTTAGCTTTTATTGTGAAATATTATTTTCGTGCGGAATTGCACCAAATAGAGAATTTACCTTCTACGGGTTCGTTAATTGTAGCTATGAACCATGCAGGAATGTGTTTTCCTTGGGACTTTATTAGTTTGGGTTATTTATTAGGGGAAAAACAGGGTTGGACAGTGCAACCGTTGGCGGGAGTATCATTATTTGAACATCCTTGGATGGTGTGGTGGCTACCTCCAAAATGGTCGCAGGTTTTGGGTGGTGTGCGTGCAGAATTGGCTGATTTTGAGCAGGCTATTTCTGAAGGTAAAACTTTGTTATATGCGCCGGAAGGTTTACGCGGCCCCTTGAAGGGTTGGGGGAAACGCTATCAATTGCAAAAGTTTGATGTGAGTTTTTTACAGTTGAGCGATCGCTATCATATTCCGATTCTGCCAGTCGTTTGCATGGGTAGCGAGTTTTTACACCCTTGGACAGTAAATCTGCAAAAATTACAAAGACTACTGAATTTACCCTTTTGTCCTATATCTCCTTTAATGTTCATACTCATTCTCTTTCCCTCAATGGGTGTTTGGGCGATGAGAACTGACTTACGTTATTTTATTCAGCCTGTAGACACACAACAGCCAACATCAGAAATTGATCATGATTCTAGGAAAGCACGTAGAGCATTGTATGAACGCACAAGTAAACTTCGTCAACAGTTACAGAATCAAATCAATCGATTATCTTGTTTGGTGCTGCTAAACTAGGTATGTCCCCAAGAACCAATTACTATGCTCAAGCGTTCTAAGTTCGAGACAACCCAGTCTCAGATTATGCACCGTGCCGAGGATCTAATTAGTGCAGCTTCCAACCGCTACCGCATTACGGTTCAAGTGGCAAATCGTGCCAAGCGGCGACGTTATGAAGAATTTGAAAGTGCTGAAGATGCTATGATGAAACCCGTGCTAAGGGCAATTATTGAAATGTCTGATGAACTGACACAACCAGAAATCATTGGCGAACTCTGAAATTAATACTGAGTTGAACGATTTAAAAGTTGTTGCTTTGTGTTTTCACCTCAGAATATCAACGGGGCTTACGCAAGTGTCACAATCGATAGTTGGTGCGTGACGCTATCAGTGTCACGACTATGTTTAAATACTTTCAGAGCGTCACACAACGGCAATAAAGCGGGAGGAAAATCCACACCGCTTTTTGCCTCCCCTACATAAAAATATGGCAGTTGCGTAAGTCCCAATTAAAGAGTAATGAAAAAGCTAAATTTTATTGCCCCTGCTCAGATTATAGTGAAGTACCCCTTTTTGCTTTCCTGCGGAACGCTAGCGCGAACGCTGAAAAAGGGGCTTCCAATTTCAACTAGCAAATGACGGTCTTATTCGTCTGTTGGGCTTCCCGCTTCATTGGGTGATGCTCTGTTGGGTATACCACAAGGGTATTCGGGACTCAACCCGATCCAAGTCTTACTCTCCCTCCACAGGCAGAACCTCGCCTTCCGCAAGGTTATAGCTTTACGGACAACATGGCTTGGTTTATTTTTTACCGTAGATCGTAATCATACGAACCAGTGGTCATGTTCTTTCCCCAATCTCTGCTCTTTCTGTGGTAAGCGTATTACCGCTACTTGACCTATCTGTTCCGAGACAGTTGGGCGGGTCAACAACCAATACTATTATACACTAATTGCCTGTAAAAATGCGTAAAAACTTGGCGATTCCTCAACCATCCCGCTCCCTAATCAACCGTCAGGTTGATATTGGCAAGCAGTGCGGTGGACGGGTTTCCCGGCATAAAGCAACTGCTTGCCCGAAGGGTCGGAGATGTTCTCGTCATCGCCCGCTCCCTATCCCCAACCTACTAAGAGTTAAGGGTGGGGACTTCCGCGTCATGTTAACAGCGATCGCCACCGCGATTTTGTCTGTCATTGTATTAACTTCTGTAACAAGTAAATTCATATTACTACCAGCACAAGCTCAAAGAATTAGTCCTAGTGATGTGTGGCAGTTAGTATATGAGAAGTTGCCTGACTTACCGAAGGAAAATAAGTATATTAGCAAAGAATCCGGGAAAGTAGCCGAAAATAGCACCCTAGCCAGTCGCCTCATTAGATATCACGTTTATATTAAACAGCGCGCCCCTAATTATCGCCTTGATTGGAAACTAACCTTGGCTGATTACTTAGATGCAAATGAAATCATGTATGAAAATACTTACCCAGGTCATGATACTTTGAGAAAGAACCCCTTAGATGGCGATCGCACTGCCATTCAAAGCCTCACACGCCGCCAAAGAGATGCCCTAGTACAAGTCCTCACAGATATATTTAACCGTTAATTACGAATTACGAATTACGTTAGCGTAGCGGGGCGCAGCCCATTACGAATTAAGACTATGGAACGTTTAATAAAAAGCGGTAATGGTTGGCGCATCGGTTGGCATCCCAACGCTAGGGAATTTCAAGGGTTAGTAGGTACTGAAGATTGGGCAATTGAATTAACCGCAGCCGAGTTAGATGATTTTTGCCGCCTGTTGGCAAAGCTAGCGGACACGATGAAACAACTCACCGCCGAATTGATGGATGAAGAAAAAATAGCCTGTGAAGCTGAAAGCGATTTATTATGGATGGAGGTAGAAGGCTATCCCCATGAATACAGTTTGCGCTTCATCCTGAACTCAGGACGTTGTGCTGAAGGTAAATGGCCAGCCCCTGCTGTACCTGGATTGTTGCAAGCTGCTGGAATGTTGAAAGTTTTTTGAAGTTGCCCCTTGATTTTCCTTTAGTTTTGCGCTAATATAATAATTCGTGACCGGGGCGTAGCGCAGCTTGGTAGCGCGCCACTTTGGGGTAGTGGAGGTCGTGGGTTCGAATCCCGCCGCTCCGATTAATAAAATCCCTAATCCTGCTAATCTTCAGTATAAGGTTGGCAGGTTTTTTAACGTTTGTGAGTTAAATAACCACAGCATTAGTCTTAACTCGACTTTATCCAAAATTAAGAACTCGGCTTTCCTTATCCGGCAAAAATCCT
>JBODRP010000148.1:0-12782 GCA_050633005.1 Trichormus sp. | reverse complement strand
GATATTGTTTATCTGGAAGTTACTAAAGCAAGGAAACCCAACACCAATATCAATGTTGGGTTTCTGTTTTAAACACCAAAAATAAATTCTATCTACAACCTAAAGATTCTCGCGTATCGACACCAGTTTTAGAATTGACACCATTAGCTGTAGTACAAAGTTTTTTGATCTCTACACCATCTAAAACAGCATTAGTGAAATCTGCACCCGTGACATCAACATTGTTAAAAGTAGAACGCAGCATCATCGCATCGGTGAAAACAGCATCACTTAAATCAGCATTCTTAAACCTAGCTAAATAAGCAATACCATTACTGAAATCTACACCATGCAGGTTGACCCCCTCCAACACAGTACCGTTAAACACACCACCACGTAAGTCAGCATTGCTAAAGTTAGCATTTTCTAAATCCACATTGGTAAATTCAGCACCAATTAAACTTTGACCAGCAAAATTTTTCGCTTTCAGTTCATCACCAGCCGAGCGGGTAATGCTAGATGAACTCGCCGCCTGTGCGGACATAGGAAACAAAAACAGAACTACCGCGAGGAGAAGGCTAGCTAATATTTGCCGATATCTCATAATGTCTTCTTAATAAAACTCAACACTCCCATTAAATATTAAACTTAAATTCGTTGGCTTTGAACTTTTGAACAAAAAACGTTGAGCGCAGTCCCTACCTAAACAAGTTATAGGTAGGGTTAGCGAAACCCAAGGTAAGTGGTAAAATACAGTTGGTACGGTAAAAGGCAAAGCCTGGAGACACGACCATTTTTATATTAGTAATTACTAGTTTTATTGCTATTATTACTAATTTTTTACTAGAGTGTCCGTAGGCAAAAGTTCCAACGACACACTGAGAACGCCAGTTTTTCTGGTAACGCTATTTTTAGCGAATGAATCCCCATCTATAATTTTTTATTTAGATGGGGTGCGTTCAAAGTCTTGTAGGGTGCGTCAGACTGCTCAAATGCTGCAAATCAACAGAATTTTGATATCTGACGCACCCTACTAATATGGCGGTTGGGTAAGTGCTATTTATTTTTGGAGTTTTCTTGTTGGGTTTCGCGGTGGCTTAACCCAACCTAACTTTTTCAGGACTTAGGCAAGTATGGATGGTTGGTGCGTGACGCTATAAGTTTCATGACTACGTTCAAATACTTTGGCAGCGTCACACACCCTACATCAACTACATCAACTACATCAACTTACCCCGCATTTGCTAAGAGTAACTCTCGTTTTTCTGAGGGGTGTACCCGTACTTGACCATCATCATCGACATCAACAATGGCTGTACAACCTTCAATGATGTCACCTGCCAAAATTGCTTCAGCTAGCGAGTCTTCTAACAGGCGCATAATTGCCCGACGTAAGGGTCTAGCACCGTAGCTGGGGTCATAACCTTGGCTAACTACTAGGTCTTTGAAGTTTTCAGTTACTTCTAAGACAATACCTTTTTCAGTCAAGCGGCTAGCTACATCACGTAACATAATGTCAGCAATTTGCTTGACTTCATCTTTAGATAGTTGAGTGAAGACGATAATTTCATCTACCCGGTTGAGGAACTCAGGACGGAAGTAATTTTTCAGTTCTTCGTTAACTAAGTTGCGGATGCGATGGTAACTAGCGTCTGGTTGGTTGTCAAACTCAAAGCCTAAACCACCGCCACCTTTTTCAATGACCTTAGAACCAATGTTGGAGGTCAAGATAATTAAGGTGTTCTTGAAGTCTACTTTGCGACCTTTCGCGTCGGTGAGGTGTCCATCATCAAGAATTTGCAGCAGCATATTGAAGACATCCGGGTGTGCTTTTTCGATTTCGTCGAACAGCAACACGGTGTAAGGTTTGCGGCGTACTGCTTCGGTGAGTTGTCCACCTTCGTCATAACCAACGTAACCAGGAGGTGAGCCGATGAGTTTAGATACTGTATGGCTTTCCATGTACTCAGACATATCTAGCCGAATCATGGCATCTTCTGCACCAAAAAAGTAAGTTGCTAAAGCTTTGGCTAATTCTGTTTTACCCACACCAGTAGGGCCGGAGAAGATAAAACTAGCGATAGGACGGTTGGGACTCTTTAAGCCAACTCTAGCGCGACGAATGGCGCGAGAAACAGCTGTAACTGCTTGCTCTTGACCGATGAGCCGCTTATGGAGGGTGTCTTCTAGGTGGAGAAGTAATTCTGATTCAGATTCTGTGAGTTTGTTGACTGGTACACCTGTCCAGGAAGCAACGATTTGGGCGATGTCTTCCTCATCTACGACGATGGGATGAATGGCTTGTTCTGTGGAAGCGGCTTGTAGTTCTGCTTCTAAAGCAATTTCCTGCTCCCGCAGTTCGTTGGCTCTATCAAAGTTCTGGACTCTGACGGCTTCGTTTTTGGCTTTGGTTATGCCAGCGAGTTTGCGTTTGAGTTCTTTGTCAGCCGAAATATGAGAGTTCCGCAGGCGCACACGTGAGCCAGCTTCATCAATTAAGTCTATGGCTTTATCGGGGAGAAAGCGATCGCTAATATAACGATCTGATAACTCGGCGGCTGCCATCAAGGCTTCATCAGAAATCTGGACTCGGTGGTGTTGTTCGTAGACTGAGCGCAAACCGTAGAGAATTTCAATGGTTTCTTCTACGGAGGGTTCACCGACTAAAATCGGTTGAAAACGCCGCTCTAAGGCTGCATCCCGTTCAATATGTTGACGATATTCATCTAATGTGGTAGCTCCAATACATTGGAGTTCACCCCGTGCTAAGGCTGGCTTAAGAATGTTGGCTGCATCTAAACCGCCTTCAGTTCCGCCAGCACCGACTAAGGTGTGAATTTCATCAATAACTAAGATGACATTGCCGGCTGTGCGGACTTCATCGACAATTTTTTTGATGCGTTCTTCAAAATCTCCCCGGAAGCGAGTTCCTGCAACTAATAAGCCCATATCCAGGCTAATCACTTGCTTACCTTCCAAGACTTCGGGGACATCTTGGTTAATGATACGCTGTGCCAATCCTTCGGCGATCGCTGTTTTACCTACCCCTGGTTCACCAATCAACACCGGGTTATTCTTGGTGCGGCGACCGAGAATTTGAATAGCGCGCTCAATTTCTTTCTCACGACCGACTACAGGGTCAAGCTTACCTTCTTGGGCGAGTTTGGTGAGGTTTCTGCCAAATTCCTCCATGTTCAGGCTTTGGTTGCGTCTGGGGCTACCAGCACCACTACCAACCGTTACTGGATCTTCACCTAAACGCCGAATTACAGCCGTCCGTACATTTCTCAGGTCAACACCGAGATTTTGCAATACTTTGGCGGCGACACCTTCACCGGCTTCGGTTAATCCCAACAGCAGGTGTTCTGTGTTGATGTAATTGTGTCCTAAACTGTGCGCTTCTCTAAATGATTGCTCAAATAGACTTTTGACTTTAGGAGTAAAGGGAATTTCTGGTGGAACAAAACCAGAACCCCTCCCAATTATTTTTTCGACTTCCCGACGTGCGTCTTTGAGAGTCACACCCAACTCATTCAGCACTTTGGCAGCAACCCCAGTTCCTTCTCCCATCAATCCCAGGAGAATTTGTTCAGTTCCTACGAAATTGTGTCCCAGGCGACGTGCTTCCTCCTGAGCGAGCATGATAACTTTGATGGCTTCGGAAGTGAAGTGTTCAAACATAGCGGGTTCTTGCTCCCTTGCTGCTTGGACTTTGGGCGATCTAAATAAAATTCACCCTTATCTAAACTTTTTTGTATTTTCTTAAAGATAATGTATCTTTACCTCTGATGGGGTGGCAGTGGTGAGAGCCGTATGGACTCAGGTGTGGTAGCCGTCATCTTTAATTATCGTGCTTCTTGGTAGATTTTAGCTTTAGACTTGGAATGAATTAACAATCTAGCCAAAGTATAAAGTATGACTGAACAGCACGGAAGTAAAGACCAACAACACCCACTTTACAACCGCGATCGCCCTTTAATTAATATTCTACTAACTCAAACCGCCACAGACTACAATTTAGCCGAATTAGCCAGACTCAGAATCCGTTATCAAGGCTTCCCAGGCGCGAGGGACATACAAAGCGACTTAGATAAAGTTTTGCAACAATGGGGCTTAACCGAAGCGGAATTATTCGAGAAAACCCGACAATTGCATGATCTTGGCGGCATTTACAAAAGTCGCGGCAAGCGGGAAGAGCAGGATTGGAATTAGGCATTGGGCATTGGGCATTGGGCAGGGAGCAACGCGAAAATGTTAGATCATCGCTTTTTGGGGCAGGGGGAGCAGGGGGAGCAGGGGGAGTAGGGGGAGTAGGGGGAGCAGGGGGAGCAGGGGGAGCAGGGGGAGTAAAGAGACAACTTAGTAATTTTTGTTACTATAAATACTTTAGAATACACTTAATTTCTTTTTCTTCCCCTGCCTCCCCTGCCTCCCCTGCCTCCCCTGCTTGCCCACCTCACAAAATCGCATTGCTCCCCATTCCCTATTCCCCCTTCCGATATTGCCGTAATTGCTGCAATAGTTGCTCTTGAGATGAATTAGCTGATTTAGGGGGGTTAACCGTACTTTGCACTGATAGAGATGACAAATTAGGGGTAATGGGTTTTTCCTGTTCTTGGGTGGTAAGTGCCAAATCTGATTTAGTGACGACTGCTTGTATAGACTCCAAGGTTGCAGCCACTTTCACTTGCTCTTGCATTTGGTCTGTAGAGGAAACTAAGGTACTTAGACCATTGACCAACTGCCGTAAATTATTGCGAAACGTAGGATCTCCTGTCAATTCATCTAAGTCAGAGGTAATTTTTTGGGTATTTTCAAAAGTCACCCTGGCAGAATCTAAGGTTTGTTGCAGTAGTAGGGCATTTTTCGGATCATTTAAAGCTTGAGTGGCATCCTTTAAATTAGCTGAAGCTTGTGCGGCGTTGGCTGAGAGAGCTTCTAAATTTTTGAGTAATTCCCCATCGGATAAGCGACTAATAGCGGGGGAAAGACTGGTGAGTGTTACACGCAATTGGTTACTAGTTTCAGCAAGATTGTTTAACGTTCCCACCAATGTAGAACGGTTAGAGGTAACAAGGCTATTTAAGTCAGTGATTAACTTATTGGCTTGAGTTGCAGTTGTACCAAATTGTCCGGCGGTGACACCCAATTGCTCTACAGTTTTCTTGGTGGAAGCAGTCAGTTCATTAGTGGCTCTTTGTACGGAATTGGCAGTAGAAGCAAATGTATTTAATTGTCCTTGAAAGCTTCTGCTCAAACTCCTAGCATCTCGGCTCAGTGCTGCTACACCTGTGGCTGCTTCTGCTGATGTTTCTAGAAGTTTGTTCACCCGTTGATAAAACTGGGGATTATTATAAATTGTCGCTAGCTCAGTGGTACTACGGATGAGTTCATCTAGGCTAATACCGATTTGTCCCTTGAGACGAGAACCATTACAAACAATTAAACTGCGATCGCAATTCTTATCTAAAGGTTTAGCAATTTTTGTGTCTGTGGGTAAAGATGCTCTGGGGGTGATATCAATAATACTTTCACTAATCAAGCCACTTTGATTAGCTTCTACTAACACATTACGGGGAATAATTAGGTCAGCTTGGGCGATTTCAATTTCTACTTCTACCGCATTTGGTTTAGGTTCAATACGAGAAATATTCCCGACTTTTACACCGCGATACCTGACAGGCGCGCCTTTTTGCATACCGCCAGCATTGGCAAACTCTACAGTAGCTTTGTAGGAATTGCGAGAGGCAGTAACTCTATTTAACCATAAGATAATAACTAAAAATGCTCCTAATCCCAGTAAGAGTAATAAACCAACTGAGCCTTCCCTTAATGTTCGTCGAGATGCAAACCGAGTGGTGATCAAATCGCGCATACTGTTCTTTGCCAACTAACCAACAACCTGAATTGGCCCTTGTACACTCCCACTCATAAATTGATTAATTAATGGATGGTCTGTGTCACTTAGCTCATTTACTGTACCTTGCCACTGCACTTTACCTTGATATAAGAACACTAGTCTATCAGCAGTGCGTCGAATTGTACTATCTTGGTGAGTAACGATAGCATAGGTACTACAAACACCTTGGGTAATTTGCAAGTCACGAATCAAATCTTCAATGACTGTAGAAGCAATAGGATCAAGTCCGGCTGTGGGTTCATCGTACAATAAAACCTCTGCCCCTTCTTCCGGGTTATCAGGGTTAGACATAATGGCACGAGCAAAACTCACCCGTTTTCGCATCCCCCCCGACAATTCCGAGGGGTAGAGATGACTAATTCCCGGTAAACCCACCATATCGAGTTTTTCTTTAACTAAATCTCGAATACGCGATCGCGGTAACTTAGAATTTTGGTACAGTAAAAAACCCACATTCTCTTCCACAGTCAACGAATCAAATAAAGCCGCCTGCTGAAATACCATACCAATACCCACAGGATCATGACCATCTTCAATTAACCCCTCTCTTTTTACTCCTTGCACATAAACTTCCCCCTCGTCAGGAGTAATTAAACCAGCAATTACCCGTAAAATCGTTGATTTACCAGTACCAGAAGGGCCAATAATTCCCAAAGCCTCCCCCCGATAAATCGTCAAATCTACATTATCTAAAACCCGGTTATTCCCAAAGGATTTAGAAACACCTTTTAACTCAATTAGTGGTTCAGTCAAATCGCTTCGCTCCAATTCAAAATTCAAAATTCAAAATTCAAAATTAAATACCCTACGGATAAATTAGGGGGCTTGAATTAATGCTGTTTCACTTTTTTCTCCATAAATAAATTTAGGGGATTGTATCCTTTTTTCTTTCGTCATTAGTAATTACTCATTGGTAATTGGGCATGGGGCATAGGGCATTGGGAATTTAGATATATAATCTACCTTGTCTACCTTGTCTCTCAAGTCCCCAACTCTTGTTCATTTTGAATTTTGAATTTTGAATTTTGAATTGATTCCTCCCCAGCCCCCCATCATAGTTATCGGTAGCGGCATCGGCGGTTTATGCGCTGCGGGTTTGTTGGCGCGTTATGGTAAGCAGGTAATTGTGTGTGAAAGTCATACAATTGCTGGCGGTGCGGCGCATAGTTTTAAACGACGTGGGTTTGAATTTGATTCTGGCCCCTCCTTTTATTGCGGTTTAACCGATAACAAAAGTTTAAATCCCATCAAACAGGTATTAGATTCTTTAGGTGAATCCATTCAAGTTATACCTTATGATCCTTTAGGACACTACCACTTCCCCGAAGCCAGTCTTGCAGTTTACAGCAATCCTGAGCAATATCATCAAGAATTACACAAAATTACACCCCAAGGTGCGAAGGAGTTCCAACAATTTGCACAACGCTTGTTAGGACTATACGACGCAATGAAAGGTATACCTACTTTGGCATTGCGCTCAGACTGGCAAGTGATTTTAGTATTATTACAGCGTTATTTGCCCTCTTTGGCGAAAATGCTACCTTACTTATCCTTAGTGCAGTCTTCTGTAGGCGATGTCATGGATGCTACAGTTAAAGACCCTTGGGTGCGGCGGTTGATTGATTTAGAATGTTTTTTACTTTCTGGTTTAAAAGCCCACGGCACAATTACGCCCGAAGTAGCATTTATGTTGGGTGAGCGTTCCCGTGCTGGGGTAGAGTATCCGGTGGGAGGAAGTGCAGCCATTGTTAATGCTTTGGTGCGGGGTTTGGAACGCTGGGGTGGTGAGTTACGTTTAGGGTGTCATGTTGAGCAAATTTTGGTAGAGTCTGGCAAAGTCACGGGTGTGCGCTTACGTAATGGTGAAGTTTTACCAGCAGCAATTGTGATTTCTAATGCTACCCTTTGGGATACCTATAATAATTTACTTCGTCCTGAAGATTTGCCTACCGCTTATCGTGAAAGTGCTTTAAAAACTCCAGCCGTGGAAAGTTTTATGCACTTACACTTAGGTATCCGTGCTGATGGCTTAGATAATTTGACAGGACATCATGTAGTTGTGCATGATTCTAGGGAAGATATTACTACACCAGGTAATACTTGCATGATATCTATTCCCAGTGTGTGGGATAAAAATTTAGCACCAGAGGGACATCATGTAGTTCATGCTTACACCCTCGAACCTTACGCCGGCTGGGAACGCAATGATGGGTATCAGGCGAAGAAACAAGAGAAAGCCCAAACTTTATACCGTGCCTTAGAGCGTATTATCCCTGATATTCGAGAGCGTGTAGTATTAGAACTCATCGGTACACCATTAACCCATGCTCATTATTTACGAAGATATCACGGAACTTACGGCGCGGCGATCGCAGCAGGTAAGGGTATGTTTCCTAGTACACACACTCCTATACAGGGTTTGTATCGTGTAGGTGATAGCACTTTACCGGGAATTGGTGTGCCGGCTGTCGCTGCTTCCGGGATTTTATGCGCGAATACTTTGGTAAATTTGGGGCAAATAGCAGAGTTATTGTAATTGCAATATATCTTTTACTATCTTTTATTCCGCATACAAACAGTAAGTAGTGTAGTAAGTAAAACGGCGTAAATATTTGTATTTAGAATAATAAGTTAGCAGGCAGAAGAGAAGAAGATTTTAGCCTAGTTTACTTTTTTTATATATTTGTGTTGTTTCTCATTTAACTTAATTAGGAGTTAGGCAACTGGCATATTTTTTTGTAGGGTGTGTGACGCTGCCAAAGTATTTGAACGTAGTAATTAGACTTATAGCGTCACGCACCAACCATAAATTGTGAGACTTGCATAAGTCCTGTTAATGAAAAACCAAATAGAACAATTTACAAAATCAGATATAGCAATCCTCAATCAGTGATGAGAGAGAAAATGGCTCAAAAGCTTATAAAAAAGTGCTTTTTATCCCGTGTTTTCTCACGTTTCAGTGAGGATTGCTATAGTAGAGGTGGATAGTCTTGAAAAGTCATCTCTCATAGACTAAACCACCATAATTTTCTTAGTGAATTATTTCTTCAAAATAATTTTGATTGCAATACGAACAACTATGCTCCAACCACCCTTAACTCCTCTAAGTTCCGAATCCTGTAGTTCTTGAACAAAAGTTTCTTGTTCGTGGTTAATAGCAAGGTCTGAAATTGCGATCTTAGCCATTTTAAAATTCCTTATTTTGTAATAATGAAACCAGTCATTAACAGCTTTATTATTTGTTGATTATTTATTGAATTGCAATATTATATTGAATTTCAATAAGGACATAAATGATGCAATTTGTTAAAGTTGCAGGTTTCTAAATTATTTCAAAGTAGGCATTTAGCTTCATACTCATTGATATTAACTTGATATTTAAAACTGAATTGTTCGATATTTTGGACATAATTGCTATATTTAATTCCCTTTTTCATATAGGAATCCGCTTTCATTCTTTAAATCATTTGTGTAGGAAGCGAAAAGGGTTGGGCTAAGAAGGAATAAAAGTGTACTAAGTGGTAGGTTAGGTTAAAAGAAGTGAAACCCAACAAAGTCTTGATAGTGTTGGGTTTCCTTGCGTCAACCCAACCTACATTAGTCTGGCTCTTCTTCACTTTTCTGGCTTTTCTTGTAGTATGCTGCCAGCAAGCTGTGGGTTATAAAAATTAGCAAAGATAATGTTAAAAGAAATCTAAAATATAAAAAACTAGCATGATTATTAAAAACTAATTAAATGACGCGCTTTATTCATGATCAATTTTCCAAAGACTATTTAGAAGAATTACTAAAACCATTCGGACAAGTTCAAGCACCAAGTAGAGTAGCAGCAGAAGTCAAAGAAATAGATGTGTTGTTTTCGCCAACTCCCATACAAACAGCTAAATTAACCATCCTAGGAATATTAGGAAGAATGGCTACAACACCAGCCATATTTGAACCCTTTCGTAACCCTGTATCCATAGACGAAATTATCGATTGTATATCAAAATTATCAGAAGTAAAAAGTGCAATGCAGCGAGAAGCGAAGCGCACTAAAACCAAAATATCAGACTCATAAATTCCCCAACTATGGATACTGACACCCACCGCCTCCAAAAATATAATTTCTGGTTATGGTGGAGAGCAAAAATTAGATTGGGGAAAGGGAGTCTACTTTTTACCCAAGCATTTGCGAACAGCCATAGTTGTAATTCATCAGTTACCATCTACTCAAGAAACACTGTGGCTGAGAATATTAGGGCGTGGTAAAGTGCAGCAAAAAGCAATTGATGAATTAGCGAGACTACCAGCTAATCACCCCTTTGTGGAAGTAACGCTAGAATTACTCTATAGCCTGCAACAAAATTTGAGAATCAATCAAAATATAGAAAAAGAAGATCGGGAGTTAGTGATGAGATTAGCACCACTGTATCAAGAAGATAGAGCGCGAGCCGTACAAGAAGGAGAACAAAAGGTAATTCTACGCCAGTTAAATCGTCGGTTTGGAGAAATTGACTTGTCTTTAACCGAGCAAATTAAAGGATTATCTACTGAACAATTAGAAGCATTGGCAGAACAGTTATTAGATTTTGTTGAGGTTGCAGATTTAACAACTTGGTTACAGCAACAAGAAACTCAAAAGGGTAATTCGTAATGAGCCTTCCAGGACTTACGTAAGTGTCACAATTGATGGTTGGTGCGTGACGCTACAAATCTCATAACTACTTCAAATACCTTGGCAGCGTCACACACCCTACGTTTATTTAAAAATCAAACATGAGTCCTATAGCTTATATTTTATCTTGAATCCATAACAGTATAAAATATGGAAAAGCATCAAAGTTTAAAAACTAATTAAATGACGCGATTTATTCATGATCAATTTTCCAAAGACTATTTAGAAGAACTACTAAAACCATTCGGAAAAGTTCAAGCACCAAGTAGAGTAGCAGCAGAAGTCAGAGAAATAGATGTATTATTTTCTCCCTTCACCACACAAACAGCCAACATAGAAACATTAGGTTTATTAGGAAAATGGCAGATGTGGTTGCCATTTTTGAACCATTTCGTAACCCAGCAACCAAAGAAGAAATTACAGATTGTCTGTTGAAACTATTAGAAGTCAGAAACGCGATTCAAAGAGAAGCCAACCGCAACAAAACTAACATCTCAGCCGCAGAAATTCCCCAATTATGGGTTTTGACTCCCACCGCATCAGAGGCGATAGTTTCCGGCTTTGGTGCAAATCTCAAATCAGACTGGGTAGAGGGAGTTTACTTTTTACCTGAGTATTTGCGGACAGCCATAGTTGTCATTCATCAGTTACCATGTACTCAAGAAACACTGTGGCTGAGAATACTAGGGCGTGGTAGAGTACAACAACGAGCAGTTGATGAATTGACAGCACTTCCAGCCAATCACCCCTTTGTGGGAGTGACGCTAGAATTACTCTATAGCCTGCAACAAAATTTGAGAATCAATCAAAATATAGAAAAAGAAGATCGGGAGTTAGTGATGAGATTAGCACCACTGTATCAGGAAGATAGAGAACGCGCCAGACAAGAAGGTTTACAGCAAGGTTTACAACAAGGTTTACAACAAGGAGAACAACTGTTAATTCTGCGCCTGTTAAATCGTCGGTTTGGAGAAATTGACTTGTCTTTAACTGAGCAAATTAAGGGATTATCTACTGAACAATTAGAAGCATTGGCAGAACAATTGTTAGATTTTACTGAGGTTGCAGATTTAATAACTTGGTTACAGCAACAATCAACTCAAAAGGGTAAGCCGTAATGCGCCTTAGAGGACTTACGTAAGTGTCACAATTGATGGTTGGTGCGTGACGCTATCAGTCTTATGACTACCTTCAAATACTTTGGCAGCGTCACACACCCTACTAGTCTGCAACAAAACTTGAGAATCAATCAAAATATAGAAACAGATGATCGGGAGTTAGTGATGAGATTAGCACCACTGTATCAGGAAGATAGAGAACGCGCCAGACAAGAAGGTTTACAGCAAGGTTTACAACAAGGAGAACAACTGTTAATTCTGCGCCAGTTAAATCGTCGGTTTGGAGAAATTGACTTGTCTTTAACTGAGCAAATTAAAGCATTATCTACTGAAAAATTAGAAGCATTGGCAGAACAGTTATTAGATTTTGCTGAGGTTGCAGATTTAACAACTTGGTTACAGCAACAATCAACTCAAAAGAGTCAGCCGTAATGCGCCTTAGAGGACTTACGTAAGTGTCACAATTGATGGTTGGTGCGTGACGCTATCAGTCTTATGACTACCTTCAAATACTTTGGCAGCGTCACACACCCTACTAGTCTGCAACAAAACTTGAGAATCAATCAAAATATAGAAACAGATGATCGGGAGTTAGTGATGAGATTAGCACCACTGTATCAGGAAGATAGAGAACGCGCCAGACAAGAAGGTTTACAGCAAGGTTTACAACAAGGAGAACAACTGTTAATTCTGCGCCAGTTAAATCGTCGGTTTGGAGAAATTGACTTGTCTTTAACTGAGCAAATTAAAGCATTATCTACTGAAAAATTAGAAGCATTGGCAGAACAGTTATTAGATTTTGCTGAGGTTGCAGATTTAACAACTTGGTTACAGCAACAATCAACTCAAAAGAGTCAGCCGTAATGAGCCTTGCAGGAATTACGTAAGTGTCACAGTTGATGGTTGGTGGGTGACGCTACAAGTCTCATGACTACCTTCAAATACTTTGGCAGCGTCACACACCCTACGTTTATTTAAAAATCAAATATCAGTCCTATAGGTCATATTTTATCTTGAATCCATAACAGTATAAAATATTGCAAGTGAAGTGTTTACGAGGTGTTCTCTTTGTCCGTAGTGTTGCGTAGCTAAGGATAGCGATCGCTAT
>JBODRP010000147.1:0-12795 GCA_050633005.1 Trichormus sp. | reverse complement strand
AATTTTTGCTGCTGTTAAAAAAGGCTGTTAAACGAGAATTTCTACACTTACAGAGATTAAACTTTTTCTACCGTTTAAGTATTATTACTTAAATATGTACTTGCACCTATTCAATCCTGAGAATCCAGATTAGATACGCATAGGCTAGATTAGGCTATATTCTCTCATATTAGTTTGTAATGGTTCATTTCAGCTTGTTCCCAGCCACCTCTGCTAAATGTCGTCATACTTTCAATTGCCGACATAGGGGTGAACCGTAGTTAAACACCCCCGCATAAAGCAGCATTGCAAATTGGGCATTGGGGAGGCAGTGCGTTGCTTTGATTCCCAAAGTTGTAGCAACTGCCATCATTGAGTAGTTTCCCATACCCTATGCCCTATGCGCGATATTAGAACATACCCATGCCGCCCATGCCGCCCATACCGCCCATGCCGCCCATGCCGCCCATGCCGCCCATACCAGCATCAGCAGGCATAGCAGGTTTCTTCTCTGGTTTTTCGACTACGATCGCCTCGGTAGTTAACACCATACCAGCAATAGATGCAGCATTTTGCAATGCGGAACGCACTACTTTAGCAGGGTCAATAATTCCGGCTGCAATCAAGTCTTCAAATTCACCAGTAGCAGCGTTGTAACCGTAAGTAAATGCGCTGTCTCTGACTTTGGAAACGATGACAGAACCTTCTGCGCCAGCGTTATCAGCGATTTGGCGTAAGGGTGCTTCTAAGGCACGTTTGATAATGTCAGCCCCAATTTTTTCTTCTTCAACCAGGCCGTTCTTAATTTCGTCTACCTTGGTGGACAAGTGAATTAAGGTTGTACCACCACCAGGAACGATACCTTCTTCTACAGCAGCTTTGGTCGCGTTGAGTGCGTCTTCAATGCGTAACTTGCGGTCTTTGAGTTCGGTTTCGGTGGCTGCACCGACTTTAATCACTGCTACACCGCCAGCGAGTTTAGCAATGCGTTCTTGGAGTTTTTCTTTATCGTATTCGGAATCAGTTTCTTCCAACTGTTTACGAATTTGACCGATGCGTTTTTGTACTTCTGGTTTAGCAGAACTACCAGCAACAATGGTGGTATTTTCTTTGTCGATGGTGATTTTGCGAGCAGTACCCAGCATTTCCAAAGTTGCGGTATCTAAGCTCAGGCCGATTTCTTCGGAAATCATTTGCCCATCGGTGAGGATAGCAATGTCTTGCAACAGTGCTTTGCGGCGTTCACCAAAGCCGGGAGCTTTGATTGCGGCTACAGCTAATACACCCCGTGCTTTGTTGACAACTAAAGTTGCTAAGGCATCTCCTTCTACATCTTCAGCAATAATCAGCAGGGGTTGACCTAAACGGGCAACTTTTTCCAATACAGGTACTAAGTCTTGGATGCTGTTGATTTTCTTATCCGTAATCAGGATGCGGGCATTTTCAAACTCTACCGTCATCCGGTCGTTGTTGGTGACGAAGTAGGGGGAAATGTAACCGCGATCAATTTGCATCCCTTCCACTACTTCGAGTTCTGTGGTGAGAGATTTGGATTCTTCAACGGTAATGACACCATCTTTGGTGACTTTTTCCATTGCCTCGGCAATCATGTTACCGACTTCTTCATCGTTACCGGCTGAGACGGTGGCTACTTGCGCGATCGCACTTCCTTCCACTGGTTTGGCAACGCTAGCAATTTCTGCTACCAATGCCTCAATAGTTTTATCGATACCGCGCTTCAAGCTTACAGGATTGCTACCAGCAGCAACGTTCTTCAAACCTTCTTTAATCAAGGCTTGTACCAAAACGGTGGCTGTGGTTGTCCCATCACCAGCTACATCCTTGGTTTTAGATGCTACCTCTTGAATCAGCCTAGCACCAGTATTTTCTAAAGGATCTTCTAACTCAATTTCCTTCGCAACAGTGATCCCGTCATTGACAATTTGGGGAATACCAAATTTTTTTTCTAAAAGTACGTTGCGACCTTTTGGCCCCAAAGTAATTTTTACAGCATCGGCCAGAGCATTGACACCCCGTTCCAAAGCGCGCCGTGACTCTTCATCAAAAGAAATAATTTTTGCCATGTTCCCTTTCTCTAGCGTTTCCATTACACAATTTAGCACTCACTGACCCAGAGTGCTAAGTACTTAAACGTCCTAAATCACATCTGAAAATCAGAAAAATTGAGTAATATACACTTGATGCTCATGTAGGATACTGGCAGTAATGGTTAAATCGGGAGATGATTCTGAACTTAGAGAACTCCCTTAGGGCTATTGGGATTGCTAACCCTAGCGGCTCCGGCTGGTTGGCAGTAGTATTTACATTTATTTTGGCTTGGTTAGTAACTTGGCGTTTAATTCCCACAGTGCGTAAATTCGCTTTGCGGGTAGGTTGGGCTGACCAACCCAACGCCAGAAGACTCAACCGAGAACCTTTGCCAAATGCAGGAGGTTTAGCTATTTATGCGGGAGTAATTGCCGCATTGGTATTAGCTAGCCTATTAAGACCCATTGAACTCCAGAATGTACTAGCTCAAGTATTGACTATTTTACTGGGAGGTTCAATTCTAGTCTTGGTCGGCTTTATAGACGATCAGTTCGGATTACCCCCCTCTGTACGCTTGTGGGCGCAAATTATCACAGCGTTATTACTATTTGCTAACGGCATTAGCGTTAAAGTTACTTTAGGTACGCCTATAGACTCGATTTTGTCAATGTTGCTAACAGTGCTGTGGATTGTTGGCATTACCAACGCTGTGAACTTGATGGATGGCATGGATGGGTTAGCAGGTGGGATTAGTTTCATTACCGCTATGAGTTTACTAGGGCTTTCTGCCCAATTTCCCAACCGTGCAGCATCCACCCTAGTTTTAGCCGCCTTGGGAGGTGCAGCATTAGGGTTTTTACGGCATAACTTCCACCCGTCAAGGATCATCATGGGTGATGCGGGAGCATACTTTTTTGGCTATGTGTTGGCAGCTACCAGTATTTTAGGTAATCTACAACGCAATACTATATATGCCCTCGTCCCCTCAGTTTTATTCCTGTTGTTGCCAGTGTTAGATACAACACAAGTATTTATTCGTCGGTTATTAGCAGGCAAAAACCCCATGAGTACCCCCGGTAAAGACCACCTACATCACCGTTTACTAGCCTGGGGATTTTCCCAACGCCGTGCTGCACTTACTCTCTGGTCAATTACCCTATTGTGTAATTTGCTAGCCATGAGAGTCCAAGGTATGAGCTTGGCTGTAATTATTACCACCTGTAGCAGCATCATTATGCTGCTAACTTTTACCGTCTGGCAAAGAATCCGCACTAATTAAGTAATTCGTAATTAAATTTGTAATTACGAATTACGAATTACGAATTACGAATTACGAATTACATCACCATTCCACCATCAACGTTAAACACTTGCCCAGTGATGTAGGCGGCGGCGGGGTCGGCGGCGAGGAAGCGCACCATACCCGCAATGTCTTCTGGTTGACCGTAGCGACCTAGGGGGATAAATTTCAAGATTTCATCCGCTTTGAGGTCGCTAGTCATATCTGTGGCAATGAAACCTGGCGCAACTGCGTTAACTGTAATTCCACGGGATGCGAGTTCTTTGGCAACGGTTTTTGTAAAGCCGATGACACCTGCTTTAGCTGCGCTGTAGTTAGCCTGACCTGGATTACCCATTTGTCCGGCTACAGAGGTAATGCTAATAATCCGGCCGGAACGCTGCTTGAGCATGATTTTACTGGCGGCACGGGTACATAAAAATACGCCTGTTAAATTCAGGTCTATTACTGCTTGCCAATCTTCTGGCTTCATCCGCAAAAGTAGAGTATCACGGGTGATACCGGCATTATTGACTAAAATATCAATACGTTTGAACTTATCCATGACAGCATTAATCAGGGCATCGACCTGATCAGCTTGGGAAACATCGGCTTGGAGTGCGATCGCCTCTCCACCCTTACCAGTAATTTCTGCTACTACCTGATCAGCAGCCCCACTAGAGCTAGCATAGTTGACTACCACAGTTGCACCATAAGTAGCTAATTCTAGTGCGATCGCCCGGCCAATTCCTCGTGAAGCACCTGTGACAACTGCTACTTGCCCTTTTAAATTTTCAGTTAAAACAGCCATGAACGATTCCTTAAAATTTCAATCACCGCGCTAACGATTTTATGGTGATTTGTACCTACATCTGATCAGTAATTTAAAATTGCAAATCCAAAAAGCCATTTGATAGTAAAAATTGCTTTCCCAAGAGACTTCCAGAGAATCAACTAACGAATTTATTTTCATAATTTTTTCTGTCTCCCCCTGCTCCCTGCTCCCTGCTCCCTTCATTTTATTGGAAGTCCCCAATCCCCAATTTATTTCGCAACAATAAAAACAAAATAATGTTACACCGTTCTGGGAAAGCAGACATTAAGATTGAATTTAATCAATAAAAAATTGGTGTGTGTCACATGGCTACCAAAAAACAATTCAACAGTTTTGATGAGATGCTATCTGATTCTGATGTGCCTGTTTTAGTAGATTTTTACGCTGAATGGTGTGGCCCTTGTCAGATGATGGGGCCAATTTTAGAGCAAGTTAATGCTCAATTACAAAACCGTTTGCGAATTGTCAAAATTGACACGGAAAAATACGAAGAATTAGCAACTCAGTACAGAATTGAAGCTCTACCGACACTGATGTTGTTTAAACAAGGTCAACCAGTTGACCGAATAGAAGGTGTTCTGCAAGCACCCCAGTTAGTACAAAGGTTGCAAGGTCTACTTTAATTAATGTTAAGTTTAGAGACGTTAATTTTTACGTCTCTAAACATTTTTTTGTGTTCATTAATGGTTAATGAAAAAATCTGCAAAAAAACATTAAGTTATGCAAAAGAAGGTGAAAGTTAAACCTAACTCCAAACAGCAAAAAATTCTAGAAGAATCTGATGGTAGCCTCACTGTACACTTAAAATCTCCACCAGTAGACGGCAAAGCTAATGAGGAATTAATCAAACTGCTAGCCGACAAGTTTGATCTGCCAAAATCTCAAATCAGAATTAAGTCTGGTTTATCTTCACGACAAAAATTGATTGAGATTGATGAATAGTCATCTCATTAGTTTTATTTATTACCACCAATGCCCAATGACGGCAGTCCGCTCAAGTCGGGAAACTCGCCCACACGGCTGCCTCCCCATGCCCCATTCTTAATTTACCAATCAAAGCAAAGTTGAGGCTCATGGGTGATACTGATATATCCTGGTTGGGCTTTAACTCGTTCTAGCCAAGCTTGAATTGCAGTAAATTGTGTTAAATCAAACCCGCCTTCGTCAGCAACATGAGTATAAGCAAATAAAGCGATATCAGCAATTGTGTAACGCTCATCCACAAAAAAGCGATGGTGGCTTAAATGATTTTCCATTACTTTTAGGGCTGCGTAACCTGGCTCACGCTTTGCTTCTAGGGCGGTGCGATATTCTTGTGCCTTCCCTAAAATAGACATCCAAAATCTTGATGTGGCAATATACGGTTCATGACTGTATTGCTCAAAAAATAACCATTGCATTACCTGGGCTTTTAAATAGCGATCGTAAGGTAGAAATTCTGTATTTTCGCTCAGGTATAATAATATAGCATTCGACTCTGCTAAATATTTTCCTGGAGAAATTTCTAAAACTGGTATTTTGCCGTTAGGATTTTTACTTAAAAAGTCTGATGTACGGCTTTCTCCCTTTAAAATATTCACCTCTACTCTCTCAAATGGCATACCCATTTGTGTTAGTAAAAGACGTATCTTATAGCCGTTACCTGAAAGTAAAAAATCGTACAAACGCAAGGTTTCCATGTAGAAAATATGATCGATAATATGTGACAAAATTAGGCTCTAAAATACAATACCTTACTAAATTATTGCTAACGAACAGGATGTTTTTTGATTTTGATCCCTTTATTTATCAGATTATTAATTATCTGAATAAATAAAAACAATATTCTTTAAATTTGCTCTAAAGATGTTTAATTTGATGCAATCATTAAAAATAAATTATGTGTGGACGATTTACTTTAACCCAGTCAGAACAGGCTTTAGCTGATCTTTTCCAAATACAAGAAGTTCCCCATTTAGTGGCGCAATATAACATAGCACCTACGCAAATGGTGGCAGCAGTGTTGTGTACTCCTACAAATAACAAACGAAAATTGCAGCAGTTACGTTGGGGTTTAATTCCCTCATGGGCTAAAGATTCTAGCATGGGGGCAAAGTTAATTAACGCCAGAGCCGAGACTGTAGCTCAGAAACCATCCTTTCGTTCTGCCTTCAAGCATCGACGCTGTTTAGTCCCGGCTGATGGCTTTTATGAATGGCAAAAACAACAAAGCACAAAACAGCCATTTTACTTTCGTCTCCGAGACGGAAAACCCTTTGCTTTTGCAGGGTTATGGGAAAAATGGACTGCCCCCACTCAAGAAGAAATTATCTCTTGTACAATTTTGACAACGGCAGCCAATGAGTTATTGCAATCGATCCATGATCGTATGCCAGTGATTATTGACCCTAAAGATTATGATTTATGGCTAGATCCACAACTACAGACACCTGAACCACTAGAATCTCTATTATCTCCCTATCCAGCCGTAGCCATGACTGCTTACCCTGTAAGCAAACTTGTCAATAGTCCAAAAAACAACAGCCGAGAATGTATCATCCCCATCGACGAGCAGAATCATCACCCAAATCAGTTAAATTAACTATTGACGACACTTCTAGGGTGAAGCAAGAAGTATTTGTTAGCAAATGTTAGTAAATATGGAGCGGCAAATATGCCAAGAACGCAAAAAAACGATAACTTTATTGATAAATCTTTTACTGTCATGGCAGATATTATCCTGAAGATACTGCCAGCTAACAAAAGAGCTAAAGAAGCATTTGTGTATTATCGAGATGGAATGTCCGCCCAGGCAGAAGGTGAGTATGCTGAAGCACTAGAATACTATGAAGAAGCTCTCACCCTAGAGGAAGATCCGAACGATCGCGGTTTTATTCTCTACAATATGGGTTTGATCTATGCCAGCAATGGCGACCATGACAAAGCTTTAGAACTGTATCACCAAGCTATTGAACTTAATCCTCGCTTACCCCAAGCTTTAAATAATATTGCCGTAATTTATCACTACAAAGGCGAAAAAGCCAAAGAAGCAGGAGATAACGACGCTGGTGAAGCACTGTTTGATCAAGCCGCAGACTATTGGATTAGAGCCATTCGCATGGCCCCCAATAACTACATTGAAGCTCAAAACTGGCTTAAAACCACGGGCAGAATGCAAATTGACGTATTCTTTTAGTCTAAGAGGGGAGGCTAATAACTATCAACGCTGAAATTAACCATGATTGATCAAGAACAAGTTCATAAAGTTGCCCTACTCGCTCGTTTAGAATTGACTCCAGAAGAAGAGGAACAATTTACTACTCAATTAGGCAGTATTCTGGATTATGTCGAGCAGTTGAGTGAGTTAGATGTTAGTAATGTACCTCCTACAGCAAGGGCTATTGATGTTAGTAATGTGACTAGAGAGGATGAATTACAACCATATCCTGACAGAGAAACAATCCTCAATAGTGCGCCGGAACAAGAAGGCGACTTTTTTAAAGTGCCAAAAATTCTCAATGCCGATTAGTTGTTAGTCAATTGGCTTGTAGGCTTGTAGGGTTTGTTAGCAGCGAGAGTACAGCAGCTAGCACCAAGGCCTTTGGTGCGTTACGGCTTACGCCTAACACACCCTACATATACTACATATACTTAAATTTTTTCATTAATCAAATATGAATGCTATTTTTGGATCAATTTTTTGGCTCTAGTTCCTTTTGAGTTGAGGAATGAGCATTTTCAATGTGCTGAATGAGAATTTCTGCCATCTCTACAGATGTTAAAATTAATTGCTGTTCCATTTTACCGTAACCTCCCTCATCGCTGACTTGGGGATAAATGTGAGGGTTAGAGAGCATAGCAGATAAAATTTGAGATGAAATTTGTTTCAATTCGTTATTCATAATTAATGTATTAATTGGTAAAAAATTGCTCTAGAAAGAGGCGATTCATCAAGCACCAGGACTGATAACTGATAATTGATTTAAGTTCTCCAGTCTAAGGGGGGTTCAATGAGGGTTTGATTGGATTTACCAGCACGAACACCTGGTTTATCTACGATTTTGACTGTGCTGGCTTGTAGTCCTTCTTCGCCTTCTTCTATGGCACAATGGACACCTGTACCAATTTCTAGGCGTTCAAAGTCGTGATGGAGAACGCTGTTACGGTGGAAGTAAATTTCTTGGCCATCTAGATTTTTGATAAAGCCGTATCCTTGATCTCGGAATAGTTTGGTGACTAGTCCTGTGATTTCTGCGCTAGCTTCTTGGTTTTGGGCGCGATCGCTTTGTTGTTGAATTTGAGTAAGTTTGACTAATTGCTGACGGGCTGCATCAAAAGCATCTCTAATGACGGTATCTAAAGGATCATAGTGGATACTTTGACCAGGATTGCTATGTGCTACAAGTTCATGCCCTGGTGGTACGGTGATATCAATTCTGACACGATAGGGTGAACCACTACGGGGGCGATCGTGTATTTTTTCGACGGCGATATGGCAGCTATTGATATAACTGCAAATATGCTCTAATTTGGCAACTTTTTCTTGAATGAGGTTATCGATCGCAGCTGTTTTTTCTAAGTTACGATAGGTAATTTCTAGTGGTACTTGCATATTAATTAGGGGTGTAGGGGTGTAGGGCTGTGGAGGAGAAATTTTGCCGCAATGCTTATTGACTGTTGACTAAATGACGGGCTTTGTTGAGCAATTCCCGGACTTGAGCATCGGAAGTTTGCGGAAAGTCTTCATACCACATACCAACGCTGTAAAATTGGCTGGGTGTGGCGATACAGACCATTTTGTCTACTTTGGACTGTAATTGTTGATATGTCTCCGGTGCAGCAACGGGGACGGCTATAACAATTTCTTGGGGATTCTTGTGTCTGACAGCAATTACAGCCGCCGACATGGTTGCACCAGTGGCTAAACCGTCGTCAACTAAGATAATTTTACGTCCTGTTAATTCGGGAAAAGGCTCATCGCCCCGATACATATTTTCCCGCCTTTCTAGTTCCCGTTGTTCTTGGGCTGCCACTCTAGCAATGACTTCATCGGGAATGTTGATTTCATTGACAATTTGTTGGTTGATGATGCGGACACCACCGGAGGCTAATGCTCCCATAGCTAGTTCTGGATTATCGGGTAGACCAAGTTTGCGTACTACTACCACATCTAAGGGAGCATTTAAAGCTTGAGCAATTTCAAAGGCGACGGGAACGCCACCTCTAGGTAGAGCTAAAACCAGCACATCTGGGCAGTTAACATAATCTGTTAACTTACTGGCTAAAACTTGGCCTGCGGCTGTGCGGTCTTTGAATAGCATGGCTGGGGTAATTCGTAATTCGTAATACTCGCAAAGTGAGAAGCAAGCTACGTAGTTTGTAATTTGATTTTTCTCATTGTGGTTCGATTTTAAAAAGTAGAAGATGAAATGTCCTCTGACTAACGAGGCGATATCTTGGCTCTATTAGTCTGTCTAATGGATTAGTTGAGGTTGGGGAGGGTTTGATTTTTAAACGCAGAGGAACGCGGAGGTTAACGCAGAGGGGCGGGGAGGTTTGAGGGTTTTTTTGTTACAAAATCTGTAACGGTAACATATTTTGGGGTTGAACTCGTTTAAATTGAGGAAAATTCTACGGGGAATCCCTGAATAAAGAGTTAATGTTGTTCAAAGATATACGGGATTATCAAATTCTGTTTCTCGGCTTGTTCCTAGTTTTGGGTATTGGAACAAGGGATTGGACTCTGCGACCACAATTCATTGCAGTAGCGATCGCCACTTGTCTTTTAACGCAGTGCTTTTTGTCATTAGTGCAAGCTAGTAGACTCAAGGCAGAGGATTCGCCCCATACCCAGTCTCCAGTCCCCAGTCCCCTAAATATCCGCAGTGCTTTGATTACTGCTTTGGGACTTAGCCTCTTGTTACGGGCTGATCATTGGACAACGATGGCTTTGGCGGGGGCTAGTGCGATCGCTAGTAAGTTTTGTTTGCAAGTTAACCACAAACATTTCTTTAATCCAGCTAATTTTGGCATCATTGTTGCCTTGGTTTTCACTGCTGATGCTTGGGTTTCTCCGGGACAGTGGGGTGAAGATTGGTGGTATGCGCTGTTATTTGCTGGGGCTGGAGGGATGATTTTGCAACGGGTTGGTCGTTGGGATACTACAGCCGCTTTTTTGGGTGCTTACTCTCTATTAGAAGCTATGCGTAATCTCTGGTTGGGCTGGACTTGGGATGTTTACTGGCATCGGTTAATGAGTGGGTCTTTGTTGCTGTTTGCTTTGTTTATGGTGACAGATCCCCGGTCAATTCCTAATGCCAGGTTTGGGCGTGTGATTTGGGCAGTGTGCATTGCCATTGTTACTTTTGTGCTGCGGAATTATTTCTTTATTCCCACAGCAGTTTTTTGGGCATTGTTCATGTTTGCACCGTTAACGATCTTATTTGATGCGATCTGTGCAGCCCCCCGTTTTGATTGGTTAGAGGCAGTGAGGAGTAAGGGTGTAGGGGTGTAGGGGTGTAGGGGGCAGGGGAAGACAAAGGAGACAAGGTAGACAAGGTAGACAAGGTAGACAATGTGTCCACTCCATACTCATTACTCATTACTCATTACTTATTACTTTTCATATGAGGTATAAAATGCAGCAATTCCGATTGATTATTCCATTGTTATCAATAATCATGTCTGTACTGTGCTTTGCACCTACAGCTTGGGCTTTCTGTGGGTTTTATGTAGCGAAAGCTGATACTAAACTATACAACAAAGCTTCTCAGGTGGTGATTGCTAGAGATGGCGATCGCACTGTTTTGACGATGGCGAATGATTACCAAGGAGAAGTCAAAGATTTTGCAATGGTTGTCCCTGTACCTACGGTCATCCAAAAAGAGCAAGTCCGTGTTGCTAACCCTAAGATTATTGAACGATTGGACGCTTTTAGCGCACCGCGTCTAGTAGAATATTTTGACGAAGATCCCTGCATTCCCTATGCACGGAATGGGAATGTATTTTTACCAGCACCTTCAGCAGCAGTGAATGAAGCACAAAGTGTAAGACGCGATCGCAGTTTGGGTGTAACTGTGGAAGCGCGTTTTAATGTGGGTGAATACGATATTGTGGTTTTGAGTGCTAAGGAGTCTGGTGGTTTAGAAACTTGGCTTAACCGTAATGGTTACAAAATCCCTAGAGGTGCAAGACAGTTACTTAAACCTTATATCCGCTCCTCAATGAAGTTTTTTGTCGCTAAAATCAATCTCGATAAATTTGAAAAATCTGGTTATGAGTTTCTGCGTCCTCTACAAATCTCTTACCAATCACCCAAGTTTATGTTACCGATTCGCTTGGGGATGATTAACGCTACAACCGAACAAGATTTAATTGTCTATGTCCTCTCACCCAAGGGACAAGCAGAAATCACCAACTATCGGACTGTGAAAGTTCCCTCTAATGTCAACATTCCCATATTTGTCAAACAGGAATTTGGCGACTTCTACAAATCTACATTTGAAACTGCTTACACCAAGGAAGGTAAAAGAGTTGCCTTTTTAGAATATGCGTGGGATATGAGTAATTGCGATCCCTGTGCGGCTGAACCTTTAACACAAGATGAACTCAAGCAAGCTGGTGTGTTTTGGTTAGATAGTGACTCCCCCAGCACCGCACCTAGACCCCCGCAATTTCGTCGCTTCCCCACTAGCAACGTTTTTATCTCTCGTTTGCACGTCCGCTATACCCGTGACAAGTTCCCGGAAGACCTGATGTTCCAAGACACTTCTAACCAGGAATCTTTTCAAGGGCGATATGTTTTACAACATCCTTTTACTGGGGAAGTTAAATGTCAAGCTGGTAAACAGTACAGACGCTCTTTACCAAAACGTTTTGAACAAGAAGCCCAAACCCTTGCCAAACTGACCAACTGGAATATTCAAGATATTCGGCGCAAAATGCAGTTAACTGTAGGTAATCTCAGCATTTCTTGGTGGGAGAGTTTGTTTTCTTGGTTTCCCTGGCGGTAGATTTTTCATGTAGGAGAGGCAAAAAGCGGTGTGGATTTTCCTCCCGCTTTCTTGCTGTTGTGTGAGGCTCTCAAAGTATTTGAACGTGGTCATCAGACTGATAGTGTCACGCACCAACCAACCATCAATGGTGAGACTTGCATAAGTTCTGTTTGTAATTCGTAATTAGGTTTTTTGAGAGGCCTAGTGTTTCATAAATTTGATATGTTCCAATACGCTTTAATAAGTCCAAACAAGTCCTGTAAAGACGCGATAAATTCCGCTCTGAAAAAGCAATTATCCACAGAAATCTTAGGCAACAGAAATTATTTGAGGATGACAGCTGGTAGTAATAATATATTCTTGCTAATCCTTATAACCTCTTGCCTTTTCCTTCTTTGTCATCATGGTTGAATTTGATGAACAGCTACGTAAATTAGTTTCCCAAGTCTGTGGACATCCTCCTGGTAGTCCCCAACGTCAGAAGATCCTCACCCAAATTATTCGCCTCAGTTCTAAGAAACTTTGGCGGGAAAATACTCCTTACTATCAAGATGCACTACAGCAAACTTGGTTATATTTTTGCCGTAATATTTGCGAAGGACTAACAGGACAAAAATACGATCCTACCTATGGGACTGTTGTAACTTGGTTAAATGCTTACTTAAAACGCAGATTACAAG
>JBODRP010000146.1:0-12800 GCA_050633005.1 Trichormus sp. | reverse complement strand
ATACCAATTCACGAAAAGTATGATACAGATAAATAAGGAATAAATATTAACGAGCAAAGATGGCTGGAGTAACCAGAGTAGAAATAAAAGAGTCAGTAGAGGAATTACATGAGTTGCTCTTAAAACAAAAAACAGCATCAAGTTTTGAGAGGATTCAAGCTTTGTATTTGCTGAAAATAGGACAAGTGAAAACAATACAAGATGTAGCGGTGGTGGTAGGAAGGGCAAGGGTAACGGTACAAAGATGGTTAAAAAATTATCAAGAGTCGGGAATCAAGGGTCTATTAACAACTCTAAAGAGTCCAGGGAGACCAGCAATAATTAGCTTACAAGTAAGAGAGCAGCTAGACAAAGAGCTTCAAGAATCGGAGGGATTCAAAAGTTATGAGGAAATACGAACATGGTTAAAAGCAGTAGAAGGGATAGAAGCATCATATAAAGTAGTACATGATACAGTGCGCTATCAAATGAAAGCAAAGCTAAAAGTGCCGCGAGCAGTAGGTATTAAATACGATAGCGAAGCAGAATCAGAATTTAAAAAAAACTGCCACAATACCTAGAAGTAATAAAAAAACACGTCATAGCACCAGTAGATAGGCAAAAAACAATGAGATATTGGTGTGGGGACGAAAGCCGTGTGGGATTGAAGACTGAAGCTGGGAGACTAATTACTAAAAAAGGAGTCAAGCCCATCGGCATTATGCAATGGAAGCGGGATAATTTTTACTTATATGGATTAGTGGAACCCTTAACTGGAGAGTATTTTATCTGGGAATTTTCTCATTTGAATACAGCCTGTTTCAATATTTTTTTAGAAAAATTTTCCCAGACTTATGCTCAAGATATTCATATTCTTCAGTTAGACAATGGGGCTTTTCATTTAAGTCAGCATCTGAAAATACCAGAAAACATAGTTTTGTTATTTCAACCTCCACATACACCTCAAGTTAATCCAATAGAAAGATTGTGGGAAGAAGTTAAAAGGCATCTAACTTGGGAAAGCTTCTCAAATTTAGATGAATTAAGAGAATTTATCTGGAAGCGATTGGAACAATTAAACACATCAGTTGTTGCTTCTATCACAGGTTGGGATTTTATTCTTGATGCTTTATTTGTATCAGGCTTTTCGTGAATTGGTATTACCATCATGGCACAATCAAAAAGTTTCGACCAGTCAAAATTAGAACAGTATCTACCGAGGGAAGAAAGCAATTCACATATCCGTAATCAATCACGGGAAAACGCAACTCCCCAGCGAGAACCAATCAAACATATATTGAGAGGTTCACCCAAAGCCGTCATCAGTACTATTCACCACCTACAAATCATTGGTTACGCCAGCGTTGGTGATTGGAGTCCCCTATTACCAACTACCGATTCAGATGAAGTCATGAGTATTTTAATTCGTCACATTGTCATGCAATAACTAAAATTTAGAGACGTTGCACTGCAATGTCTCTAATAATTTTGTCTGTAACATAATTTATTTCCATATAAGGAGGAATACTAATAATTCTTCAAAATTCTGCTTGGGTTTTAGTTAGTAGGATGCCAAATAAATTCCCTATTTTTGTTGATATAGCCAGCCTTACCATCAATATATACTAAAGCCAGTCCATCAGTAAAACCAAAAGCTAAGTCAAACTCTGGTGGAATTACCATCTTACCTTGAGAATTAATATAGCCGTATTTATTTTCAATTTTAACAGCCGCTAATCCTTCAGAAAATTTTGTAACTCTATCAAATTTTGGAGCAATTACCGTCTCGCCTTCCAGGTTAATATAACCCCATTTATCACCAATTTTTACTACAGACAAGTTAAAGGTAAATTCCCAAGCATCATCAAACTTTGGTGGGATAACAACCTGCCCAGATGTATTAATATAACCGTATTTATCACCAATTTTAACTGCTGCTAATCCTTGAGAGAAAGCCAAAGTCTCGTCAAATTCTGGTGGGATAACTATGTGTCCTTGAGCATTTATATAACCCCATTTATCATTGATTTGAATTGCTGCTAATCCTTCATTAAAGTGTAAAGCTCGGTCAAACTGTGGCTTAATGACTAACTTACCACTAAAGTCTATATAACCCCATTTTTCATCAATTTTTACAGCCGCTAGTCCGTTTCTAAAAGCTAAAGCCTCATCAAACTGCGGTTGAATGACAAATTTACCATCGGTATTAATGTAACCATGTCGATAATCAACAACGACTAAAGCGAGGCGACTAGAAAAGGCATAAGCTAACCAAAATTGTGGAGGTACAATTTGTTTACCTGTGGTGTCGATATAACCATATTGATCATTAATTTTAATTTGCGATCGCTCGTCAACAAAAGCCCAAGCTAAGTCAAATTTTGGCTCAATTACTATCTTGCCTGTTTTGTCAATAAAACCATACTTACCATTTTTGACAATACGGAAAAGCGGAGTAGTCACACGCTGCGGTTTTGATGATTGATTGGGAGCTTGCTTTGCTTCAGTAACTACGCTAGATGCTGGTGCTTGCTGAAGATGAGTACAAATTATTCCATTTATTATACTTAAACAAACAAATAAAGCAATATATCTTTGCATTTGTTATCAAATTACAGCTATTTTGTAATTCCTTGTATAAATTGTTTTCTAGCATCAATAATTGAAGGCATTAAAACACAATTCGCCAATAAATTTATATCTAAATCTGGGAATAATTCACTTTGATTAATTTGCTCATAGTTATCATTTTTAAGACGATATAGGGATAATTGATTATTTTCACAGAACCAAACTTCAGTAATATTAAACCGTTTGTATTTCTCTAGTTTGTCAATACTGCCACTGGTAATATTAACTTCTATTGCTAAATCTGGATTTTCTTTTTTTTCTCCTATGTAATAGGATTCGTCTGGTTCAAAGGATGCACTCTTTTCTTTGGCGCGACGAGTAGCACTACCTACTGGGATAAAGTTTATACCTTTTTCAAAAAAGTATAATGCTAATAATATCCCAATCACGCTTTTAATCATTTCGTGTTGTTCACCCAGTGTCATAAATTCAATGCACCCATCAAAATAAGTTATCCGCAACCCTGCTGCATCTGCGGTTAAGTTTTCTATAGTCTCGAATTCTTCCCAGGTGTAATAACCAGGTAGGAGAAATCGCTGTTCTGGAGTTGAGGTATTTTTATCTAAGGCTTGGAGAGTCATAGTTAAATGATAGTTATGACTTTATTTTGATTATAGGGCTTGGGGTAGGTGATGTTTGATTTTTAAACGCAAAGGGGCGCGGAGGTTTACGCGGAGGGACGCGGAGGTTTTGTGAGAGATAGGGGTGGGGATGGTATGATTTTGATGGCGATCGCGTTTCATTTTGAGTGGATAATTGCAGCTATAACTATAAAATCAGCAATTATCTTTCGTATTATGATAAGAGCCAATTTTCTAGCTTCAGTCCAGTTATACGGCTGTAATGACGAGTATTGTTAGTCACTAAAATATCATCTCTAGTCAGTGCAACGCTAGCAATTAGTAAATCAAATTCTGCTACTGGTTGTCCTATTTTACGGAGTTCAGCTTTTAGTTTACCAAACGTTTTCAAAGTATTTTGTTCCAAAGGTATGACAGTTATATTCTTAATGAAATCTTCTGCACGAGTTAAATTTTCCGATACTTTTTGAGAATTGTAAGCACCAAAATACAACTCAGCAATAGTAATACTACAAATACAGATTCGTTCCCATCCTATTTCTTTAACTTTATTTCTGACTGGTTCAATATTTTTAATCCAGTAAATGCAAGTATCGGTATCTAATAAATAAGTCATAAACTAATATCATACCTAGAAATACTACGGCTATCATAAATTTCTCTCACTATTTCCTCCGCAGTGCGTTCATCTTCCCAAGCACCGAGTCTTTCCATAAATGTATCTAGTGGATGAGGCTCTGATTTTTTATCATTTGAAAAAACTATTTCATTGGCTATAAGTTGATTGGCTTCAGGTATTCCTAATTTCTGAGTTTCTTCTTTTGCTGTCACCATTACTTGCATTAATGTAATGGCTTGACGTAAAACATCACTTTTACTTACACCAATTTTCTTTGATAGTTCTTCTAGTATTTGATTGAGTTCTGGTGACAAATCTAGGTTTAAATGAATCATTTCTTGGCTATGAGTCATAGTTAGCTTTTTCTACAGATGTTAATTAATTACCACAGAAGATGGAATCAGTGATGCGATAAAATCCATTATTGCTTGTATTAATGGATGTTGTTGCAATATTGTTATTTCTTCATCTGTCATATTATCAAATAATATTGTATTTATTTGTTCACCCTTCCCAAATAATATCTCCAAAAACTCTCTAGGTTTACTTTGAGCCAATTGCCATTCTAAATCATTAAATTGCCGTTGTGCTATTTTTTCGATTAATGATTTATCTTGCAAAAATATAATTTCTATTTCGGGAACTGCAAAAAAGATTTGATAAGGAATCCCAGGTGATGCTTGATTTAGTGCATAGTTAATTAAATCATGTCTTTCCCATATTTGAGATTCGTTATCTGTATCTGCATTTAAGACAAGAGCAACAGGTGTGTTTCGAGTCGCAAGCAGTGAACTAGCTAAAGAACGCGCACCATAAGAGCTTTCACCCGCTATAAATTGAATTTCTTGAGTCAGATTTTTTGGCAATAATTTTTGCAAAATTCCTTTATCTTTATTACCTACTGTAATCATGTATACCAATGTCATAGAAAAAGCTCCGTTTTAATGTCGTAATTAGGGATACATTTTTGAACACAAACACGGTATTTTTTGACTAGAAATCTACATATACATTGATTTGTGAGTGAGTATTCAATTTCTTCTCCTCCCCATAATAGAATAGATTGGGGTGCAACAAATCCAGTTAAAGTCACTAATGGTTACTCAGAAAGTATTTCTAAAAATTCTTCTGGTAACATTACTGGCAATGGTGAAAGTATAAAATCACTCTTATTTCTTGTAATAATTATTTCTAAATTTGCATTTATCGCTGCTGCAACTGTTACGGCATCTTCAAAATCTTTAATAGAACTTCGCAATGCTTGGTGAATCACTGTGTCTGTAACACTAGCAATTTGAATGTGTAGCAATAAATTTTCTATTAGCTTACGTGCTACTTCATTCCCAATTTGCCTACGTAAAATATAGAAAATATTAGTAACACCATGTCCTGAGACAAAACCTTGCACCTGTTTTGTCATTACTGTATTCAATGCTTGTGCGGAAGCGACAACAAAAGGTTGACGCTGTGCTAAAATATCAATTAATACGTCAGTGTCAAACAATACGCGCTTCAACTATATTTCTCCTCTAGGTAGTTAACATAACTTTCCTCTAGATTTTCTGAATCTAAACTAATTACACCTATTAAGCTTTGAGTCCATGAATGTAGTTCTGATAAATCTTCTAGATTTTGGTGATGGGCAATAGATGATATATGTTGTTCTTGTTGTTTTAAATTATCGGTAACAGTCTGATTTTTATTTGAGTCTGCTAATAGTTCCGCTATGGTTTCTCTCACAGTTTCTCTAATGAGAGATTTAAATTCCTCAATAGTAAGTTCGTTAACTTGCATAGCTTTAACTTCCTTGAAGATTTATTGATTAATTTTAGTCTATTACTTTTCCTTCGTTTCGATTAAATTTGTAATCTGCGGGGAGTTGGAAAGAGTAGTTATTAACTCGTGCTAAAAATTTCTGTATTTTTGAGGCTTGATGCTCTTGATTAGGTTCGCTGGTTGCAATAATCATAATTTACAGGGTTTTACCTTCTAATTCGGAACTGAGTTTTTCGCTAAAAATAAGTTCACCGTTGGTGCAGGTTGCTTTGATGATTTTCAGCATTATGAATAAATTTAAATCCTAACAAATAAATTTTTGCTTACATTATCTGGTGGAAATTCAGGTGGTTTGGTGTTGTGTTACAATGCAAACATTAATTCGGACTTCTTTTTAAGATTTTTCGATCATCAAAATCATCAATCTTAGAATTAGGGTATCTGAATTGTTACGTAACCACCTGATCAATTTTTTCTATTTCCTGATCTTTATGCTGTTGATTAAATTCGTCAAACAAAGTAAAAAATCTATCCACTGCACTTTTTTCATCTGCTGAATGGAAAAGAATAATACTTGACCATAACTGACCTGTTTCTACATTAAATCTGTGTCTTATCCATTGTAGAAAATTTTGGAATTGTATTTCTTCTTCTGTTAAGTTAATGCCAATTTCTCGACGGGCAAAGTAGTAGCCGTCTAAAAAGGCTTGCAGGCTAAAAATAGAATTTATACCTAAATACATTGCAGGTCTTTTTTTTATTTTTTGCAGTAAGCTGTATAAATCATTCATACTTGACTCACTAATTCTCTAGGTTAAAAGTAAATTTCTGTGATTTGAAACTCTAATCCTGCATCTAGAATAGGTGAATAGAGATTCTGTATCCAGTCTAATCGCGTGATTCCTTGATGGTGGATGTTATCAAAAACAATTTCTAAGCCATTTACCTCAATTATAACACCTTCATGATGACCTGTAGTAGCAATCAATTCTCCAATGCTATCATCATAAATTCTGCCATAAATTGGATCTTGAGAATTTGTATCTATTTTAATATGCTTGCCATGAATACTTTGTCTGATCAAAAATTCTTTGATTGCTCTAGCACAGGGAATGCAATCAAAAATTCCGTAACTACTAGCAATTGCTATAACTTGTTGATAGATTATATCCTCTTGATTCAAAATCGCCCTTGTTGCTAAATTTTAATATTTTTACACTCATTACTATTTATTAGGGCTTGGTGTTGGATTGACGTAAGGAAACTCAACAAATTATCTCAATGTTCACAACAAAAATCTATCTGGTGTAAATTAAGGTGATTTGGTGTTAGGTTACGCCGCAAATATCAATTGGCTTTGCTCATTAGTTGCTGCTTTGGTGGGTTACGCTGTCGCTAACCCACTCTACTGGCGTGTCAAGCCTTAAATGTTGCAATAAATCTCTTCTTCTTTCTCTGTTTCCTCTGCGCCTCTGCGGTTTATTAATGCACTATTTAAGATTAGACACGCCACTACAGACTGTAAATATACAAGCTTGCGCCTTCACCCAACCTAACCCAGATTTCTCACTATGACGAACTCACTGTTAAAATAAGCATTTTTACTTCTTGACAGAATTCTAAGTGCTGATTATCATTATCATTCATACTACGAGATAGTATTTTTATGACATTTAGTCTTTCAATCACTGGTCTGGCTACTTTAATGGTTGTTGCCCCTGATCCCACCCAAGTGACTACAGTAGTTGGTGTTGTCATGGTCGGGTTGATCTTATTAACACGGAAGTAAAAGAGGTATTAAAAATGCGCCCTCCTAATGAGCCTGATCCTAATGATCCTCGTAATCTTCTGATTCTAGGAGCTATTTTCATTTTAGGTACTGGATTAACACTAGCACCAGAACCTTCATCAATTTCTACAGTCGTGGGATTATCGCTTCTTGCCCTATGCTTCAAAGGGCGTTAGGCATAATTTCATCAAGCCTCATCAAAATAAAATGCTTTGAATTAACAAAAAACTGCTAATGTCTAACTCTCAACCGCCTCAAGAAACTGATAATCATAATCCCCTAATAATAGCCACTGTTTTGGGTGGACTTGGGACTTTAGGTGCTGCTTTAGTAATAGCACCGGAGCCTACCCAGCTTACTACAGTTTTTGGTATAACGATTATCGCCCTGGTGGCCTTAACAAAAAAATGAGTAAGTCAGAAGGTAAGAGATAAAAGAAAGCCACCCGCAAGGATTAGAGTTTCTAGCCGCCTGGTGAGAAAAAAGATTTTTCACCTACATGGGCTAATACTTAAAACCTTAATTCGTGGCTGTTTTTTCACAACTACCTATTGTCTTGCCCCGCAGGTGTTACTGAATATAAGACAAAGGCTGAAGAAGAAAGAAGTTGAAATTTATATCAATATCTACTTCACATCAGGCATAGTTTCATCAAATCCCATCGGAGAAAAAACTTCGATGGGACTATACAGCTACATTCTGTTAATGCACCAACTCAATAGCCCGTTTAGTCAACGCCTCAGCAGTCAAACCATTGAACGCCATCAACTCACCAGCACTAGCTGTAGTTTCCCCACGCTTCCAGGCGAAGGTATCGCGCTTGCTGTTACTCCGCAACATGATGGGTTCTAACATCGAAGCCACACCACCAGTTACACCAATTAACGCATCACCATCAAATAATTCAGCGAATTTCGCATCATCAATGAAATTGCCATCGGGTTCAGAACAGGTATCCCAAGCGACATCATGAGGACGATATAAACGCCGGGGATTAATTACAGAAACTATCTTGACTCCGATACCTTCAGTTTCTAAGAAAGCGGCGGCTTCAAATACGGGAATTAATGTCATATCGCCAATGACAGCAAACACAACTTTCTTTCCACCAGGAATTTCATGCAATACTACTGCACCATCTTCTAAACCTTGGCGAGTTTGGGCAAAGGTGGTGCGAATGGGTAAGGGTGATTTACTGGCGGTGATGACAATTCCTTTATTCTTGGTTGTCAACGCCCAGTCATAACAAACTTGGGTACTGTTAGCATCAGGGGGGAATACAGGAAATACGTTACCGTTCCGCATCATGGAAGCAAAGTAAGCTTCAATTTCAGGACGTTGGTGTGTCCAACCGTTGCGTCCTTGTTCTAATGCGCCTGCTGTAAATAAGGTAATAGTTGAGGGTGTTTGACGGCGTAATTCTGCCATTGCTTGGGTAACGGTTTGCCAAATGGGTAAACCGTTGATGGCAAAAGATTCATAGGAACACCACAAGGTTCTTGCACCCATCAAGGATAAACCAACGGCTAAACCTGCACAAGCATCTTCACTCAAGGGTTCGTAAACTTGCCCGTTGGGTGCTTGGTTATATAATTCGTCGGTGGTGGGGTGGATAATCTTTAAGGCTTGGTTGATGTTACCTATACCTGATGCTTCGTTACCGTCGGCGTTGGTGACGAGGAAATTTTGGTCTTTCTGTCCGACTACACCGACTAGTCGTCCCATTGCGGTGGTTGAAACTTTGGGTTCGCCGCCTACTGCATATTCTTCTAATGGTAATGTACCTAAATCTGGTAATGGGAACTCAGATTCTGTCACCACTGTTTTAGCGGCGGGGCCACCTCCGGCGCGTTCGGCGTTGGTTCTGACGATTTGCCAAGCTTCTGGGGATAATGCACGGGTTTGCAATGCACTAACGATGTGGGGCGCGTCTAAGGTATCTTTCGGATAGAGGTTGTGAGATTTCGCACCTCTGGCGTGAACACCTGCGCCTTTGAGTTGTTTGATAATAAAGACTGTGAGTTTTCCACTGAGGGCGGAACGGGCGGCTTTATCTACGGCTACGAGTACAGCTTTGGTAAAGGCAAGGCGTTGCTCGAAGGAAAAGGCGGTACTATCTACGTAGTCTCCTGGTTGGTTTTGGTCGTCGAATTGTTTGGCATCCACTAAGATGACTTCCTCAAAACCGTTACCTTGCCAGTAGGCTGTCATCTGGGCGTTGGTTTTCAGGGAAACCATGCTGTGATGTTCTTGGCTGTAACCATTCCATACCAACACGGGTAAGAAGTTGGTAACGCTGGGATAGGCGGTGTTAAAGTGCGCCATTGAACTCATGATGTAGGGTTCACCTAGTCCACCGTCGCCGAGGGTGAAGGGGAAAAGTTTGTCTCGGTGGAGGAGTGCAGCCGCCATTGCAAAGTGCTGTCCTTGTCCCAAAGGCCCGGCGGGGGCGAGAATACCGGGGATGTAACCGGAAAGGTGTCCTAATAATCCATGCTTTTCGCGGAAGCGATCGCGCAATTGTTGTACTGTAAAAATGCCCATGTCCTCTAAGGAACGGTCAAGGAACATGGCACTATAAAAGCCAGGTGCGTGATGTCCGACTTCAGTAATAATATTTTTATACCCTAGCATGACTAAAGCTGCGTAAGCTTCCGCTTGGCTAGCAAACCCGCCTGGGTGTCCAGATGCCTTACTGCCAGTGATTTGTAGAGTTAAGTAGCGCAAAGCATCAGCAGCGAGCAAAGTTTGATACACAGCTTGAGGGTCTTGAGGATCTGCGATCGCTACTTGTCCTGATTCTATTGCAGGAGTCGCACCATAAGTTTCAAAACTTGGTAGCACTTCCCCAAAATATTGAATCCCTTCACAAAAATCAGGGAGTGCCGAAGATGCCTTTGGTGTGATTGCAGTCATGCTGAGTACCTTGTAATAATGACGAGTAAATATAAATGCTCGTTGAATTTAACAAAAATTTTACATCTTTAGGGATATTAAGAATTATCAGTGTTTTGTGATGTTAAGGATAAGTAGTTTAAATGGCAGGGTGTGGGGGTGTAGGGGTGTAGGGGTGTGGGGGTGTAGGGGACAAGGGGGACAAGGGGGACAAGGGAAAGAATTTTAGATTTTAGATTTTGGATTTTAGATTGAAATCCAATCCAAAATTTAAAATCCAAAATCCAAAATTGAATTGCCCAATGCCCCATTCCCAATGCCCAATAATTTACGTAAAAATAACTATATTCACTCACAAAAATTTTTATGCAGCTACCAAAAATCCCTGACACCCCAGTGGTTCTACAACTGCTGAATTGGATCTTTCGTCCTATGGCTTATATGGAGGAATGCCGTCAACGCTACGGTGATATTTTTGCTCTGAAATTGCAAAAAAACTCTCCTCCCTTGGTTTTTGTTAACCACCCCGATGACCTACAGCAAATTTTGAGTAATGATACTAAGGAATTAGAAGCCCCAGGGGATTTAAATGATTTATTTGAGGGTTTGCTGGGTAAGCGTTCTGTTATTACTCTCTCTGGTACAGAACACCAACGCCAACGGCAATTACTCATGCCTCCTCTGCATGGCGAAAGAATGCGCCACTATAGTCAGATAATTAATGATATTACTGCTAAAGTCATCAGCCAATACCCCCAAGGACAACCTTTTAATATTCGTACTGTCAGCCAAGAAATTACCCTACGAGTAATTATGCAGGCTGTGTTTGGTCTAGATGAAGGAGTACGCGCCAAAAAACTGCAACAGCTTTTAGGGGAAATTTTAGAAAATGGTAGTTCTGTTTGGTTGATAACTTTGCTATATTTCCCAGCACTGCAACGAGATTTTGGGCCGATTAAAATCTGGGGAAGACAAGGACAACTCCAGGAAGAAGCCGACCAACTCATCTATGATGAAATTCAAGAACGGCGGGAACATCCAGACGCATCACGGGCAGATATTCTTAGTTTACTCATGGATGCTAAGGATGCAGCCGGGCAACCCATGACTGATGTAGAATTGCGGGATGAATTGATAACTTTGTTAACCGCAGGTCATGAAACCACAGCCACCGCTATAGCCTGGGCAATGTACTGGATTCATAAATTACCACAAGTTAAGGAAAAACTTTTACAAGAATTAGATAGTTTGGGTGATAATCCTGACCCCACCACAATTTACAAGTTACCTTATCTGAGTGCTGTGTGCGCGGAAACTTTGCGAATTTATCCAGTGGGGATGCTGACTTTTGCTAGAAGGGTGAAAACACCTATGACTGTGGGGGGTTGTGAACTTGCGCCGGGAACACCAATTGTAGGTTCAATTTACCTAACCCACCAACGGGAAGATTTATATCCACAACCGAAGCAGTTTAAACCAGAACGCTTTTTAGAAAAGCAGTTTTCACCCTATGAATACTTGCCCTTTGGTGGAGGTGCGAGACGTTGTATTGGTTTAGCCTTTGCTCAATGGGAAATGAAATTGGCGATCGCTAAAATCTTAACCATGCGAGAATTAGAACTAGTTAATCGCAAAGACGTACAACCTCAACGTCGTGGTTTAGTCACCGGCCCAGACCATCCCATCCAAATGATTGTCAAAAATCAGCGTCAAGTCTCATCTCGCATTTTACAAACCACCAGTATTTAAATTCAGCACAATATATAAAATATCGAAAATGTAGGGTGCGTCAGTATGAATAACTTCTGGGTATACTTAAATTTCCTCAAACTGACGCACCTAATACCAATTATCCAAAATTAAGCAACAGATGCAAAGCTTGAAATCCAGATGGTATCTGACTTTTTTAATTGCGTAAAGCGTGCGGCATAGCTGCGCTTAGAGCAAAGCGGGACGTTAGTCCATTGCGAATTGGTTTAATTCTATTCCTGCTTGTATATACCAGGATATAGATTACCTTTTAACTCTTGAGAGTCTACATTAACAGATGACATTCCCAAAAAATGTGACTTCATGCCCGAACAACAAAACTTAGAAGCACAGATAGTATCCCAAGCAGCTGAAAGAAGAGTATCTGATGAACTAGCTGCCGCAGAACAAATTGATATATATGTCCAAACTGATTTATTAAAAATAGTTCAAGGACAAGCCGATGCAGTTACAGTTGCCGCTCAAGGGTTAATCACAAAACACAATCTTCGGGTGCAAGAAATCAAGCTGAAAACAGATGGCATAGCTATCAATCCTATGAAAGCTATTTTCGGGGAAATTCAACTGCACAAACCAATCAATTTAATTGCTCGCATTATCTTGCATGAGGCAGATATTAACTCTAACCTCAATTCTGATTTCTCACGCCAATTAGTAAGTAACTTTCAACTAGATGTAGATGGAGTTATCTTCAAATTCGCACTCGAAGATTTACACATACTCTTCCCTGAAAAACAACAAATTGAACTTTGGGGTAAAA
>JBODRP010000145.1:0-12890 GCA_050633005.1 Trichormus sp. | reverse complement strand
GAGTCAATTTGAGAAATTGTCCTGAAATTACTTGGTAGAGATAGAACAATTAATTGGTAGATGCACCCTGATAACTAACTCCCCCTGTTGGCTAACACCTGACTGGGGGCTTTTTTTATGTTTAGTAACCAGTCATGAGTCAATTTGAGAAATTGTCCTGAAATTACTTGGTAGAGATAGAACAATTAATTGGTAGATGCACCCTGATAACTAACTCCCCCTGTTGGCTAACACCTGACTGGGGGCTTTTTTTATGTTTAGTAACCAGTATGTCCAGCCATAACAAATTTATTTAGGACATACTGATTGATTCTTGACAAAATTAACTACTTTGATGAATGTACCCTAATCAATAACTCCCCCAATTGACTGCCACTGACGAGAGCTTTTTTTTCGCAGACAAAAAAGCAACTCCATTTGTGACAATTCCTCCGGAATGTATTGTTGAATCCTAGAACAATTAATTGGTAGATGCACCCTGATAATTGACTCCCCTAGTTGGCTGCCACCACTAGGGGCTTTCTTTCATATAAATTACAGTCAATCTTTGCACAAATTTATCCTGAAGACTGAAATTTATTTTGAAACAATTAATTGGTAGATACACCTTGATAACTAACTTCCCTTCCCTGTTTGTTCAGTCATCACTAGAGCATTGAGAGGTAGATGTTCTTGATTTGGTATGCTCTGATGATTGGTAGTTGCTTGGGGATACATTTTAGCTCAAGATTGGAGTTATATTCTAGCCCAGATTATGTGTTATTGGTATGAATGTCACGGTCTGTTAACTAGATTTTCTTGAGTCTCAGGAATTATAACTTATTTTTACACTTGCTAGGTGTAAATTTATGGCAGAGTCATTACATATATTATTTGGAATCAGTAATCTGATAAAAGTTCCCATTGTGTGCTGTTGGTGACTTAATTTAGCTGTAGTTTCTTCTCGCCCTCATTTGTAGCGTTTGCATATACTTAAGTAAGTATAAGGTGAGAAGGGAATCAGTTGGCGATCGCCCCATCATTCAGCCGTAAAACACCTCATTTCCAGGCTAATTTACTGCTGCCAGATAGTATCCTTCCAGGCGATGTCTATATATTAGTTGAGAACTACTTATGATTTTTGTGCAGAGAGAGCATATCTGAATGCTTATGTCTCGATTTGCTCACAGTTGCAATTTGACTCTAGAATTGTCACTTTTACACCAGTGATAGATAAATATGGCTAGGTCTAGAGGTATGCTTAAAATATATCGGCTATATCTAAAAGAGAAAAAAGCTACATGAGTTTAGCTGTAATTAAATTTTCTTCGGAAGAATGCGGGATCTGCCACAAGATGTCTTTTTATGACCAAAAAGTGGCTGAAGAACTAGGCTTACAATTTATTGATGTGAAAATGCAGGATACGGCGACTTATCGCAAATATCGCAAGATCCTGCTCACCCAGTATCCTGATAAATCTGAAATGGGATGGCCTACCTACATTATTTGTGATTCTCCAGAAGGTGAATTTCAAATCATCGGTGAAGTCAAGGGGGGACATCCCAAAGGGGAATTTAGAACCCGTCTACAGCAGGTTCTCAACTCCACCGCTAGTCAGAATTAATCACCTCAAAGGATTTTACTTCTAGGACAGGTCCAATCATGGCAATAGTCATGATATCTTCGCGCACCTGTCCTTTGACTTGGGCTTTTTGCCCAGCTTTGAGTAGTTCTTTATCTGCACCCTTGAGAATTTCATAGGTAACACCTTCATCGGTGACTAATGCCCATGTACCCATGCCAAGTTCACGGCGTTGAATTGTACCTGTAAGTGTAATACTCACGTTGCTGCCCTCCAAATTGAAAATTCAAACTTTGGCAATGAATGAACAGTGAACATTTAACTGTTTACTATTCTCACTTTTCTCGGTATCTCGAAAACCCCTCTTCATAGAGCGAAGCTCTTCTCGTAGAGTACCTCTCCCCTACCAATGTAGAGACGTTTCATGAAACGTCTCTACATATTCCCCCTTCCCTGTCTCCGACACGCTGCACGAACGTAGGGAAAGGGGTTAGGGGGTTAGGTTTCACGTTAGCTTTTCCACATAACGTGAAAAGTCACGTTAACTGTTAACTGTTCACTGTTCACTGATTTAAGCCGTTTGTCCTTCGTTCTTCAATGCTAAACGTGCTAGGGCATAACAGAGTAAAGCGTTGGTTATGAGGAATATTCTGGCTAAGTTTTCACTACCTAAACCCCAGACTGCTGGGTCTAAAACTGCACTGACTGTTAAACAAGCGGCTACACCTAGGGTAGAGCCAATGGCGAACCATTTCCAGGTGGGATGACCTAGTAACAATGCCATTAACACAATTGGAATTAAGACACTGGCAAAAATCGGATTTAAAGTACCAGTTCCTTGTATGCTGTTGCCTAATTCTGGTAAGGAACTACCTAAAACTCGGAATGGCCACTGGGGTAAATCAAAGATATAGATGCCTTTGAGGAAGAATAACCCTGAACTACCAAAAATTAGACCACTAGATAATGACCAACTCCAACTGAAGGGGAAGTAAACCCGCAAAAACCAAGCCAGCAGATAAGATCCAACTACCATCAGGATTTTTGGTAACAGTGCTATTGCGCCGCCATCTATCCAAAAACCAGGGTTGAGATAGCCATTATCCCGTAACCACCTAAAGAAATCTTGAAAACTGATTTTTCCCTCTGTGGCTAGTTTCACGGCTGCTTCGGCGTTGAGTTGTCCAGCACCGTAATAATTTAAGCTATCGTCTTGAATAACTCGTGCTGACTGCTTGAGGACTTTTAAAATTTCCTCTGGTTCTTGGATGCCTTGCGCTTTGACTAAAGCTGCTACACCGGCAACGTGAGGGGAAGCCATGCTTGTACCTTGGAGTCCGAGAAACACGCCTTCGCCTTCTTCGTTGATGGTTTCTTGCAGAATTGTGCCGGCATCACTTCCACCAGGTGCGGAAATATCAACGCCAGCACCAAAGTTAGAATAGGAGGCTTTTTCGCCGTTGGGGCCAAATGCTGAAACACCGATAACATTGGGGTAACGGGCAGGATAGGAGGCAGAATTTTCATTTTCGTTACCGGCGGCGGCGATGATAATTACACCTTTTTTGTGGGCATAGTTAATGGCTTCTTTGAGGAGTTGACTTTCACCGCCACCCCCTAAGCTCATGTTAATGACATCTGCACCTTTATCAGCCGCAAATTTAATAGCTTCGGCAATATCAGCAACCGTTCCACCACCATAGGCACTCAGCACTTTTAAGGGCATGAGTTTGGCTTCATAGGCAATTCCTGCCACGCCATATTTATTATTGGTGGCTTGGGCGATAGTACCAGCGACATGAGTACCGTGGCCGTTGTCATCGCTGGCTTCTTCTTTGTCGTTGACAAAATCGTAACCTTTCACGAATTTTGTTTCGGACAAGTCCCGGACTTTGGTAACACCTGTGTCAATGACGGCGACGGTTACGCCACTGCCTTTGGTTTGACTCCATGCACCTTCAACGCCAATTTGGTGAAGATTCCACTGTTTGCTGTAATATTCATCGTTGGGTGCATTTAATGAGGGTTGTACCTCTTCGCCCTCTTGGGGTCTCAATATTTCCCCTAGCCAGGTGGGTTTAGCCGTTGGCTCAATTAGGTTGTAGATATAATTCGGCTCGATAATTTCCGTCGCTTTAGCAAAGGGAGATTTCTTTAGTTCTTTGAGTCTTTGGCGATCGCCTTTGATAATATACACATGATCTCGCGCTGAGAATTTATTATCTAACTGAGGAGTAACGTTGTATTGTTGTGCGATCGCTTCTAAATCTTGTTTGATCACCTCGGCTGGAATATCTTCCCGAAAATCTAACAAAATTGTCTGAAATTCGCCTTTAGCTGCTAGCCCTTGCCAATTCAAGAAACCAAATACAGCCGATACCAACCCGATGACAAACAAGCTTAATATTATAAGTCTTCTCATACCAACTCATCACCGCTTTTTGCCAGTTTGTTCACTACGATAACTTATCTATGTCCCTAGTTGGTGGACTTTGCAATTTAGTTAACTTTTTTTAGTTCAATCTTTGATGTAGGACTATTGAATCAATGGAACGTGGTCTTTTATGGTTGCCTCTGTTAATAATATTTTTTTGGTTGGCTTGGCAAGGCTCGAAGGAGTATCAAAAAGTTGAAGCCTATCGCACTTGGGCAGAGCAATTTGATAGAGCCAAGTATGATATTTATGCCGTATTGGGTCAAAAAGATCACAATATTACTTGGGGTAAACCAACCGCCAAAGGATTAATTCAACTACAAACTTTTTCTTTAATTGATGTCCAAGAAATCAGACTTTTGGTAGATGGCAAAGTAATAGATATTAATTCAATACCGGATAAGGGTCGTGCTATTGAGTTAGAGTTTATATTTAATGAGCCTGGTAAATCAGTCAAAGTTCCTTTTACAGAAATCCCTTTAGCAGCAGAATGGGGTAAGTTTTTGCAAGGAGCATTGCAAAATAAGTAGCTTGGCGATAAGGCAGGGGGCAGGGAGCAGGGAGCAGGGGGGTGTGCGGAGTGTGGGAGGTGTAGGAAGTGTGGGGAGTGTGGGGAGTGTGGGGAGTGTGGGGAGTGTGGAGGGTAATTTTTTGGATACGTAGCTAGAAATCCCACATAAAATTTCGTTCACCCGGAGCAGGGGGAAAAAGGGTTTTAGGCTTGTTTACTTTTCTTTACACAGTTTGGTTTGATTCCGCCTACCTACTTATAGAGGTTGATAGTTAACAGTTGCCATTTTCTTATCGGAATACTCATTACTTATTACTCATTACTTATACCAAAGTAATATGAAGCTGCATAGAATAATATTTCGAGAATAATTGAACGCAGATGCACGCAGATAAACGCGGATAAATCAATGGATTGTATATTATGTGCAACCTCATATAAAATTGGTATTATTACTTATTACTTATTACTTATTACTCATTACTCATTACTCACTACCATTTTTCTGCCCAATAGACAATTTCTGAAGCGGAACTATTAATAGCTACACCATAACTTTTACCATGATTCCATTTAAATCCAGGTGTGCCTTTATCCTCAGCATTTAATACTAATATTTCATAAGAAGGGGGAAAAGATTCACCACCAGAATCACTAGTATAGAACAAAGTAGTTGGCACACCGTTAGGGAAATTAGCGTGGTCATTACTGTCACCACCAATATATTTATTTTTTGCCGATTTTCTGTATTGTGTTAGTAACTTTTGAATCTCTGCTGGTGGTTGTTTAAATCTAACTTGAAAGAAAACACTTCCTTGTAAAACTCCAGGAGAATAGGCAATCCGTAGATTCTCGCTATCTTTCGGTATTTCCGTAGGGAAATGTTTAATTTCATCTTGACTTAACCAAAGTTGATGGCGGATTTCCCGATAACGTGATGTATCAGTAATGACTTTCCCAGAGCTACTGCTAAAGGCTCTTTTGAGGAAGAAACTCCCGCCGACAACGCCAACACTGCCTAGGGAGAATAAAACTATCATCGTGAATTTGACAAAGTGCGATCGCTTCATAGCGTTGGGTAGCTTCTCACATCTATAGCTATATACCCAACTACTAAACTAGATTCGTAATATTTCGGAGATGGATCTTGATATTTTGATGAAATCTTTGTGTAATCAGGGAAAATACGAAGTTACGGTAAAATTTTCATGAAGCTGGAATTGGGCATTGGGTTGAGTTAGTTATGTTTCAGTATTTTAAGTATATTTAGCCATTAATCATTGCCAAAACCCTAATTTCCTTTTGCTTCTTTATTTCTTTTCTCTAATAATGCTATGGGTCTTCTTGTCTCTAAATCTACTAATACTGCTGCGTAATTATTTCCCCCTTTTAATTGTGTGATTTCATATATTCCTAGCTTTTTTATCTGACGAGGTTTTTCTTTTAGAGGATGTTTGAAAAGTCGAAAAGTATACTAGAAACCCCTCTCCAAACATCTCCCCGAAAGGTCGATAGGCTTTGAAACCCCCATTCCCTTGTAGGGAAGGGGGGCTAGGGGGGTTAGGTTTTTAAGATTTTGGTGTTAGGAATGATACTTTTCAAACATCCTCTTAGTAAATCTGTTTCTAACTCTTTTAATATTGTTTCTATCTCAGATGGTGTCATTCTATTTCTTCTAGCTGCAATCTCCACATCCGTCTCTAAATACTTCCTTGATTACTTTCATCCCTAGTCTTGTTGTGTAAGTTGTTCTAGTTTTTACAAAAGACAGTTTTTCTCTGAATACTTTTTGACATTCTGTACATTTCAATTGACGACGATTTACTTTTAAAATTACTTGATAGCCACTCATTGGTATATCTCTGACCATATACCAATGATTTTGATGAGTTTTATCAGTTGTCTTTCCACAGCGAGGACACTGAGCAAGTTTTGACTGACTTTTGATTTCAATTACGATTTCATCATCGGTGATAAAATCGTAATTCACAACCTTAATATCTTCAATATTAATAACTTTAGTAATAAAATGAAGTAGGGGATTAGAAGGCAGGCATATTTATTAAAATGCTAATTTTATTCTCAACTTTTCTTGCTTATTTATAGTCTTAATTGCTTGTATAACTCTTTCCCCCCTTCGAGTATCGCCACTAATCACTGCTAATTCTATTGAAATATACTGGATTTATTCATGCTATTCTAGCATAACTACTCTGGGAGAGCCATAGTTGTAAGTATTACTGCACCTTGTTGGATGAGTTGAGTCTGTGCGTCCGTTCCTCAAATACTACAATAAAAATATATATCCAAATATTTTGACTAATTTGCTCTATGTCAGTTTTAGCAGCGATCGCAGTCTTGGCTGTATTAATTTTGGTACACGAGTTGGGGCATTTTATTGCAGCCCGTTCTCAAGGTATCCATGTCAACCGCTTTTCTTTGGGGTTTGGCCCTGTGCTGTGGAAGTACCAAGGCCCAGAAACCGAATATGCTATCCGCGCTTTTCCTTTGGGTGGCTTTGTGGGATTTCCTGATGATGACCCTGATAGCGATATTCCGCCTAATGACCCAAATTTGCTGCGTAACCGGCCAATTTTAGATCGGGCGATTGTAATTAGTGCTGGAGTCATCGCCAATTTAATTTTTGCCTATATGTTACTGGTAGGCCAAGTTAGCTTTATTGGTATTGGTCAAGCTAGTCAACCAGGGGTATTAATTCAACAGTTAGCACCAGAAGTTAGTGACGTAGCTACCAAAGCGGGACTAAAAGCAGGAGATGTGATTCTTGCTGCTAATGAACAACAATTTGGCAACTCTCTCCAAGGTATCGAGAGTTTAAGACAGATTATTAAAAGCAGTCCCAATCAGTCAATTCAACTAGAAATTGCCCGTGGTGACGAAAAACTGTCTGTGAATGTCATCCCTGAACCCAAATCTAGTGGTGGTAGTATTGGGGTGGGACTTGCACCTAATGGCAAAGTTGAACGTCGTCCCATCAGTAATCCTATTCAGGCTTTAAGTGTCGGTGCTGGTGAATTTCAGCGCATTGTCACCATGACATTTAAAGGCTTTGGACAATTAATTACCAACTTTGGTGAAACAGCCGGACAAGTGGCAGGGCCAATCAAAATTGTGGAAATTGGAGCTAACATTGCCCAAAATGATACAGGTAGTTTGTTTTTCTTTGGGGCTTTAATTAGCATCAACTTGGCAATTATCAATATTTTGCCCCTACCGGCTTTAGACGGCGGACAACTAGCATTTTTACTCATTGAAGGTTTGCGGGGTAAACCCTTACCGAATCGCATTCAAGAAGGGGTGATGCAAACAGGTTTAATGCTACTCTTAGGATTGGGAATTTTTCTGATTGTGAAAGAAACTACCCAATTAACTACCCAATTGGAATGGGTACAAAAATTATTCCAGTGAGTACAAATCGTAAATCCCTGTCGAAAAAGCAACGTGCTGTAGAAATACTGACTCGCCTGAAGCGGTTGTATCCAGATGCTACTTGTTCCTTAACTTATACAACGCCTGTGCAGCTACTCGTAGCTACAATACTTTCCGCTCAGTGTACAGATGAGCGGGTAAACAAAGTTACACCAGACTTATTTAGCCGCTTTCCTGATGCTGAGAGTTTAGCGAATGCTGACTTGACGGAGTTAGAAAACTTAGTACGTTCCACTGGGTTTTATCGCAATAAGGCGAAAAACATTCAAGCCGCTTGTCGGATGATTGTTAGCGAGTTTGATTCTGTAGTTCCCAACTTAATGGAACAACTATTAAAGTTGCCGGGGGTAGCAAGGAAGACAGCCAATGTGGTTTTAGCTCATGCTTATGGCATTAATGCCGGGGTGACTGTAGATACCCATGTTAAACGCCTCAGTCAACGGTTGGGTTTAACGAAGTATACAGATCCTATACACATTGAAAAAGATTTGATGCAGTTACTACCGCAGCCAGATTGGGAAAATTGGTCAATTCGGCTGATTTATCACGGTCGCGCTGTGTGTAAGGCTCGTTCCCCTGGTTGTGAAGCTTGTGAACTCGCTGATTTATGCCCGGAGGCGGGGGGGAGGTAGGGAGCAGGGGGCAAGGGAGCAGGGGGAGTAAAACTCTTTAATTTTGAATTTTGAATTTTGAATTTTGAATTTTTTGCCCCATGCCCCATTTCCAAAGTAATTACAGAGAAATAGAGACGATCGCGCTTGAGTAAATGTAGAATGGAAAATGCTGTCTTTACGTTGGTAAGATAATTTATGGCCAAGAAGAGTATGATTGAGCGCGAGAAAAAACGCGCTAAGTTGGTGGAAAAATACGCTGCTAAACGGGAAGCTCTGTTAGAAGAGTTTAGAACAACTGAATCTCCTTTAGATAAGCTGGAAATTCACCGCCAAATCCAACAACTACCCCGGAACAGTGCGCCTAATCGTCGCCGTAACCGTTGCTGGTTAACTGGTCGTCCTAGAGGTGTATACCGTGATTTTGGACTATCTCGGAACGTACTGCGGGAATGGGCGCACGAAGGTTTGTTACCTGGGGTAGTTAAGTCTAGCTGGTAGAGACGCGATGAGTCGCGTTGATACAGTTGATACAAGAGTCATTAGTCAATAGTCAAGCAATGGACTTTTGACTTTGGACTTTTAACTTGGTTTTATTGTCCGCAACAACGGTCGATACCTAGACTTTCTAAGAGTAGATCGCTGACGGCGTTAGCGATCGCAAACTCTCCATAAAAGCTTTTGGAAAAATCAAACGCCTGCATCTCGGTGACTATAGCAATCACTAAAGAGCCTAGGTCATTTTCCCCTTCCATGCGTTGACGCACAAAAATCTGTGCGGCTCGTTGAGCAATATTTTGATTTACGGCTTCTGGGATAAATTCTGCATCCAGCCACCGCAGTAAACGCTCTTTTAACCATTCCCCTTCTAGGTGGGGATTATCTGAGGGGGGTAGAGTAACTGGTGGTATCGGTTGTGTCATCTTTATTAAAGGCAGATTATAGGGCATGGGGCATGGGGCATTGGGCATTGGGCATTGGGCATTGGGCATTGGGCATTGGGCATTGGGCATGGGATAAGTTTCCTCATTTGTAGGAACTGCCATCATGGGGGTAAAAATGTTCCCGTGTTTACCCTACTGCCTGCCTCATGTTTTCATGGTTATTTTTAGTTTTATCTATGCAATATGATCTTGCCGATATTATACAAGGCTATGCCCAAGGCTATTTTCTCATGGCTGATGATGATAACGGATTGGGATGGTACAAAAGCCGCGATCGCACTTTGATTCCTTTAGATGACAGATTCCGTTACCCTAAGTCTTTGCAGCGTGTCTTAAATCAAGAACGGTTTACTGTGGCAATTAACCGTGATTTTCAGGCTGTAGTTGCAGGTTGTGCTAATCGAGAAACTACCTGGATTTCTGAAGAATTAGAAGAAATTTACCTATTATTGCATCAAGCTGGTTTTGCCCATAGTTTTGAAACTTGGCAAGGTGACAAACTCGCCGGCGGGATTTTGGGCATTGTTATTGGTGGTGCTTTCATTGGCGAATCGATGTTTTACCGCATTCCCGACGGTTCTAAAGTAGCAATGGTCAAGTTAGTCGAAAGACTACGCCAAAGACAATTTACTCTCTTTGATGCACAAATGATGAACCCCCACTTGGAAAGATTTGGTGCTTATCGCATTAACGATGCAGACTATCAAACTCTCTTGCAAGCAGCTATTTTTAGTCCTTGTTCCTTAAAGGATTAGAAACACCAACGGCAGCAGAATATATTTTATCCCCATGCCCAATGACGGCAGTCCGCTCAAGTCGGGAAACCCGCCCACGCGGCTGCCTCCCCCATGCCCAATGCCCCATGCCCCATTAACCATCTGCAACAAATTTTGTGAAGTTATTAATTTTGCCCTGGTGAATACCACAATCAAGCGTTAAACTTAGGAGCATCTTGGTTAAGCAGGTTTAATAAATGTAAAATTTCACAGTAACTTTATATATTTTTCAGTAATTTCACTGAAAAATTATCAGAAAAGTTTTTTCTTCCCAGAAAAAAAATAATTATTATAAAAACAAAGCAAAGAATGTTGGTTATAAATTGTTGAATAACCTTTAAAGTGATAATCTCCTGTGTGAGTGTGTGGGGTGTTTAAGCATATGGTTTCATCAATAACTCGAAATCAAAATAATATTCGAGAAATTTCTCCTTCTGAATCGCAGAAGCTAGATCAGGGATTTGAGCAGCATCATGGATTGAATGTACTATCTTTGCCAGCTAATCCCCTGTTTGGTACAGATGGGATTCGGGGGAAGGTAGGAGAATTGCTGAGTGCGCCTTTGGCGTTGCAAGTTGGTTTTTGGACAGGTGTGATTCTACGTAACCATGTTGGTCACAAAGGAGTAGTGATTGTAGGACAGGATTCCCGTAATTCTAGTGATATGTTAGCAATGGCACTGAGTGCAGGACTCACAGCCGCAGGGATAGAAGTTTGGTATTTAGGGTTATGTCCTACACCTTGCGTTGCCTATCTGACTAGTACAAGTGCAGCTATTGGTGGGGTGATGATTTCTGCTAGTCATAATCCACCAGAAGATAATGGCATTAAGATTTTTGGTGCAGATGGTACTAAGTTATCACTAGCTTTGCAGAAAAAAATTGAAGAGGGACTGCGGGGTCATAGCTTAGTTACAGATAGGGGAATGGCGTGTGGACGGCATTACTCACGTTTGGAATTAGTTAAAGATTATGGTGCAGCTTTACAAACACCTTTAAAAAATTCTGCTGATCTTCAGGGAATGAAGATTGTTTTAGATTTAGCTTGGGGTGCGGCTGTGGGGTTAGCACCTGGTGTATTTGAAGAAATGGGAGCAGAGGTCATTTGTTTGCATAATCAAGCAGATGGCGATCGCATTAATGTTAACTGCGGTTCTACCCATCTAGAAATTTTGCAAGCTGCTGTACAAGAACACAACGCTGACTTAGGATTTGCTTTTGATGGCGATGCCGATCGGGTCTTAGCTGTGGATAATACTGGCAGAGCAGTCAACGGTGATTACATTCTCTATCTGTGGGGAGAACACCTCAAGCAACAGCAACAACTGCCAGATAACTTGATTGTATCAACAGTGATGGCTAACTTGGGCTTTGAAAGGGCTTGGCAAAAACAAGGTGGTCAATTAATCCGCACATCTGTAGGTGATCAGTACGTCCAAGCCGAAATGCTCAAGACTGGCGGGATGTTAGGTGGTGAACAATCGGGTCATATTTTATGCCGTCACTATGGTATGACTGGGGATGGTTTGTTAACAGCTTTACATATAGCAAGTTTAGTTAAACAAGCTGGTGTATCTTTGGCCGAATTGGTAGATCAAAGCTTTGCTACCTATCCCCAATTATTGCGGAACGTGCGGGTAACAGACCGCGATCGCCGTTTGGGTTGGCAAAATTGTGAACCTTTGCAAAAAGCGATCGCCTCTGCGGAAACTGCAATGGGTAATGCTGGTAGAATCCTAGTCCGGGCTTCTGGTACAGAACCAGTAATTCGAGTCATGGTAGAAGCCGCTAGCAATGAACTAGCAAACTACTGGACAGATGAACTAGTAACACAAGTACAACAACACCTTGCCAATTAATATAGAGGGGAAGTAAGACCAAACATGGGGCAAAAGTCTCATCTGCGGCATTCCCCCGCCAGTACAAAAGCTCCAACTATAGCGTCAGCTTACTTGCAGTACTTAACTAACACGATGTGCAACTTATGATTAAAACCCCTCTGCAAAGACGCGGAGCGGCTACTCTACGAGAACGCTAAGAGCGAACTCGTTAGAGTACCTCTCCTCTGCAACTGTAGAGGCTTTGTATGCAACGTCTCTACTTTGATTCTTGCTCCCCTTCCCTACAAGGGAAGGGGCTGGGGGTTAGGTTTAAGAGAAAGTTGCACACGCCGTTAACTATATATCTCAGCTACGAGCTATTAATTGTTACTATGTTATTATTTACGCGTTAACTATTGCGGTATTTATATAAGGTAATAATATGCTTGTTTTTGTTATCCCCCTCAAAGGGCGTGAATTTTCTAAATCTTGGGAGCGCGTTTGTAATTTATTTGCGAGGTGTATTAAATCAGTTTGTAATCAAACTTCACCAGATTTTCGGGTGATTGTAGTTTGTAATGAGCAACCAGAAATAGACTTTCATCACCCTAATATAACATACCTAACAGTTGATTTGGCAGACCACAAAGAGCCACTTTCTGTTAATCGAGGACGCACAGATAAAGGGCGAAAAATTCTCAAAGGTTTAGTGTATGCCCAACAATTTGCACCTACACATACTATGGCATTGGATGCAGATGATTGTATCAGTAACAAAATAGC
>JBODRP010000144.1:0-12958 GCA_050633005.1 Trichormus sp. | reverse complement strand
TGTGACAATTTTACCCTGGGAGTTAAAGGTATCTGATGGGGAAATCCAAACTAATCCACCTACCCAAGACCATTTTGATTGATTTTTGTAGTAAGTCAGGGGATAAATCACATCTTTTAAAGGACGTACAAAAGTAATTGTCGTCTTTGCCATCCCTGCACCACGCAAGACAACCCCTGATTGATGAAGATGGATAAAGCCTTTAACTCGATAATTTCCTGGGGGAATGAAAATAGCTCCTCCGCCTTTGTTGGCTGTGTCTGCAATGGCAAGTTTAAAAGCTTGTGTATTGTCTGTTATCCCATCACCTCTACCGCCAAACTGCTGAATTGTGGTGACAACTGGAGGTGAGGGAATAATGGTATTACCCTGATGATAGCCAGCATAGGAATTGTTGGGAATATGAGGGTGAGCGTCAGGATTTTGGGAGTATTCAGACCAAATAGTGCGGCTAGTGGGTTGTACAAAAGATGCAGATGCGATCGCTTTTTTTCTTCCTACTTGTACATCCAGCAACGAGTTGAAGACAAGTAGACAAGTAGCCATCAAAGTCACAATAGCAGCAAAACGAACTATTTTGAACTTCCTAGAATGATAGAAAAACTTCACGGGTGGTTAGATAAAAATAAAACCCAACACTAACCTAGATGTTGGGTTTAACTATATCAAGTAGTTTGATTATCTGGTGGTACTGCTCCCGGTGGGGCTTCGGCTGGGGGAGCTAACACCGCATCTGGGGCAATTTCTTCGACGGGTATTGATTTTTTATCCTCAGTTTCATCATGTGCTTGGGCGGCTTCCACCTGTTCCGGGGATGGGGAATGAGGTGGAATTGCTTCTGGTACAGTTTCAGTTGGAGGTTCTGTTTGAGTGGTTGCAGCTACTTCTGTTGGTTGTTCTGGTGTAACTGTTGGAGTTTCAGACTCAGCAGTAGTAACAGGCTCTTGGGTTGGTGCTTCGGTTTTGTCGATAATCTCTACAGCCGGTTTTGCTGTTGTTTCTGGTTCTGGAATTGTGGTTTTGGAAGTAGCAGGTTTTGGGCTACGGTTTGTCAAGCCTGCAAAAAAACCACCTACAGCTTGCTGCAATTGTGCCAAAGGTTGAGGTGAAGACAACTTATTGGCTTGTTCTTGTAGTGTAGTTTTTACCTCTTCAGAACTAGGAATTGGAGTTTGCTGGAGTAAGGGAGTCACCTGACGACGTAGTGAAAGAGTTTGCCAACCAAACCACACTAAAAGAGCCACACTAGCCACATGACCCAGTAAAAGACCTCCAGAAATGCGCGGAGCAAACACCCATAAAACTAGAGCATAAAATAGTCCCACTCCACTCCAAATAAAATCATTCTTGCGGTGGATTTCCGGGAAAAAGAAAGCTGATATGTAAATGGCTAAACTACCAAGGCCGACCACCAAAGCTAGGACATTTGCCAGCATTTTTTGGTTACTCCTTTTACTAGGGATTGGGGCAGGGGGCAGGGGGCATGGGGCATTGGGCATTGGGCATTGGGTATTGGGCGGGTGTTTCGCTATTCCCTATTCCCTATTCCCCATTCCCCATTCCCCATTCCCCAATCCTTAATGAAAGCAAATTTTACATATAAATTGTGGAATTAGATACAAATTAAAACTATTGAACGGTGTTACTAGTGAGCTTTTATTGTTTAGATTAACTCTTAATGTCTTCTTTAGGGGAGAAGAGAAAATCTCGGACTACCCTTAAAGATGAAAGAACCTGCAAGAGTTAGCCAAACATAGTTTATGACACTACAAAGCTTTGGTGTGATTGGTTTAGCCGTTATGGGCGAGAATATCGCTCTAAACGTTGAGCGTAATGGCTTTCCAATTGCAGTTTATAACCGCTCCAGAGAAAAAACCGATGCTTTCATGGCACAGCGTGCCGGAGGCCGCAATGTTAAAGCTGCTTTTACCTTAGAAGAATTTGTTGCAGCACTAGAACGTCCCCGCAAGATTCTAGTGATGGTGCAAGCTGGTAAACCAGTTGATGCGGTCATTCAGCAGCTAAAACCCCTGCTAGATGAAGGCGATATCATCATCGACGGTGGCAACTCTTGGTTTGAAGATACCCAAAGACGCACTCAAGAATTAGAACCTGTTGGTTTACGCTTTTTGGGTATGGGTGTCAGTGGTGGTGAAGAAGGCGCGCTCAATGGCCCTTCACTGATGCCTGGTGGTACACAAAGTTCTTATGAGTATCTGTCCCCAATTTTCAACAAAATTGCGGCTCAAGTGGATGACGGCCCTTGTGTTACCTACGTTGGCCCTGGTGGTTCTGGTCACTATGTCAAAATGGTACACAACGGTATTGAGTACGGCGATATGCAGTTAATTGCAGAAGCCTACGATTTGTTGAAAAATGCTGGTGGACTAAGCGCACAACAGCTACACGAAGTGTTTGCTGAGTGGAACACCACCGACGAACTCAATTCTTTCTTGATTGAGATTACAGCCAATATCTTCCCCTACATCGACCCCGACACCAAGCAACCCCTTGTTGATTTGATTGTTGACGCAGCCGGTCAAAAGGGTACTGGACGTTGGACAGTACAAACCGCGTTAGAATTGGGTGTTTCTATTCCCACCATTACAGCAGCCGTTAATGCTCGGATTATCTCTTCTATTCGTGATGAACGGATTGCTGCATCTAAGCAGTTGACAGGCCCCAGTGGCAAGTATGATGGTGCTACCAAAGACTTTATCAATAAAGTTCGTGATGCGCTGTACTGCTCCAAAATTTGCTCCTACGCTCAAGGGATGGCGTTGCTATCCACAGCTTCAACAACATTTAACTGGAATTTGAACCTGAGCGAAATGGCGCGAATTTGGAAAGGTGGCTGTATTATTCGCGCTGGCTTCTTGAATAAGATTAAGAAGGCATTTAACGAAAATCCAGGATTACCTAACTTGCTACTTGCTCCTGAATTTAAACAAACAATTCTCGACAGACAAGCAGCTTGGCGGGAAGTAATTATCACGGCTGCCAAACTCGGTATCCCTGTGCCTGCATTTAGCGCATCCTTGGATTATTTTGACAGCTATCGCCGCGATCGCCTACCCCAAAACCTCACCCAAGCACAACGCGACTACTTCGGCGCGCACACCTACCTGCGTACCGATAAAGCTGGTGCATTCCACACTGAATGGGTTCCTATCACTGAAACTAAAAAGTAAGTTTGTAACCCTATAAATTCTCAACTTGTTTACAAGTGGCTCTAATATTTTAGAGCCACTTTTTTATGAGTGATTCAGCAGGTAATCATTAGTTAAATATTGAGCATCTATTTGATGTTCTCTAGGAAGATATATCGCCACTGGTATTTCTATATCCTTTAAATAACGACACATAATTGGCCCTACTTCAGCCCAACTCAAGTTACCTAAACCACAACCTAAAGCTGGCATCGCTAAAGATTGAATACCACATTCTTGATAGTTTTTACTTACCCAATCTAAACCAGCTTCAATATCATCTAACCGAGAATTTTCTCGCCATTGTCTTTTAGTAGCAAATAATAAAAACCACTTGACAGAATTAGCTGTTACAAGCGGTAGACTCAAATCAGCTAGTTCTTGATCTAATGATGCTTCACGTTTGTAAAGATACGGTTTTGTTGCAGTCAATTGTTTATTTCTACAAGCATCTTGATAAACTACATATACATCAGGAAATTGATATTTTGCTCGTGATGCTAATCCTTTACCCATGATGCCCTGAAGATTAACACTAATAGTCAAAGTTTGCATATTAGAAAAAAACATATCTCCATCAATTAAGGAAATATTTCTACCAATTCTAGTAGCAAATATGGGTTGAAAGAACATATTAGGTTCAGGAATCACGGGAATTTTAGCTGCACCTATCAGTTTTTCTACTCGCTCTTTAGCTTTATAATCTGCAACAAAAACTGAATGCACAAGTTCTGGAATAATTTGATCCGGGACTAAACACTCAGCCATAATTTTGCGTTTTGAACCATCTAACTCATTCCACCACTCATTTTGAATAATTTTCCATTGTTTTTGTAAAGTCGCTAAACCTTCTTGAATAGAGAAAAATTGTGTTGGTTCATTGGCAGCATTACCATCAGTAATCAATGCTCCTGTTGCTCCCAATACATCTGGTTTAACTCCAACAACAGCAATATCTCTCTTGTCTTTTTCATGAACTACCCGATACATCATTGGGTTACGTGGCTGAAAATATAAGTTGGCATATTCCCATAAACTACTATTTGTCGGTGTAGACTTATCTTTTCGTTTGCTCACAATTCCAACATCGTAAATAGGTATAGTTGAAACCGCTAATTCCTCAACTTTTTTGTGGGATAAAATACCTCTTTGTAGGATTGATGGTATATTTTCAATATGTGTGATGTAATATAAACTTTTGATGTCAGGTTTTGTCATAAAGTTTATGGGTTATTATTCCCAAGATATTTAGCTTTTAATTCTTCTAATTCCCTGTCAATTTCGGTTTGATTACCAGAGGTGTTATTTGTAGTTGGCTGCTGGATATTTTGAGGTTTGGATTTACCTCCAGGTAAAAATTGTGTTTTTAACTCTTCTAGTTCTAAGTCAATTTGACTTGGTGTTTGACTAATAAAAGTTGGTGGTAAAGTAGGTGGGGCTTGATTCGTGGGTTTAGCTGGTGTTGCTACTGCTGAAGATGGTAGATTTAAAGCTTGCAAGATTTCCTCTACTGTTTGATAACGTCTTGCGGGGATGCTTTCTAACATTTTGCTGATAATGTTAGTTAGGCTATTACTGATTGGGGTTTTTAAGTATTGCTGCCAAACCCATTTGTCGTGATTTGTGTCATAGGAATCAAAAGGCGATCGCCCGGTTAATAAATTTACACAAGTCGCCCCTAAACTATAAATATCACTGGCAAAAGTTGCCCGCCCTCTAATTTGTTCTGGGGCTACATATTCAGGACTACCAATACTAGTTCCAGTTCTATTTAAAGCTGTGCTAGTGGCAGATTTAGAAGCACCAAAATCGACTAGCACTAATTTATTATCACTATTACGTAAAATAATATTTTCTGGTTTAATATCGCGGTGAATTACTTGTCTGGCATGACAAAATTGCAATACATTCAATAAATCGCTGAGTAATTGCCGAATCTGTGTTTCGTTGAACGCGCCTTTATTTGCCAATTCCTGTGCTAAGTTTGCCCCATTAATAAATTCTTGTACCAAATACTGGCGATCGTCTTGGGTAAAGTATGCTAAAAGTTCAGGAATTTGAGGATGTTTACCTAGTTCGTCTAACTGCACTGCTTCTTGGGTAAATAACTCTACCGCTTTTTGGACTGTGTTTGTCCCTTGGGCTTGGGGGTAAAATTGCTTAATGACACAGCGTGGCTTGGAGGGTTTATCTTCATCGACAGCTAAGAAAGTCCTGCCAAAACCACCTTGTCCAATAGGTTTAATGGCACGATAGCGTTCTTTGAGCAGTAATTTAGAACCACAACTCAAGCAAAACTTGATATTCTCTGGATTTTCAGGCTTGGGACAACGGGGATTAAGACAGTAGCTCATTGGCAGGATAGCGTTAACATCGCTCTTACTGTCTTTATTTTGCCCTGTGCTGGCCGAGAGTGGTTATAAGAAAAATAATAATAAAAATAACCCGGGTTTTTCCGAAAAACTGGGGTTATCGAAAATTTGGGTTTAAAACCCCGTCCACTTCGGCAAGCACTTCGACAAGTTCAGTGTAGCACTCAGTGCATCGCTTCTAGGACGGCTTTATGCTTTTTGTGTTAGCATAAGTATGTGGTTAATTGGTCGATACCCATAATTGTTTACGAGTTTAAAGTTAAAGGTAAAGAAAAGCAATATCAGGCAATAGATGAAGCAATTCGTACCAGCCAATTCATTCAAAATAAGTGCTTGCGCTATTGGATGGATAACAAGGATTCAAAGGTAGATAAGTACGCATTGAATAAGTATTGTGCTGTATTAGCGGCGCAATTCCCTTTTGCTGATGAACTCAATTCAATGGCTAGACAATCGGCGGCGGAACGTTGTTGGAGTGCGATAGCTAGGTTTTACGACAACTGCAAGAAAAAATTCAAAGGTAAAAAGGGGTTTCCTAAATTTAAGAAAAACTGTCGTTCAGTTGAATACAAATCAACGGGATGGAAGCTAACTCTTAATCGTAAGTCGATAACTTTCTCAGACAAAAAAGGGATTGGAACTCTGAAATTAAAAGGGACTTACGACCTGAATTACTACGACATCAAGCAAATTAAGCGTGTCCGTTTGGTACGTCGTGCTGATGGGTATTACGCCCAATTTGCGATTGACGTTGATGCCAGGATAGAAACTCAACCCTCACATCAATTAGTGGGTATTGACTTGGGGCTAAAGTATTTCATTGCTGATAATAAAGGCAATGTCGAACCATCCCCCCAGTTCTACCGCAAGTCAGAAAAACAGTTAAACCGTGCAAATCGCAAAAAGTCTAAGAAGTTCAGCAAAGAAAAGAAGAAAGCTCGCGCCAGACAATCCAACAATTACCACAAAGCTAGAAATAGATATGCCCGTAAGCATTTAAGAGTAAGTAGGCAACGAAAAGAGTATTGCAAGAGATTAGCATACTCCGTCATCCAATCTAATGATTTGGTCGCCTATGAAGATTTAAATGTGAAGGGTTTGGTACGTAACCCGCAACTGGCAAAATCAATTAGTGATGCTGGTTGGTCAACTTTCCGAGAGTGGTTAGAATATTTTGGTCAGAAATATGGGAAAGTAACAGTTGCTGTTCCTCCCTATAATACAAGCCAAAATTGCTCTAACTGTGGTGAGAAAGTGCAAAAATCTCTGTCTACAAGGACTCATGTTTGTCCACATTGTGGATATGTGGAAGATAGAGACATCAATGCAGCAATCAATATTTTGAGACGAGGACTCAGTACGGTAGGGATACGGTCACTTACGCTACAGGAGATTTGCCCTCTTGGGCGATTGGCCGCGGCCTGTCGTCTAACGGCGAGTCTGTGAATGTAGAATCCCCACGCCTTTAGGCTGGGGAGTGTCAACTGATTGCAGATTGCCAATTGTAGATTGCAGATTGACTACATCCACAAGAGATGTAGCTTGAGAGTTTGAGATTGTAGATTTTAGATTTATTCCGCCCACAAGGAGCGGGGCTTGTACCAAAAACAATCTCCAATCTGCTATCTCCAATCTCCAATCTTCTCGGTCAAAAATGTACAAAGAAAACCTACAGATGTCACAACGGTAGAGATGGATACAGTGGTAGAGATGGTAGTGACGGCAAAAAGGGCAACTTAGGCGTTTTGAGTATCGTCAAGAGTCAGCAACCCCTACCTGAAGAAACCCCCAGCGTCACCCTACCAATATCTGAACTTGGTAGTAAACAAATTAACCTCTCCAAACACAAATGGAAACTCCATCAAGGTGCAGCATCTCTTTTAGCACCTGGTTCAATTATTGCTGATGAATATCGAGAATTTGAGGAACGCTTAGAAAACGTTGATCTTGAAGTTGTCGCAACTCGTTCCCTGGGAGAACGTTCAGCCAAGCAAACTATTATCTGGCAAAGTGCTATCCGTAAACCGCTTAAAAATCAAAGGTGAATATATTGGGGAATCGGGAGTGGGGAATGGAAAATGTTAATACCCACATTCCCCGCTTCAATATCAGTAGACTATTTGGAATTTTGAATTGATTTTGTGGTATTACCTAATGCCTCTAATTCTGCTTTAATAGATAACGGTTGATATCCCAAAGCAAAGGCTTTCGAGCTATCTAAAGATACATCTACTGGTCTTGGTGCTGCCATTTTTACATCTTTTTGCAGACAACCTTTAAGTCTAGTATCAGCAAGTTGGAAAACTTCTACCAAAAGTTTCCCAAAATCATAACGAGAAATCCTTTCTTTTCCCCCTAAATGAATAATACCATTCACTTTTTTTAGTGCTAATAACAAACCTTTTGCGGCAGTTGTTGCACTAGTTGGTGTACGAAATTCATCGACAAATAAATTAAGTTCTTTTTTATCTTTTAAAATTTCAATAAATGGCTGAATAAAACTTTTTGCTGTGGGGGTAGCATTACCAAACATTAATGGCATTCGACACACTGCTGTCATGGGATAGCGTTCTAGCATTCCTATTTCTGCCATGACTTTTTGTTCACCATAAATATTCACAGGACACACGGAATCTGTTTCTTGATAAGGAGCATTTAACCCATCAAAAACTAAGTCAGTTGATGTAAAAGCACAGGGTATGGCATAATCTGCACATAGTCCAGCAAGATCACAAGATGCAGTCACATTAATTAAGTGTGATTCTTGCTGATGAATTTGACAAAAGTTTGGTTGCGATCGCGCGGCTGTATGAATGACTGCATCCGGTTGAATTTCCTCAAATACCTGCTTGAGTTGAGCAAAATTTGTTAAGTTTAATTTAATTAATTGAATACCAGGAATTTTTATGTTATTGGAATCATACGTTCCATAAACTTGCCAATCTTCTTGAGCCATTTGGCAAAGATGCCAACCAAGAAAACCACTTGCTCCTGTGACTAAAAGTTTTTTCATGGTGAATTGGATATGGGGCATTGGGCATTGGGCATTGGGCATTGGGAATGGCTCAGGGTGTGGGAGGTGTGGGAGGTGTGGGAGGTGTGGGATGGTGGAGAACAAATCTTTCCCCCCACACTCCCCTCTCTCCCCACACTCACCCCTCCCTTGTCTCCCTTGTCTCCCTTATCTCCCTTCTCTCCTGCCCAAAGTCCTGTAATTTTGAATTTTGAATTTTGAATTTTGAATTAATTAGCCCCCTGCCTCCCTTCGTCTCCCCTATTGAATCAATTCTTGAAATTGCGGATGATTTCTTACTTGATCAAAATCGGGATCAATTTTTGCTAAGGATTGGTATTTAGTAGCATCGAGTTGTATAGCTTTTTGTAAATTGCTAGTAGCTAATTCTATATTGCTTTGTAAGGCATAGGTACAGGCTCGATTGTAATAAGCTTCTGGTTTATCTGGTTTGATGGCGATCGCTCGCTCATAAGATTTTAAAGCTTGTTGATATCGTTGCAGTTTCGTCAGGGAAATACCGCGATTAATCCAGGGGGCAGGTTTGTTTGGTGCAAGGGCGATCGCTTTGTCGTATGCTGCTACTGCACCTACATAATTTTGCAACGTCATTAAAACATTGCCTCGGTTATACCACGCCTCATCCTTCTCTGGCTGAAGGGCGATCGCTTTATCATAGGATGAGAGAGCATCTTTATACTTTTGCAAGGATGTCAGGGCGTTACCGCGATTAATCCAAATGTCTGCATTTTCGGGTTGGATGGCGATCGCTTGCTCATATATACCTATAGCATCTTGATAGCGTCGCGCATCTAATAAATTATTACCTTGAAAAAATAATTTCTGTGCCTCTTGGGTATTATTAGCTTGTGTCAATCGTCGAGGAGGAATATTAACCGTCTTGACTACTTCCTTGGTATTAGCTTTTGATGAGTTTATGCCATCACTACAGCCAAACATCAAGACAGTCATAAAACCACACGTAATCAAGCAACGCCAAAAGACCATGCTATGACGATAGAACTCATACAACAATTTTAAAATTACCCATATTTTCTAATCGTATTTACTATCACCAATGTTTTTAGATAGTTTTGTATATGTTTTGACGATTGACTTGGTTTTGAAAGAATTGTAAAAAATGTTCACCAATATTAACATATTTCGTTGTAAAAATCAAATCTTGCCCTGGCAGGGAAGGGTAGGGGGCAGGGGGCTAATTAATTCAAAATTCAAAATTCAAAATTCAAAATTACAGGACTTTGGGCAGGAGACAAGGGAGACAAGGGAGACAAGGGAAAGAATTTTAGATTTTAGATTTCGGATTTTAGATTGAAATTCAATCCAAAATTTAAAATCCAAAATCCAAAATTGAATTGCCCAATGCCCATTCCCCAATGCCCCATTCCCCATTCCCCATTCTTAACTATTTAGAAAGCATGACGACTGAATCCGATTCCCCAAAACCAACCACCCCGCAATCTACATCTGATGATGAGTTGCAACCAAATGACTTTGATGGCGCGAGAATAGGTGAAAATCACCTGACACCAGGAACACTGGCTGCACAACAAGCTTTAGCGGCGATTTCTTCTTTGCAATCTCCGCAAAACACAGCCGCTTTACAACAAGCTCGTTCTAGTTTCTCAACTCACCCTAAACCTCAATTAACTGTCAAGCCGAGAGCATTGTTAATGACTATAGTAGCGATCGCTATAACTCTGCTCGGTTTTGTCCTCAATAACTGGATTATTGGGATGTTGGGGACTTTGGGGACACTGTTGTTATCTTTGGTGATCCTGTTTCCTTGGTTGGAATACGTCCTTAACTCTTGGTTTTCTAGCGAAGATAAAACCATCTTCATCGCCTTGATGGGACTGATAGTAGGAATTGTGGGTGGTTTAAAGTTTACCGGATTAGGCGATCGCTTAATTCAGTGGGGACGGCGAATTAATTGGGATGCGTCGGGGACTTTGGCGGAGTGGTTTGGAGCTTTAGGACAAATTCTCATCGCCATCATTGCTGTTTATGTGGCGTGGCGACAATATGTCATTTCTAAAGACTTGACAATTCAGCAAAACCTGTTAACTGTACAACAAAATATTATTACTCAACAACAAACCATTGATTCTTATTTCCAAGGTGTTTCTGATTTAGTATTAGATGAAGAAGGATTATTAGAAGATTGGCCGCAAGAAAGAGCGATCGCGGAAGGTCGCACGGCGGCAATTTTTAGTAGTGTTGATGGTAGTGGAAAAGCCAAAATTCTCCGTTTTTTATCCCGTTCTAAATTACTCACACCCCTAAAACGCGATCGGCGTTTAGGTAGAGCCATTCTCAACGGTGTTGGCGGCTACGCAGAAGACAGATTAGATGGTGTACGAGTAATAGATTTAGGTGTAATGTTAGCCGCCGCCGATCTTGCCAATACAGATTTACGTTGGACTGATCTCAGTGAAGCAAATCTTGTCCGTGCTAACCTCAGTGGTTGTGATTTAGTCAAAGCTAACCTCTCACGCACCATTTTATATGATGCTAATCTCAATGGTGCTGACTTAAATGGGGTACGCCTATTTTATGGTGCAGTAGAACAAGCATCCCCCCGCAGTCGCACCTTACCGCCAGACTATGAAACAGGAGAATATACTGGTGCTGTAGTTGAAAATGCTGATTTCACCAATGTTCAAAGAATGTCTGACGTGAATCGGCACTACTGTTGTGCTTGGGGTGGAGAAAAAACCAGAAGTACAATTCCCGGCGGTTGTGAAGGTATTCCTAATCAGTTGGGAAGATAAATCAAAGTTTGGGGCATAGGGCATTGGGCATTGAAGTAAATATTTCCCCCTTGTCTCCCTTGTCTCCCCCTGCCCCCCCTGCTCCCCCTGCTCCCCCTGCCCCCTACTCCCCTACCCCCCATAGACTCCGAATTAATGCCGAGGCGGGATACATACTCTAATAGCTAAATTAAACTTGGCAGATTCTAATCCTTTTCCAGCAATTACAGCCGTCACATATAAACTACCTAATAATCAATTCAATTTCTAGATTATGACTACAACCTCTGACTTTACTAGTCTTGAAAATCAACCCCAAAACTCAAATGATCAAGGTTTTGGAAATTTATTCTCCTCAGTAGAGCAAAAAAAACTGTTGACTTTGAAGATAATTGAAAATTTACTCATAGCTATATTATTTATGGCTATACTTCTGGTATTTATATTTTCAAACCGTCAAAATTTTTTAATTTATGGCATCATATCTCTGAGTCTTGTAGGTATCTTGTTTATTATTAATAGACAAGTGTTTCAAGATTCAAAGCAATTAGTGAATCAGTATGAATTTAACAAAAAAGCTGAACTATATACTTATTTGTTGGGTAATAACTCTCAGCAACAAAATACTTTTACTCCTGTTAAGGCTAAAGCTTTACAGTATTGCCAAGAGTTAATTGACGACTATAAACGCGTTCGCAATTTATCAAGAACGATTTACTATGTTCTGCAAATTACCACTGTTGTATTTTCGGGAATTACACCTATTTTAGTGTTGGTCGATAAAATAGAATCAGGTCAAACCTGGCTAAAGTGGCTGCCTGTGATTTGTCCAGCTATTGCTTCTATTGTTGCTAGTATAGTGACATCGTTTCCTTTTCAGAAAAATTGGGTTGCAGCTAACACAGCCGTTGAATTGTTAGAAGCTGAACAAGAAAAATTTATTTTGGGAGTGACTCAGCCTTATCGTTGTTATGATGCCTCTGACGAAATTGAACAGCAACAAAAGGTTAGTCAAGCATTAGAATACTTTATTGTGCAAGTCAATAACATTCATCTTCAGCAAGTGCAACAGAATGGTGACACGCAATCAGAGAAGAAAGAATCTGCCTCATCTAGCGAATCACACTCACAGCAGAGTGCTTAATTTAATTCTTGCCTTTTTGACTTTGCCAAGCTGCGAATATTATACCCAAGGCTGAGACAGTGGGGATAGCGATCGCCCAAACTGGAATCGTCCCCACTGTCAATGATGATGCTTCACTTTCTCCCACATCATTATTAATTGCTTGCTGGCTTTGTACCTGTTTTCTAGCATTACCCGCACCCACCGCCACAGTCACATCAAACTTAAATTCAAACGGTTGAAAATTTGCCCCAAGTTTGGGTTTTCCTGTTAGTTGCAGTTGATAAATGCCTGGTTTGGGAAATGTAATATCTGCCCCTGGTATACTTTGAAAACGTTCAGCATTCACTGCTTCTAAGGATGGTTCTAACAGTGCTGGTTCTCCGGCAATGTGAGGTTCAGCGTACACAGTCAATTGACAATCACATTCTGCTAAAGGAATAGCTTTACCACCTTTGCGAGTCAAC
>JBODRP010000143.1:0-13051 GCA_050633005.1 Trichormus sp. | reverse complement strand
CGAGTCAGAATTGCTTTGCAAAGAGAAATCAATCAGGAGAGATCATGAACCCTACTGTCCCACAAGAGCCGTCTTTAATTCTGATTGTTGACGACGAGCCATTTATCAGGGCGCAGTTACGTTTGTCTCTACAATATGAAGGCTATCGGACAGTGGAAGCTCAGGATGGTAGAGAGGCGTTGAGTGTTTTTCATCAATTGCAACCTGATATAGTGCTTCTTGATGCCATTATGCCTGACATGGATGGTTTTGAGTGTTGCACTCGCTTACAACTGCTAGATCAAAGCAAACATATACCAGTGTTAATGATTACGGGGCTAGAAGATAAAGAATCTGTCGATCGCGCTTTTGATGTCGGTGCTATCGATTATGTCACAAAACCAATTCACTGGCCAGTTTTGCGCCAACGCGTCAAGCGTTTAATTCAACAATCCCATCTCCAGCAAAAACTGGAAGCTGCTAACCGAGAATTGCAACGCCTGGTAACAATTGATGAATTAACACAAATCGCTAACCGCCGCAGATTTGAAGAATATTGTTTGCAAGAATGGCAGTGCATGGCTAGGGAGCAACAATCTTTGTCTTTGATTCTCTGTGATGTTGATTTCTTTAAAGCATATAATGATACCTACGGTCATCGGGCTGGCGATCGCTGTTTACAATTAGTTGCCAAAGCTATTCAAGATAGTGTCAAACGTCCTGCTGATTTAGTCGCCCGTTATGGTGGGGAAGAATTTGCTGTGATTTTACCTAAAACCGATGCTGAGGGAGCAATTCATATCGCTGAGGCTATTTGTCAATCTGTGCGGATGCTAGGCATACCACATTGCAGTTCCCAAGCTAATATTTGTGTCACCATCAGCGCAGGTGTAGCTACTATTACCCCTCCACCTAACTCGGATTTTCAAGAAATTATTGACGAGGCTGATCGGGCATTATACCAGGCTAAAATTGCCGGACGCGATCGCTGTCAAAAATACAACAAACTCCCCGCTTCTACAGCTTTTTTATGGAAGGAAGTTAATAGTCAATAGTCAAGTCGCTGCGCTCCAATTCAAAATTCAAAATTCAAAATTCAAAATTCAAAATCTAAAATTCGGAGGGTCAACTGCTATATTCAGTTAACCTATGATCTTGATCAATGGCAATGACTAAATCAACCCATGAGCCTGATGCAACTAATGGTTTAATAAATAATTCAGGATGCAGCGATCGCCAAAAATAATTGACAAATCTTTCAATTTCTGCATCTGTCATTCCTGATTTCCCAGTTGCTATCATTTGCCGTTCTGCTTGTTTGCGCCACTCTACAGAATAACGATAATCCTGGGGATATAAGACAATTAAGCTATCTAATTTCTCCCACAGTGGCAAATATTCTCTCAGACGAGTATTCATTTCACGAGCAAATGCTTTATCTGCATCAGTGATAATGGGTGGTGGTGCATGATCAAATGCCACTGAATCTATAGGGCGTACACCGACAAACCAACCTTCAAATAACAGAATATCAACTTTCTCTACAATTTCTGGATGAGTGCGATCGCCTGCCCCATGATAAGCTGATTTATCAAAGCGAGGAATCATGACAGGGGTTTGAGATTGCCTGATCTGCTCTAAAACATTTATTCCTAAGTCTACATCGTGAGTGCCTGGGGGGCCACGCCAAATTAAGCGGGGATCTTTTTGGGTTAATGCTAGGCGATCATGATAAGTTTTATACAAATCATCTAACGATAAACTTACGCTACAATATCCCAACTCCTGGAGAATTAACCCCAAAACTTGGCACATTGTCGTTTTACCTGTTCCTTGACTGCCTAAGATACCTTGGATAAAAGGACGTTGTAATTGTTGGTGTTGCGATGCTATTTTCATTGCTAGAGGTAGCCACCAGTTCCAAAGCACAGGTAACATTTTCTGTGGTGTAGTATGTAGGCGACTTTCGCAAAATTGGTTAAAAGCTGGTAACACTGATTGTAAAAGCTGCGATCGCTCTTGGATCACTTGTGCTACATTCTCCGATGTCATCCCAAATGCTTGTGCTGCTTCTTGCCCACTTGCCGTTCCTATTGCTGCTAACCAATCATTCATCATGAACCCAGTTTAAAGGCTTCAATAAACAAGCTATAAGTAAAACCCACTTTCAACAGGTTCAGCACTTCTACCCACAACGCTCGCCGAGCAAAAAAACTCTGACTATAGAATATTCTACTTGTGACCTCTGTGAGTACAACTAATAACCCAGCTATCCAAATGTCTAATACACCACGTTGTCCTGCTATAGTGGAAATTGCCGTTCCGAGAAAAAACCCAAACAAAAAACTCATCAGCAGCAGTGATAACCGCCGCCAAGGATTAGCAAACCATTGCCCCAAACGCCTAGCAATGGTATCAAACAAGTTGTTCAGACGTGTATTTTGCATTCAATTGAGTCTTTAGCAGTTAGCCGTGATTAGTTAAAAGTCAGCAGTCACTTGATAACTGTTGACAGATATACGTTTTATGTGCAATCTATTATCCTGTCTTAGTTTTTATACAGTCAATATTATCTGGCAATAGGAGATCATGATAGAAAGACAGGCTGTAATATATTAAAAAATGTGAATAATATGTTTTTACTATATTTGTTGATTTAAACCAATACACCCACACCCTACACCCTACCTATGCTAAGGAAGTAGAAAACTTTCTTTGAACCTAACTAGTGATAATAGGCTAGTATTTGGTCAAGCCTAAACAAATCATTATTTGTAAATTCATATCAATATGAAGTCTTCCGGGTATCGTAACGCTGCGGTTATCGCTGGCTGTTTGGCATTGCTGGCCTTACTGGTAGGATGTTTAGACATGAGTGTGTCTTTTGAAACTACAAATCCAGAGACATCATCATCGTCATCCACTGATGTTATCCCAGAAAATCAAGATTTAGCATCACCTGTAGCATCGACAGACAGCAATTCTACGACTATTTCTAATCCAGTAACCGTTGACAGTAACAAATCACAACAAAACACTGACAAATCTATCTCCATCTTGACATCACGCCAAGCGTTAAAAAGCAATACTAAGTATTTAGGCTCTTTACGGATGAGTAATCAAACAGATCAGCCTGTGCGGTTGGCTCTATTGGCTAGAGAGTCAGTAAAAAAAGGTACAGTGAAAGAACAAGCTCAAATTCCGGCTCATTGGGATTTTGATCCCCAAGAAGGCAGCGAAAAAGGTTTGATTCTGTCTCTCCCCCAAGGCAATCTCAAAATAGAAAGAGGTGATATTTTGGTAGCTTTTGCTCAGGATGGTTCTCGTCGCTACTGGGGGCCATATGTGGTGGGAGAAAGTTCCCTACCAACCTGGGATGCCCAAAAGCAAGAATGGGTATTGTTATTGAGTAATTAGCAATAATTTACGCCTGATGTGAATTAGGAAAATCGCCTATCCAATCAATAGCCTATGGGTGGGGTGTATCAAACTTGGTAGGGGCGGGTTAACAAACATCATTCATGATTAACTTTTGATCTCGGTGAACCCGCCCCTACAAATATCTAGATATTCGCAAGATTTGAATTGACATTAAACGTAATTTATTTTCGACTGTTGCCTGAGTGCTGAGTTTGCCTCAAAACCAAAATTCTCAAGAACAAAACCTAGTCACTCAACGACTAAATAACTGTCTATTAACCATTGACTATTGACTAACTACTGATGAGGTTAAAATTGAGCTTTCCCCACGCTGTTGAGCAGTGGTTAAAGAATCTTGTAAAGCGTCCAGCCCTCGCTGTGACTGTGGTAATTGTGTGGTTAGTTGTAATTGGCTGGATAGGTTATGGATGGAATTTAGGGCGTGTTGGCTTGATTGATGAAACTGAGCCATTGTTTGCGGAAGCTTCCCGACAAATGTTAGTCACAGGGGATTGGATTACTCCTTATTTCAATGGTGAAACTCGGTTTGATAAGCCTGCTTTAATTTACTGGTTGCAGGCGATCGCCTATGCTGTGATTGGGGTGAATGAATGGGCAGTACGTCTCCCTTCAGCACTAGCGGCAATGGCAGTTATCGCCTTGGTGTTTTACACTGTCCAATGGAGCTTGGCTCAACAAGTTTCCTCTTTAACTCGTCGCTACTTCACCGCAGCCGTTGCCTCAGCAGTCACAGCACTCAATCCAGAAATGATCATCTGGGGTAGAACAGGTGTCTCAGATATGGTGTTGACAGGGTGTATAGCCTCAGCCTTGTTGTGCTTTTTCCGAGGATATGCAGAGTCGGGGAGTCGGGGAGCAAACAAATTCAAAATTCAAAATTCAAAATTCAAAATTCAAGAATTTTTGAGTTTTTTCCCCCCCATGCCCAACAAATGGTATTTAGCTTTTTATGTGTTGATTGCTGGGGGCATTTTGACGAAAGGGCCAGTGGGAATTGTGTTACCAGGGCTAATTATAGGGGCTTTTTTGCTGTATGTGGGACAATTTTGGGCAGTAGTCAAAGAAATGCGTCTGGTTTTGGGACTGGTAATTATTTTTTGTTTGTCTGTCCCTTGGTATTTGCTGGTGACTTGGCGCAATGGCTGGAATTACATTAACTCTTTTTTTGGTTATCACAACATAGAACGATTTACTGAGGTAGTTAATGGTCACTCAGCACCTTGGTACTTTTACTTTTTGATTGTGCTGCTATTGTTTGCGCCATACTCAGTTTACTTACCTTTGTCCATGATCAGACTGAAATTTTGGCAGCGATCGCACTGGCGCAATCAAGAACGCTCTCAACAATTAGGTTTGTTCGCATTCATCTGGTTTGTGACTATTTTTAGCTTTTTTACCATTGCTGTCACTAAACTGCCTAGCTATGTATTGCCCTTAATGCCAGCCGCCGCCATTTTAGTGGCTTTATTGTGCAGTGATTTTTTCTCACAACCAGAGCCAAACCCCAGCACCAATGAAATTACTTACCCAATTTCTTTGATGCAGGTAAGTAGTTGGATCAATGTCGTCTTTTTATCTGTATTGTCAGTAGCATTCTTTCACATATTCCACTTTTTAGGTAAAGATCCTGCTGCTCCCAACTTCAACCAAATACTTCAACAGTCTGGTTTACCAGCAATAGGTGGTTGGATTTGGCTAGTGTTTGCAGTCATTGTTGCAGGCTCAATATTAAGTCGCCAATGGCAGACAATTCTTGGCTTAAATTTATTAGGATTCGTGGCATTTTTTATCTTCATGTTAATGCCTAGTTTGCTCTTAGTAGATCAAGAACGTCAACTACCTTTAAGAGATTTATCTGCGGCTGTTGTGCAGTTTCAGAAACCACAAGAAGAAATCATCATGGTTGGCTTTAAAAAACCGAGTGTAGTTTTTTATAGTCACAAACAGATCAGATTTATCAAATTAGCCAAAGAAGGCATTGAATATATTGACAATGTAGCTAATCAACCAGAACATCCAGCTTCATTACTACTTTTAACTGAAAAAAGAAACTTTTTTAACATGGATTTGCAGCCAGATAACTATCAGAATTTAGCGATAAAAGGTGCTTATCAATTAACTCGTATTAACTTTAAAAAAATGAAATCGCCAAAATTAGATATATCTTAGTTAATGGGCATGGGGCATGGGGCATTGGGCATTGGGCATTGGGGTAAATATTTCTACGTCTACCTTGTCTACCTTGTCTACCTTCCCCTACACCCCTACACCCCTACACCCCTACTCCCATTACCCCCCCATCATCTTGATACTTAAAGTTTGATTAATTTGTGTCAATAGCTCTTCCATTGATATAGAACGGGGGAGAATTTGGGTAGCGATCGCACTTAAAACTGTTTCGATTGATTCCCTCTGATTTTTTGTTCTCTGTCCATGTTTATTTTGAGCGATTTGAGTGGGAGAATTACTCAGCATGGAATGTAACCTTTGATCTATCACTAAAATTGGGGGCAAATTTAACGGTAAATCTTGCAAAGTTTTCAGTGCTTTTAATACGTCTGGATGGATGGCTGAAACTCCTAAACAAATCAGTAGTAAATCTATACTCTGGTGACGCATTTGTTGTAAAACTTCTGCCCAACAGCGTGCTATTGTTGCCTTTAAGCCTGCGGTTTGTAAATACTGAATTAAAGCTTGAAACCATTCCGTTCCCCGTTCAGCAGTTTCTTGATTCAGAGGGTAATTTTTGGTTTTGCCATCACTCTTGACTGGTTTACGCTTGGTTTGTGGCAAGTCCTGTAACATGGTGACATCTACTACTAGGATGTTAGGGGGATAGGTGACACTAGAGGCGATTTGCAGCACTGACAATAAGGGATGTTTGTGATCACTATTGCTATTGTCTTCATTTAAGGGGGTTAAACAAGGAAATACAGATAAACCCGGTATTTGGGATGCCGTCAAGGTGGTGACAACATCACAAGTCACTAAGGGTAAGGCAGCCAAGCGGGGATGTTGAGCTAATTGTTGTAAGTAAGTTTTTGCTAGGGAAGGCTCTACATCTAGCAAAATCACATCAAATTGCCAAACCCTGGCTAAGAGTTCGCCTTGATCTAAATCATCTACCTCAATGACTCGATGTTCTTGTAATGAAGGCTGGGGATTGATTGATTCTAATTCAGGACTGACTAATCTGAGAATCCTTAAGGGGTGATTTGGCTCAATCTCTTGAGGATCATTTAAACTAGGGGATTGATCTGTGGGTTTGGCACATAATTTTTCTAATAATGGTGTCAAGGCTTGCACCTGCACGGGTAAGTTTAAAAAACCATCGGCTCGGTTAGCAAATGCCTGTTCTTTTTCTGCCCCTGTGGCTGTGACAATTACGGGAATATGGCGCACGGCGGGATCAGATTTCAGTAATGTCAGCACGTCCCAACCAGATAATAAGGGTAACAAGGGATTTAAAAATATCGCTTGTGGTTGTAAGCGTCGGGCTTTTTCTACCGCTTCTGTACCAGAACGGGCAATCACCACCCGATAACCGTTAGCTTTGAGTTGATCTGTTAAATCTTGAATGTAACGAGCTACGGCTTCAACTACCAAGACTAATCTTTGGGAGGGAATAAGGGGATTTTTTTCAGTATTGCTGATGAACTGGAATGTTGCAGCCGTTTCTAATTCATTAACTGTTGGTGTGGCAATTTCTGATTCACCAAAACCTGTAGTGGGTGGACTGGGTGGTAATAGTAAGGTAAATTGACTACCTTTACCTTCCTGGGATAAGAAGCTGACATCACCTCCGTGGAGACGCGCCAAAGCCCTAGTTAAGACTAGTCCTAAACCTGTGCCTTCAAATTGACGGGTAAGGGGATTTTCTAATTGTTGGAATTTTTGGAAAATTAGATGTTGCTGATGTTCGGGAATACCGATACCTGTATCCCAGACAGTAAAGGCAATCCACCCTTCCCAATGATTAACTCTTAAGCCAATTTCGCCGGATATTTCTGTGAACTTAAAAGCATTAGATAATAGATGTACCAACATCTGGCGCAAGCGTAATTCATCGGCAATGATCTGCTCTAGCTCTGGTTCAATGGACATTGTAAATTTGACTTGTGATGAGCGAGGGCTAGCTTTTTGACTAGTGGATGTGGTTTTGTTGGTTTGGTTGTGAATGGCTTTGGCTTCTGAGAGGGCGCGATCGCAAATAGATTGTATATTTACAGGTGCTAGGGTCAGTTCCATCTGACCTGTTTCCATGCGGGTTAAGTCTAAAATGTCGTTAACCACACTCATCAGATGGCGGCCACTTTGATGAATTAAGCCTGCATACCGCGCTTGACGCTCATTGAGTTCACCTAATTGTTGATCTACTAATAACCGCGATAACCCCAATACAGCCGTCAGTGGGGTTTTGAGTTCATGGCTAATACAAGCTAAAAATTCATCTTTTAAGCGATTGAGTTGAATTAAATCAGCGTTTTTTGCTGCTAGTTCTTTACAAAGTTGCTGTTGTTCTGTAACATCTGTAGCTGAAACTAACCAGAGGTTATCCTTGTGTAGTCTGGCTTCTGATGGAGCTATGTGGAGTGTTAAATCTGGATGATCTAAGGGAATTTTTGTAAACTGCCAAACTCGCTCTTGACCACTCTGCACTTCTACAACACAGGTACAACTACCCATTTGGCTATCAAGAAAGCAGCGTCCTCTAGGAATATCTCTATCTTGTTGGGGTGATTCTGGGTTATATGATCTTAAATTTGGTAATTCGCTGATCGGTAAACAGTGATGATCATCTAGCTCATTTTCATAACCACGAGCATAAACTTTCACTGTTTTTGGGTTAGTATATTTTGGTTGTTTGATGCGAGTGGCTGCTAAAATTGCTTCTACTTGTTGTCTGATCCCTTCGGGATCTTTTAATGTTCCTAATTGTTTCCACCAGGCGAGATTTCGGGTTAAGACTTGACCTGTGCTGGTTTGTAACATCAAAGGCCAAGGTAGTCTTTCTAATAGCTGTACTAGTGGTTTATATCCTTGAATTGGGCGTTGTTTAAGTTTAGGTACGCGCCTCATTCTCCCATCACTAATCAAGGATGTGTCTTGATGTATGGTGGCTGACGGTTTAACAGTCGGGTGCGGGGTTGGTAGTTGTTCCTTAGCTAGCAGGGTTAAAAGACGCACCCTATTCAATAGCCCTAAAAATTTGCCATCACCATCAACTAATACCCACTCTAAGTAATGTTGATGCTGGGTTTTTTGATCCTGCCATAATGAACTCAATTGCTCTAGACAATGAGTAGCTGGTAATATCTGTATTGGCTCAATTATGGCTGCACCCAAACAAGAAAGTGGTTGTTGTAAATTTACAACTTCCCCATCTCCTGTATTGAGTAAAAACTGCTGTGTGAGCCGAGCCGAAGTTAATACCCCAAGGGGACAGTGCTGTTGATTAACTATAATTAAGCGATCGCACTGCTTGTGTTCAAACATCTCCAGCACCACTGCTAGAGAACTCGTTTCTGGGCAACTCTCACCAGTTGCCAGAAATTCATAAAGCGGATACTGTAGCATTGACATAAGGCTTTGGGGGTCATTCTTCTTATAAACGCCTCTGGCTTCACCATCAGCGCAGGGGCAAATAGCGATCGCGCCTGAAGCAGTATTCTTTCAGAAGACTCATATCAGCGATCTTGTCCGGCTTTTAGGCTATTGAATATCGGTGTTTCATTTCAATAGTCAACCAGATGCGGTCTGTGACTTGACCACGTTCCACTCTCTTTGAAAAGCCTGACCAGTCTCCCACCGGTATCTCAACTTTTCATCAATAGCGACAGCTAAAACAATTATGACTCCAAAGATTCGCTTTAGAACCTTGAGGAATTATAATTATTTAAAATGCGACAATACTTTAAGTTCGTTTAAGTATCTTATCAAGGAGTAAAATACAAAATCCTTATTTAGACAGATATACATATGCAAATCATAAATTAAGTAATGTGTTTTTAACAACAACCACAGCTACGACCGCATTCATCTTTACAATCCCTCACTATATCATTTAGATATAGATAGTGATTTAGCTTGATTGGCGGTTGCGATGTGCATAAATCGGTGATTTTACCTTCATTATTAACTGCACTAGTAATTTTGCTCTCAGGATTAATGTGAGATATATAAGTATGTAAATGCTACTACCAATATTGATTGTTCAACCAGATGTTAAAAAAAATTTAGATCCGCGAGGCCAGCCACTAGCTACCAATCTCAGATTAAGCAGTTGTATATGGACTTTGAGATGTTTCCTCTGTTTCATCGCCACTACAACCTCTCAGATGTATTACGGAATCGAATGATTTTACCCTAAAATTAACAAAAATTTTACTAGTAAATATTCCTATGCCTTTGCCCACCAAAAGCCAAAAACACAGCAGGTTTGTCAGCAAATGACTCAAGAAGTTGATCGGCAAGTATTATTGCAGCAACTCAAATCAGACTATCGGCAGATTCTCATAAATTACTTTACTACAGACAAAGCCATCAAAGAAAGAATTGATAAATTTATCAATGCGGTATTTTGTGCTAATATTCCTGTGCCACAAATTATAGAAATTCATATGGAGCTAATTGATGAATTTTCCACCCAACTCCAATTAGAAGGAAGAAGCGATGAAACCTTACTAGACTATCGCCTGACACTGATAGACATCCTAGCTCACTTGTGTGAAGCCTATAGATGTGCGATTTTTAAATAATCACAATTCACGACTTATGGATTGATAAAATTATCTAGTATTATCATATTAATGTTTTGTTTCTCCCTATGATGAATAAAGCCAGAAAAACCTATGTTCTTAAGCTTTATGTAGCAGGAAATACGCCTAATTCTGTCAGAGCGCTCAAAACGCTTAAAAACATTTTAGAGCAGGAATTTCAAGGTATTTATGCTTTAAAAGTGATTGATGTTCTAAAAAATCCCCAATTAGCAGAAGAAGATAAAATATTGGCTACTCCAACATTATCTAAGATTTTACCGCCACCAGTTCGCAAAATCATAGGTGATCTTTCAGATCGGGAACGAGTATTGATCGGATTAGATTTACTTTATGAAGAATTGATTGAAGAAGATTGGGAAGAAGAAGACGAAGTTTAAATCATAAAAAACAATTAAAATAACAAAATTTTAGTAATTAAAAATCTGGGATTAGTACCCATTTATCAAAAAACGATGAGCGAGAACGAACAACAAGAACAAAAACCCACATCTGGTAGTGGTGTCGAAAAAATTCGGACAATGATTGAGGGGTTTGATGATATCAGTCATGGTGGACTACCAGTAGGGAGAACAACCCTAGTGAGTGGCACATCAGGGACAGGTAAAACATTATTATCTCTACAGTTTCTATATAACGGTATCACTTACTTTGATGAAGCAGGAGTATTTGTTACTTTTGAAGAATCTCCCAGTGATATTATTAAAAATGCTCATATTTTTGGTTGGAATCTACAACGTTTAATTAATGATGGTAAATTATTTATTCTTGATGCTTCCCCAGATCCAGAAGGTCAAGATATAGTAGGCAACTTCGACCTTTCAGCTTTAATTGAGCGATTACAGTACGCCATTCGCAAATACAAAGCCAAAAGAGTTTCCATTGACTCAATTACAGCAGTATTTCAACAGTATGAAGCCATCGGTGTAGTCCGGCGGGAAATTTTTCGTCTAGTTGCACGTTTAAAGCAACTAAATGTAACTACAGTCATTACCACAGAACGTAGTGAAGAATACGGCCCAGTTGCTTCCTTTGGGGTAGAAGAATTTGTTTCTGATAACGTAGTCATTGTTCGCAACGTTTTAGAAGGAGAACGTCGGCGGCGCACCATTGAAATTTTGAAGTTGCGTGGTACAACTCACATGAAAGGTGAGTACCCATTCACTATTACTAACGAAGGAGTGAATATTTTCCCCTTGGGTGCAATGCGTCTCACCCAAAGATCATCTAACGTCCGGGTTTCTTCTGGTGTCCATACCTTAGATGTCATGTGCGGAGGTGGCTTTTTCAAAGATTCGATTATTTTAGCCACAGGTGCAACAGGTACTGGTAAGACACTATTAGTGAGCAAGTTTATACAGAATGGCTGTGTTAATGGTGAACGAGCCATATTATTTGCCTATGAAGAATCACGCGCTCAACTATCTCGTAACGCTTACTCTTGGGGAATTGATTTTGAGGAATTAGAACGTCAAGGATTACTCAAAATTATTTGTACCTATCCCGAATCTACTGGTTTAGAAGATCACCTGCAAATTATTAAATCAGAAATTGCTGAGTTTAAACCAGCACGTATTGCCATTGATTCACTTTCGGCTCTGGCTAGGGGAGTTAGCAATAATGCTTTTAGACAATTTGTGATTGGTGTGACAGGGTATGCTAAACAAGAAGAAATCACTGGTTTCTTTACTAACACCACAGATCAATTTATGGGATCACATTCAATTACAGATTCCCATATTTCCACAATTACAGACACAATTTTAATGCTACAATATGTCGAAATTCGTGGAGAAATGTCACGAGCAATCAACGTATTTAAAATGCGGGGTTCTTGGCATGATAAAGGTATTCGTGAGTACAATATCACTGCCGATGGCCCTGAAATCAAAGATTCTTTCCGTAACTATGAAAGAATTGTGAGTGGTGCGCCTACCCGCGTTAGCATTGATGAAAAGGCGGAACTTTCTCGCATCATGAAACGTTTTGAAGATAAACAGGGTAGTGATTCCTAAAAATAGTTTACTGCTGTGTAGTGCTATATCCCTAGTTCTATCTTTAATGCTCGTGCTATATTCTGTTGTGACGAAAAGTTTTCTGCCGCCAGATTGATCTTTGTGTGAGGGGATGCGGTGAAAGGACAACAATTACTTTATGGTTTCTTGCCTAGTGTGACAGCAGCTGTATTGACCACTCAGCCAGCTGTGGCTGAGGCGATGAAGGTAAGTAGTGTACAACTAGCGTCTTCTCCTAGTGCCTTGACTTCTAACGATAGTCAAACCTTGGTAGCAGACAATATTCAGACACAACCATCATCAAATAGATTTGCAGCGTTTCCAGAGATTATTGAGAATTTTGATTTGTCGGAACTGAAGTCACAGTCTTTCAGTAGTAAGACTGACTCACAGGTCTTGACAAAAAATCCTAGTATTACTAAGGAGCAAAAATCTCCCAGCGATGAAATTAAAATCGCCAGTGTATCCCCTAATCGGGATCTCATCCAAAGATTAAAGCAGCATCGTTTTTCCAAGACTCAAAAACAAACTAACTTAGCTAGTGGTGAACCAAATTTAGTAAAAAATGTCATACCTGTTACCCAGTCTATTACCAAACCAGTACCACTGAATAATCTCAAAACTCAGTTACCAATAGCTTTACAAACATCTGTAAAGGGCGCAGGCTCATCCCAATTACTAGTATCCAATAGTTGTTCTGTGCCAACAGTGAACGCAGCAACACTGATTTTGGCTAGTAATTGTCCTCAATCTAACCGGGTAGGGAAGCAACTAGCACAAAATAGTCAGCCAGTTTCTCCTAGCACTAGTACCCCAGAAACTGTTGATTTTGCGGCAGAT
>JBODRP010000142.1:0-13115 GCA_050633005.1 Trichormus sp. | reverse complement strand
TACATAAAACTCTGGAGTTATCTAGATTATCATCTACAATTAAAATCAGTGCAACTGTCTCTGTTTGCATATATTTATATATAAAACTCCTGGTTTTTATTCAAACTTGCTCATATTTACGCATCAACAGAGTTATAAATAATGGGTTCACTGATACTGGAGACTGATCAGGATAAACTTAGAATATGTGAAAAATACCGACTAAAACAGCAGAATTTACCAATTCTTAAAAAAACTACTATTTGATTGATCCAGTTAGTTGCAAGATGCTGGATAAAATACTACAATGAGACAAATATAATCTTGATATTAAAGTGCGATCGCTGCTGTCAAACATTAAATATCACCATAAAAATTTTTACTTTATCTAGAGAAAAAACGTATTTGCAATTATCTAGATTTATTTAGCAAAATATTTCTTATTTTTATACAGCAGTCAAGATAATTTAATGTATCCTACAAAAAAATCAAAACTTATTAAAATGTAGCAATGCGCTTTTATTCGTGAAATCCTTGGCGTAGGCAGGGTTGGGGGTTGGGGTAAGAAGGAATAAAAGTGTAGAGAGTTTTTCAAACGCTAGCGCAGGCTACCCCAACAGAAATCAACTATCAGTCATACAGCACTTTCCGGTGTAATGATGTACACTATTGGTGGGCAAGATGCCCACCCCACAAGAGTTTTATTATTATGATTTGTACCTCATAGCAATCAAATCTGCTGTATATATAGCTTCCTAAATCAACAAAAAACCTCGGTAATTAAACCGAGGTGATTAGGAGAAGTCCAAATGTCAATGGAAGATACCGATACCAAATTAAGCCTTTATGAACTAACTGCACTAGAAACATTTCTGATATTGGTGACAACTGAGTAGATAACCCTTTCTTCTCAGGCTAGTCAACCTCACTGCTTATCATTACGTCAAGCAGTTGAGTGAATCATTAGTTTGTCAGATCAACTTATTGCTTTATATAAATTATTGTAACGAATTTGTAACGAATTGGTCAACACAACTTGACATAGATAAAAATAATATATTTTATAAGTTTTACTTATATTTAAGGCTAATTCAAAGGGCATTGGGCATTGGGAAGAAGCTACCCATGTCTCATGCTCAAAAACTCCATGCCCTTGTGGGTGTAGTTTTTTATTACGAATTACGAATTACGAATTACGTTAGCGTAGCGGGGCGCAGCCCATTACGAATTACGAATTACGAATTGCTATGGTTTTCTAACCAGCAGTCAATATCACTGAGTACCTGCTGGGGTACTTCCCAAGGGAAAAGATGTGCTGTGTTAGGGTAGCATTGCCATTGACTATATTTGAGGTGTTGAGCCGTTTCTAAGCTAGACTCAGCTGTAATGTGTACATCATCAGAAGCGGCAATTACCAAACTAGGACAAAGAATGTTTTGTAAGTCTGGGAGTCGGTTGTATCCTAGACGTAGAGCATTGTAAAGGGCGCGAGTTGCAGAGGGGGAAGTTTGTAAATAAGCTGGTACGGCGGCTTTAGCAATGTAATTATAGGCTGTATAGGTATGTTGTTGGATCAGGTAACGAAACAGCGATCGCTTACCAAAAGTATCAATATTCCACTGCCAACCAGGTTTAAGATAATTTAACAGTGCAGCAATACCTGTGTAAAGATTATCTTGCCAAGTAATCGGGGGATGATTTCCACGGGGTCTAGCAGCTGTTGCCACTAAAATTAATCCTGTGACACGTTGTGGTAAACGCAAAGCCAACTCCATCGCCAAAATGCCACCTAACGACCATCCCAACACCAGACATTTTTCGATCTGTAAAGAGTCTATGAGAGCTTCTAAGTCAGTTAAATGATCCTCCATAGCAAAATTGCCATGAAAACGACTTTTGCCATATCCACGTAAATCTGGAGCAAAAGTTTGATAGCGTTTTGATAAATGATTGGTAAATACAGCAAGACTACGACCAGAGCCAGGATGACCATGTAAACACAAAATCGGAAATCCTTCTCCTTGAATATCAACTTTTAGGTTTACCGCTTTCGTAGTACTATCAACCATTGGGGTAATTTGTAATTCGTAATACCGCTACGCGGAAGCAAGCTACGTAATTCGTAATTCGTAATGGGCTGCGCCCCGCTACGCTAACGTAATTCGTAATACTCGCAAAGCGAGTTCGCGGAGTGTTACGCAGTAAAGCAAGCTACGTAATTCGTAATTAAGAAAGTGACATATGGTCTGAGTTTTGGGGTTTGAATGCCAGATTGATTATAGAATTTTTTTTGGGGTTGATGGTTGACGGTTAAAGGCTAATTATCTGTGTATCCTCCGGCGTAAGTAATTACACACATTTGTCTGTATGTGGAGTGAATACCAAAGGCTACTCCTGTCACCTGAAAAGCTGGGTTAAAAATATTAACGCGATGTCCGCGTGATGGTACGCCATCATCAATAATTAATTGCATGACGATATCTTGGGCAGTGTGAGAGCCATAACTAATGTTTTCACCGGCTGTCACCAGCCAATTGCCGTAGCGACTCATGCGCGTGAAGGGGTTGCTACCATCGCTACCATGATGACCTACAGCACCTTTAGATCCTTGATCTTGGACGTGATCTCTAGCAGCCAAACACATACCTTGAGATATAGTTAATAATTTTACTGAATGAGCAGACTTGAGAAAAGCGATCGCCTCATCTACTGCTTTTACCCCTTCTTGGGTTTGTAAATAAACATGATCTGCAAGTTTAACTTTATTTCCTTGAAACCGCCGACGATAATCTTCCAAGATAGGAATGTATGCTTGCGGATTCATACGTACTTTGTTCGTCTCTTCTACCACCAGTTTTTCTAATGGTGAGATATTGTATGTTTGTGCCAATTTATCAGAACTTTTTGGCGCAGTTGTCGGTACAAGTTGCCAAAATTGTAATCCCTGCTTCAGTAAGTTCATAACTTGCAGCTAAATCAACAAGATATATTTAGCTCCAACACCACAGTTACATTTTTCGGAAATACTGAGGATGGGGACTGGGGAGACAAGGGAGACAAGGGAGTTAAATATTTCTCTATTTCTCTATGTAGCCTCCTGCATAAGTGATTACACACATTGTTCTATAGGTTTTGTGAGTACCATAGGCAACACCAGTCACTTTAAAATTACCATTAAAAATATTGGTGCGATGTCCGCGTGATGGTACGCCATCATCAATAATTAATTGCATAACAATATCTTGGGCGGTGTTGGGGCCGTAGCTAATATTTTCGCCTGCTGTTGTTTGCCACTTACCATAACGACTGATGCGACTGGCAGGAGTGCTACCATCACTACCATTATGACCAGTTGTGCCTTTTGGACTCTGATCTTTAACGTGATCTTTAGCACCTAGAGACATTCCCTTGGATATTCTTAATGTTCCCACAGGACGGACTTTTTTCAGAAAAGCGATCGCTTCATCAACAGCTTTGACTCCTTCTTGTGTGACAAGATAAGTATTAGTAGCAATTTGCACCCGATTGCCTTGAAAGCGTTTGCGATAATTTTCTATGATGGGAATATATGCTTTGGGATTTGTCCGTACTTTGTTCATCTCTTGAACTACCTGCTGTTCTAAAGGTGAAAGAAAACTAGCCTTGCTTAACAGTATCGGAGTGGCTGTTGGTGCTACATCTAAATTCGCTTCTGATCTACAGGCAGTAGATAATATTAATGCACTAGATAAAAAAGTAACTACACTTCCTAGGGTTAATAGGGGAAATTTCTTCAACATAGTTCTTAAAACCTCATTTTTTTATAATTCAGCACAAATTTTCAGAAAATGTAACCAGTAAATATACCTTTGGGATATTCTGTTATCTGCAATTCCCCTAGTCTCAAAATATTTTTTCTGGATTGCATAAATTCACTTCTATCAGGTGATACATAACTATCAAACGCCCTCCTAGAAGTGAATCACCCCCTGAAAATCAGGGGGATTTTTATTTTTTAGATAACTGCCGCAATTTAGACGCAAGTTATCGCGTTGCTAGATAAGTAATTTTGCTAAAATGCAATATATTATGTTTAATTGAATAAAAGAAAATGACCAGGATTGCGATCGCTTCCCTGGTACGACAAAAATCAAATATTTAGAGTCATTTACTCAACAGTTAACAGTCACCACCTTTAAGCGACATAATCAAACAACATCGTGTTCATGTAACGATCTGCCCATTCTGTACCAAAGGATTTTTCTAGAACTCGGCGGGTTTTATCATTCTGTTGTTGCTTTGTACAGTAATTACGTTGTCCTGCCAACACCTTGGAGATGTCAAGATTTGATGTTAGGGGTGTCTCTGTACTAGCAATCTGACAATGAATGGTTAAAAATTCCCGTACCCTGTTAAGAAACTTATCTTCTTCTTGAGTGCCTTCTGGACGTACAAACAGACAAAATTCTGAAAAGATATCACCCCAAGGTGGTAAAGTTCGGGGCTGGGAAAACGACACATCAGATAAAACAGACAATTGTTGATAGTAGCGTTGGGGTAGATTGCGATCGCTACTGACTGGAGATAAATCCGCGATCGCTGCACTAATAGCCCCACCTCTGCCACCTACCAAATCTGTGCCAAAGATGGGAAGCGCATATTCGGGATTAGGGAACATCACACAATGCAGAATATCTAAACCATTGCCCACCTGCGCCAATTCTAAATGCAGTTTCCGAAATTGGGGAGTTTGATAGCAATGGTTTTCAATAATCAGTCGTTCACCTTCTAAATGTCCCTCGACATAACCTAACCCTTCTGGAACAGAATAAGGGGACAGATCCAAATACTCTTGCCAAATTTCTTCAATAGAATCCGCCAACCTGTGGATTAGAGGATGCTGACGGCTTCTTAACGACGCTTCCATAGACTTCAACATACGCTTCTCTTTGAGTATATGATTAATACTTACCTTGACCTATAGTTCGTGCAAAATATGTGCAGATTGGGGATTGGGGGCAGGGGGCAGGGAGCAGGGAGCAGGGGGAGACAAGGTAGACAAGGAGAGAAGTCTGAGCGGAGGTTTCCTCCGAACAGAACTTCGGGGAGACAAGGAAGCAGGGGAAGAAAAATACAATGCCCCATGCCCTATGCCCCATGCCCAAAATTCTTGAATTTTGAATTTTGAATTGATTTGACTCGTTGTAAACGCCTGAGAATGCGGTTGGCTAGTTCGACTCCCATGACGGGTTTACAGAGATAATCATCAGCACCGACGGTAAAGGCTTGATTGAGGCTGGCGGAGTCTGTTAGCACGCTGAGAAATAATACTGGCAAACGCTGCCAATGGGGATCACTGCGGAGAATCTGACAGAGTTCAAATCCGTTAATCGTGGGCATATTTACATCTAAGACTAGGGCATCGGGAGTTACAGCTTGCAGTACTGTCCAAAATTGTTGGGGGTTGGCGAGGGTGGTGACTTTAAATCCCCAAGGTTTCAGCAGGGTGGGGAGAGTGCGTAACCAGTCTTGATCATCATCCATGATCATTACCTTGTTGGGAGTTTCTGGATCTCGTAATAGATTGACTACAGCCTCAATTATTTGCTCTGGTGGAGTGGATGCTAACAGAAACAATTTTCCACCCCGGCGCATGGCTTCTAGGCGATCGCTTAATTGATCCCGATCGCTGATCACGACAATTGGCACATTAGGGTAACGCTGGGCAAATGTCTGCAATGTTTCCCAAAATTTGTTTTCTTCGATACTAACTTGATTAGTGCTTTCCGAATTGGATGAAATTGCAGGAGGCAAGCGGAACAACATGAAATTAGGTTCTTGACCTAAAACATTGCAAATAGACTCTGTTTCTTTTGATGTTTTAGCTACATCCACTACTGGAGTCGTTTCTATCCGAATACCTCGACTAGCAGCGACACTTACTAGAGATTGATTGAACTCAGTATCAGAACTGACAATCAGCAATAGGGGTAACTGTCCATTGGGAATCTGAGACATTTGGATCAGTGTGGTATGGTCAATATCCTGCTGAAGAGCTGTAACCAGAGTTTTCATCAATGGTGCGTGTTTTGGTTGTAATGGCTCTCGACTCCCTAACCAATACTCTAATTGCCGGGCAATGTGCATTGTCTTGTTTAACCCGAAGATTCCCAGAGTACCCGCCAGTTTATGAGCTACTTGTTGTGCTTGTGCTTGTTGTTGGGGAAGCAGGCGATCGCTTTGTAATTCTGTTACAGTTTGTAACAAAATTCTCATTTGGTCGAGGCTTTTCGATTTCGTATTTGTCCACGTTTCATTCAGAAAAGCTAAGTATTGTTGCTGAGAATCTGCTGAAATCTGATGGTGTGAGGAATTTTTTTCGGTTTCTTGAGATGTATAAATCTGTTTGGGAGCAGCAGTATCATTTTTCTCTAGAGGTGTTGGAGATAAAGCCGTCGATTCTTCTGTAATAGGGGCTTTGAGATAGTAGCCTCGTCCGTGCATAGTAGCAATAAAGTCATGAGGCGCACCTGCCGCTACTAACTTATGTCGCACCCGCCGGATATGGGAACGGACTGTAGCCTGGGAGGGAAATTCTTCAGATGACCATAATCTGTCTAAGAGTTCTTCAGTGCTGAAGACGTGCTGACAGTCCCGCAGCATCAGTTCTAGTAAATCATATTCCATTGTTGTCAGGTTCAAGGGCAAGCCATTATAGGTGACTTCACAAGTGCTAGGATTCAGCAGCAAATCGCCCCAACTCAACAAAGGAAAAGGATTAGCACTACCTCGCCTCAACAACGCTCGCACCCTAGCGATCAATTCTATGGTATCGAAGGGTTTAACCATATAATCATCTGCGCCGGCATCTAATCCCTGCACTTTGGCGGTGATGGTATCTTGGGCAGTGAGTAAGAGAATAGGAGTAACATATCCCTCCGTGCGAAACCGCTTGCATAGACTGATACCATCTAATTTTGGCAACATGATATCTAAGACGATCAAGTCATACTCAAACGTAGAGCCATAAGTCCATCCCATTTCCCCATCTTTCACCACATCTACAATATAGTGATGGGTTGCTAGATTCCTAGTCAGGACTTTGATTAAGACATCATCATCTTCCACAAGCAAGATTTTCATCGAAACCTCTGGGTCTGAAACCCCGTCCTTTTAGGACGGTTTTGTGCTACACTTAAGTACGTACCGAGGGACATCCGGGAATTTAAGTCTGTGGAGCAAACATAAGACCAAAAAACCTTTAGGGTGGAGGCAGTTGCTAAGAAGCAGAAATCTAAGCCGTGAGACTTAGAGAATCCTTGTACCTTCAGGTCAAGGAGTATGTCAAGATGGAGCTACCAATGGAGAATCCTAGTAATTTGCTCCGGCAAATCCAAAGAGTTAAAGGGTTTGGTAATCACACCACTAACTCCCAAATCATTAAACTGACGCTTTTCTGCTGTTTGTGCTTTGGCAGTTAACAGAATCACCGGAATTTGTTCCGTCTCAGAATGAGACTGGAGTTCTTTAAAGGTAGCAATACCATCCATTTCTGGCATCATTACATCCAACAAAATCACATCAGGTTTTTCTGTTTGGGCTGTCTGGATGCCTTCTGAACCAGAACTAGCTGTGAACACTTCCCATCCCGCCGCCATTTTGATGCCAAACTGCACAACGGTTTGAATGGTTTCTTCGTCATCAATAATTAAAATTCGTTTAGTCGGCATACATTCCCCCTCATACCAATTCAAAATTCAAAATTTAAACATTTAATTTAGGTTTTCTGGTTTGGATCTATTGGTCGATTTTGCAGAATTGGTATGATCAGACCAAAATCGTGATTAAGACTCACTCAACACTGAATTAGGTAATGTGAAGGCAAAGGTACTTCCACACCCTGGATTACTCTCAGCCCAAATTCTACCGTTATGTTGCTCGATAATTTTGCGACAAATGGTTAAGCCTAAGCCAGTACCACCTTTTTTACGGGAATCTGAAGAATCTACTTGTTGAAACCGTTCAAAGATGCGTTCGAGTTGATCAGAAGGGATTCCTTGCCCTTCATCTCGCACCCGAAATACTACTTGTTTGGGGAGGTTTTGAGTAGAAGTATCTTCTAATTCAACTGTTAGCCACACCGTTCCCCCCGGTGATGAAAACTTGATGGCATTACTGATTAAATTAGTTAATGCTTGCAAGATATAATCTGCATCTGCCCAGACTAAAATATCCTGTGGTTGTTTGACTAAAGTGATTTCATGTTGCTGTGCCATTGCTTGCATTGCCTCTGCTGCCTGAATCATCAAATTGGCAGCATTGCAAGTTTGACACTCCATGATCACTTTACCGGATTCAATGCGTTGTAAATCCAGAACATTATTGACTAAACGCACTAACCTTTCGGTACTTTCATCGGCAATTCCTAGCATTTGCTGCCCTTCCTGGGAAAGATTCCCCAATCGCCCGGTAGCTAAGATTTTCAAAGCACTGTGTAAGGATGTTAAGGGAGTCCGCAGTTCATGACTGATGACAGAAATGAACTCATCTTTCATCCGTTCAATGGCTTTGCGATCGCTAATATCATTAGTCAAGGCAAAAAATCCCTTGACTGTATTCTGCTCATCTAGATGGGGAATGTAAGTAACATCAAATGATCGGCAACTCCCATCCTGCAAGACAATCTCATTTTCATAGGTGACGGATTGCCCAGATAAAGCGATTTTTACATAAACCTGCATCCTTTGATAACAATCTTCTCCCCACACTTGCCGCAGATGGCAACCATAAATTTCCCCCGGTGATTGCCCTAGCCAATCATGGTAGGCTTGATTATTAAAGCGATATTGTTGTTGCTCGTCTACATAGGCAATCAGCACTGGTAAGGCATTGGTAATTAAACGCAATTGCTCCTCTCTTTGTCGCAGAGTTGCTTCTGCGTGCATCCGCACATTTATTTCCTGTTGCAAGTTGTAATTGGCATCTTGTAATTCTGCGGTACGGGCTTCTACTGCTTCTTCTAAGTGTTCTAAGAGTTGAGCTTGAGACAAAGCAATACTGATTTGATCTGCCAATTGTTGCATCAATTCCAACTCAAAATCTACCCAATGGCGATCGCTGTTACACTGGTGGGCGATTAACAATCCCCATAACTTATTCTGGGAATGAGTCTTGAGAGTTTGCACAATCGGAACAATCAGTTTGGCTTTGATCTGAAATTGATCGACAAATTCCACCAAACAATCTGCCAAACCAGCCGCCGGATCATGAACATTAGCGATCGCTCTTACCCTGCCCTGAGCATACAGTTGTTGATAATCTTCTGGAAACACTTCCTGCGGAAATTCCAGATCCATGAGTGCGGGATATTCTGGTAACACCGCTTCACTAATGGTTTTGCCTGTACCATCTGGTAATACGTGATAAATTAACACGCGATCGGCTTGCAAAATCCGTTGCACTTCCGTCACGGTGGTATGGAGAATTTCCTTCAGTTGTAATGACTGACGAATTTTGAGAGTGACTTCCGAAAATAATTCTACTCGCTGTTGTTGCTGTCTCAATTCCGCCTGCATTGCTTCCCGACGCTGACTAATATCTCGTAATAGCAGCAAATGACAGTGCGGCAGGACATTCGGTGTTAAACTATACTCAACTTCTCGCTGCACATGACTAGCAGATGAGACTAAGAGTTCTCCCATCAATGATTGTTGTAAGAGAAAACTACCAGAGTGGTTGTTACAAGTACATCCCCCAGCGATGAAATTAGATAAGGGTTGCTTTTTGATTTTTTTTGGCGGTAAACCCAGCAAATCACAAGCAGCAGCGTTGATTTCTAAGAAATAGCCCTGATCATCAATGAGTGCGATCGCTAAAGGTGCAGCAGAGCATCCCGCATCATCGGCGTTCTGAAACAAAGTTTTAATCAGACGCTTGTGAGCTTTTTTTTGCTGTTTAGATTTTTTTGCGCCAGATTGCCGCTTAGAAGAACGTTTTGACACCTACATCTATATATACGGGGACATTTCCATTGTTTACTTAACCTCAAAAAAGTTCAAATTCTATAAACTTAATGTTGGAAAAATTAACATTTTAGTACAAATTCACACCAATACGCTAGGTAATCAAATTCAAACCTCATCTAAATATATTTGTGAGTTCATCATCAAGCGGATTACAAACAGTTTTACCACCACGATGAAGTATATGAGCGTAAAGCTTCTGATTCAGGGTGTAGATTAAAGATTATCAGTAGACCGAAAAGTTTAGCGATGGCTACGCCCGCCGAAGGCATCGCTAAAAAATAGTAGCCTGTGATACCGTTTTTGGAGAGAAGTGTAAAAGCGGATTGCTTGGCATAAGTGATAAGTTTAGCTTATTAAATAACTCCAAAAACCAAGCAAAATTAGCCGGACGGTAAATAAAATTCCTTTTTGGCTGATTAATTAGCTTTACTTATGTTATGAACCCAAATGAGCTATTCAATACTAGTATTTAAAAGCACAGTTAAAAAAAAAGTTACTGGCACAGCTATTCATCATAGAGCGATCGCCAAACTTTTCGGTCTACTGACTTTAGCTGGTGTATTTAAGAATCCAGGGAATACTTGATTATTCAAATATTATCGAAAATTTGGGTTGAAAACCCCGTCCTTCTAGGACGGCTTTTGGTAGAATATGTTTGTGGAAGGGTAATCAACCACTTAAAAAAACCCATTTGCTGCCTAATACGCAGACGCTGAACCTTCCCTACGGGACGCTAACGCGAAGACAACTGAATCTAGGGGGTTCTACTTCGTAGTTCTAGTATCGCCTGGAAGTAGGTAAAAGATTCACAGGTACTAGACGAACAGCATTAAACTTCAAACAAATATTGCACACTGTGCAACTATGGTCGGGCAGACCAAAAGTTAACGCTTGGAAGCCAGTGCGTTGGGCGGCTCTGCCGACTCCCTCACTGGCGTGGAGAGAACCACCTCTGGCTTAGATAACGCAAGGAGTCTAAGTTAAGTGGACTCGTTGAACCAAGAATCCCCTGCCTTTTTCAGCAAGTGAGCGAAAGCGAAACTTGGTTAGGCAGGGGAGTGTCAAGACGGATGTATTCTTACCCAACTATTATTCAATTGTCCTGTGGTCAGTTGGTTGGCAGTCATATTAATAACTACTGAAGCGGGTCTGATTGAATCAGCCGCTTCCGCTTCAATAGTTATACGATTTTTTCAAAAATTAAATAAGATTCCTATGGCTAAAAATGCCGCACTAAATTGATATTACTTACTGCACAATCTGGTAACATCCATTAGCATCAGGAGGTGCTGTTTGTGTTGAGGCAGTTGTAAGTAGCAGTGAGTTAGGTGCTTGGCCTAAGCCATTACCTGTAGCAATTACATCAAAAATGACTCCGGCCGGGACTTGTTGATTGGCAACTTCTACTGTGATTGGTGGGTTGAAGGCATTATTGATCAATGGGTCAAATTGGTCAGGTAGAACTGGATTGAAGTTATATGTACCAGCCGTAAGTTCTGGGTAAGGAATAGCAGTTTTGGGTGTCAGGTCTGTGATCCGAGTTTCATCCACATTTGGGCTAGAGGATTTGCTAATCCGGAAATCTATAACAGCACTAGTTTCCGAAAAGCGATACCAACGTCCTTTAAATTTACCTGGATTCGGCTGTGTTAAATCCTCTGGAATCACAAAGGGTGATTGATTAAATAATGGTTGGCCTGAAGGGCCTTGTAGTGTTCCTGTTATTGCTACTGTATAAGCACTATTAGGTGCTCCTGTAAAGGTTCTAGAAGCAATTGTACTGTTAGTACCAGATTGCACAAAAAGTACCTGAATATTTCCTGGTGTTACATTTACATATCTACTAGCTTGACGAAAATCTACATTCTGCAAAACTCTTTGACCGTTGACAATGACATCAACTGGTGATGCAGTAGGAACCGCAGCGTTAATAACTCTTAATTTGGTAGGGCATCTATAAGGGTGTAGAAGAGGATTTAGAAGAGTATTTAGTACGCTTGCAGTGTAAAATTCTTGTACAGGCTTTGTAGATAGTTGAGAATTGGCTAAACTTTTGTATGGATAACTATTCAAACTAATTAAAGATAATGTCAAAGCACCTAAGAATAATCGTTTTGGTAGAAACATATCTTTCTCCTATCGTGATACAAAAATGACAAATGAGCAAGCTTTATTCTGCATAAAAAATGATGCGATAATCATCACAAAGATTTTTTATGTATAGGGATATAGGTGCAGGCTTTATCAACGTAAAAGACAACGGGCGCACAATAGCGTTTGCCTCAAGACATTAGACTTGGGCAGAATACTATTGCAGCAGAACATATAGTGGCTGGCTTTAAATGTCCAACGTGACAAATGCTTTGGTGGAAGCCGCTTGCAGTTTATCAACAGCACACTTCATGCTTTTAATATTTCACAATTTTCAGAAGAATGCAAGGAAAGTTAACACAGTTAACAGCCATCATTAAAACAGTTGATAACAGTTTAGCTGCTTGATAATAAATTTATATTTTTAGTTATATATGCAGGTAGTTGACATAGTGAGCAGTATTTACTCACCCACCGGATACCGCCGCATCATTTCTGCCAAAGCCACAGCCTCACCCCAAGCGCGTGTACACAACCTCACCCGACATCGCAATCATAATCCTCTGTTTCCTAGCCCACTCGAACCAAGCGATAGCTGCGCCAACGTCTGCGACGAACGCACCCTCCAAAGCCTGTTGCGTCTCCGATTTTCTCCCCTTTTGCAAGCCAAACAGCAACAAACACATCTTCCGGTCCGTTAGATACTGTTGTAAAATCATCAATATAGTTAAAAATGTTACTAAACCGTGCTAAACACCCTTGGAAATTATTAGTTGTCTCCGTTTTAAGTTTTCTGTTATGTATCACATTACTTGCAGGATGCGGAGAAAAAGATAAAACCACTGTAGGGTGGAATCCTACTGCCCCTGTAGGAATATATTTGAGCCGCGAAGCTAAAGGATTGTGGAAAATCTCTAGCAATATACCTTTACCAGTCAAGGAACTCGGAGTTTTCTCTATTGCTCATCAATTTGATGTCAGAGATGACTACACTTATATAATCATCAGAGACAAAAAAAATGGTACAGAACAAGTATTCCA
>JBODRP010000141.1:0-13188 GCA_050633005.1 Trichormus sp. | reverse complement strand
ATCCTGAAGTCACAAATCCTGAAGTCACAAATCCTGAAGTCACAAATCCTGAAGTCACAAATCCTGAAGTTACCAATCCTGAAGTCACAAATCCTGAAGTTACCAATCCTGAAGTTACCAATCCCGAAGTTACAAATCCCGAAGTTACAAATCCCGAAGTTACAAATCCTGATATAAGAACACCTGACTCAACAGTAGAATCTCCTAATAATAACAATACTGACAATAATCAAGAAATTATAAATGAACAAGAAAATCTTGATGGTCAGGGTAGCATTAGCACTGAAACTCCCTTGCGTTGAATGAGGTTTCACTATATTCACGCATCAGAATTGGTTAATAATGCACAATCCAACATATTAATTCAATAACACAACAGCACCATCAACCAAAATTAAATCCCCAAAACGCTCAGGAAAACCCAAAATCATGCCGATTCTCCGCCTCCCTCCGCGTTAACCTCCCTTTGGGTTCACCAGTCGTCTACGGAGGGAAACCCTCCTACAACGCTGGTTCACTGCGTGCCTCTGCGTTAAAACAAGGATATAAAATGACAATAAAAAACCTAGATTCCCTGATTAACTCCCTTTCAGACATAGAAACTATTACAGAAGCCCACCAAGTAGCAAAATTATCCCAAGATTATCACACCTTTAGCCCAGTTCTAGTTCCCAAACTAGAGGGTAAAGTAGGGGATATCGTAGTTCGCCCTGCCAACGAAAAAGAAGTATTAAAAGTAGCTGCAACCTGTGCAAAATACCGTATACCTATCACTGTCAGAGGTGCAGGAACAGGGAATTACGGACAATGCGTACCTATGCACGGTGGCGTAATTTTAGACATGACCAAAATGCAAGAGATTCTCTGGGTAAAACCAGGAGTAGCGCGGGTAGAAGCTGGGGTGAAATTAGCCGCCTTAGATAAAAAAGCGCGAGAAATCGGCTGGGAAATGCGAATGTCTCCCTCTACTTACCGCACAGCCACTATAGCAGGGTTTGTAGCTGGGGGGAGTGGGGGTATTGGCTCAATTCAGTATGGATTATTAGGCGATCGCGGTAATCTATTAGCATTAAAAGTTGTCACCGTAGAAGATGAACCCCGTGTAATTGAGTTACGTGGTGACGATGTACAGAAAGTCAACCATGCTTGGGGTATTAATGGCATTATCACAGAAGTCGAAATTCCCTTGGGTGCTGCCTATCCTTGGGCAGAGGTAATTGTCACCTTTACAGATTTCATCACAGCCGCCAAGTTTGGGCAAAGTTTAGCTAACGCCGATGGCATGATGAAAAAGTTAATTAGTGTCTTTGCATCACCCATTCCCCGATACTTCCACCCCCTCCAGCAATATATCCCTGAAGGTACTCACCCAGTATTTTTGCTCCTAGCTGAACCCAGCTTAGAACTATTACCAGGATTAGTACAGCAATATGGGGGAAAAATCACTTACCAAAAATCAGCCCAAGAAGCAGGTAAAGGCGTAAATTTAGCTGAATTTACCTGGAATCACACCACCTTACACGCCCGGAATGTAGATCCCAACATCACATACTTGCAAAGTATCATTCCTCCAGAAAAAGGCCTGCAATTAGTAGAGCATTTATATCATCACTTTGGGGATGAGGTGATGATGCACTTAGAATTTATTCGGATGAATGGTGCAGTAGTTCCCGCCGCTTTACAACTAGTACGTTACACCACAGAAACACGGCTCAATGAGATTATTACCTACCACGAAGCCCAGGGTGTGTTTATTGCTAATCCCCACACTTATATTATTGAAGATGGAGGCAGAAAAGTAATTGATCCTGAACAATTAAAATTCAAGGCAATGGTTGACCCCTATGGGTTAATGAACCCTGGCAAAAGCAAAGTGTTACAATTCAATATTCAAAATTAGAAATCTACTGACACTACACCATTCTCGATTCATGATTGAAATTGATGGTTCTTACGGAGAAGGAGGCGGACAAGTTCTCCGCACTTCCCTGAGTCTAGCCGCCATCACGGGTGAACCCATCCGCATTACAGGTATTCGCGCTGGACGTAGAAAACCAGGATTAGCCCCACAGCATTTAACAGCAGTTCGCGCTGCCGCTAAAATTTGTCATGGGGAATTGTTGGGTGATGAGTTGGGTTCAACCAAGTTAGAGTTTATACCAGGTAGTAGAGTACAGCCAGGTAAGTATAGTTTTGATGTCAGTGAAGTGCAACAAGGGGGTTCGGCGGGAGCAATTACCTTGGTATTGCAGACAATTCTTTTACCTTTAGCTTTAGTCAATGGGGACTCACAAATCACTCTCCGGGGGGGAACTCATGTGATTTTTAGCCCCACCATGACTTACATTGAGTTAGTCTATTTGTCAATGCTCAAACGCATGGGGATAGAAGCAAAAGTCAAATTAGGTGCGTGGGGTTGGTATCCCCAAGGCGGGGGAGAGGTAGAAATGTTAGTCAAAGGAGGATGTCAACTTCAGGGTATTCACTTATTAGAAAGAGGAAATTTACACTTAGTACGAGGACTAGCTGTAGTGACAGAACTACCTGCACATATTCCCCAACGTATGGCAAATCGTGCCGAAAATTGGTTACACACCGCAGGTTTAAAAGCATCTGTGCGGGCATTGCGAGAAAAGGGCGTAGCACCAGGGGCAGGAATTTTTTTAACGGCTGAGTATGAAAATAGCTTAACTGGTTTTGGTGGGTTTGGCAGGTTGCAGTTGTCTTCAGAAAAAGTAGCAGAAATCGCCTGTGAACAAATGTTAAAATTCCATCAAACTGGCGCACCCATCGATGAACATCTAGCAGATCAATTATTATTACCTGCGGCTTTAGCTCCACAAGCAAGTTATTACAAAGTAGCCCAGGTGAGTACACACTTAACTACTAACGCCACCGTAATTGAAAAATTTGGCTTGGCGAAGATTAAAGTTGATAGAGTAGCAAAGATAGTTTCTGTGATACCTGGAATGAGTAATGAGTAATGAGTAATGAGTAATGAGTAATGAGTAATGAGTAATGAGTAATATAGCGTTTCCTAGTCTACTGAGGTACAAATCTCTGCGTACCTCTGCGCTTTACTCCGCGCGACGGCAGTCGCTACAAGTCGGCACAGCCGCCCAACGCGCTGCCTCCCCTCTGCGTTTCAAAATATTATCTGTACCTCACTTAACTGGGAGTCGCTATAAGGCAAAAAGCGGTGTGGATTTTCCTCCTGCTTTATTGCCGTTGTGTGAGGCGGCGCAAGTGTTTGAACGTAGTCATGAAACTTATAACGTCACACACCAGCCATCAATTGTGACACTTGCGTAAGTCCTCTTAAAATAGGGGGTTTGTTTACTCAGCACTCTATTGAGCCGTGTTGATAAGTTGCTGCCAGGCTGTAACTGTTGTTTGTAAATCCTGTGGTAAATTGTTTTGGGAAATATCGTTATATTGTACTGTACCTTTGCGGCTAGTGAGAGTGTAAGTAATATAATCAGCCCCACCTCTAGAGGCTGGATAACTGAGATTTTGAAATTCTTCTTTTGCGCGGTTGACTACTCTTTGAAACTGACGTACTTGCACTAGATTTACGCGACGCACACTCCGTTCAGAATCATTAGCATCACCAACCCGCACGCGAATTAATCTACCATCATTGAGTAATACTGTTTCGTAAGTTCTGCCAATAAAACCACCACTAGATATTTGTCGAAATACCACATTTCTATCTAAAGGTGGTGGTAGTTCACTAGCAGGAATTGGCACGGGCATAAGAGTGCTACGATCATTTTGTTTGAGTCTGACTACAGAACCAGTGTCGTTAGTATGATAAACCCACTTTCGTTGACCACGAGTAACTACAACTCGCCAACCTGGAACTAATGCTTGGGTACACAATTCATCTGGCCTTTGCAGTTCCAAACAACCATTACGCCAAGTTTTACGAGTATAATTAGCAATTTTGAGGTTTCTAGTAGCAATGCCTTCTCTGCGGTTGATATCACGCAAAACTGCGTTAGCTACTTGTCGGGGTAAACGGTCTGATTTAGTATTTTGTTTAACTAATACCTGGGTATTTTCTGCTAAAAAATTAACAGGTAAAGCAGTGGCATTATCAATTAAAGTGAACCCGCTACTAACAGATAAAAAACCAGTCAAGATGACAGCAGTAAAAATTTGAGTTTGTTTAGTGTATAGCATATAACCTAAAAATCTGAGGGGGAATAAAGCCCAAAAAAAATCAATCTTTTGAGTGTTGTTTTTTTCTGCCATACTATAGAGTAAAGCAATCAATTTTAAATACAAATAACCACCGAAGAAAAATTTTTCTCCTCATCAATAATCATATTTTTAGCTTTTCTATGAAAGCTAATTGGAGTGCTTGTTTCCTCTATCTTGTGAAGCAGATACAAACATAGACACCAGTATATTATTTATTTGTTCCGTAGTTTTTGTATCAAAGTATAAAGTTTTAATTATTTGGGGGGTTAGTGGTTGCTTACCGTAGGTATCGCACTTGAGAATTTGGAGATGCGATCGCACTTTAATGATGAGTCTAGGCGATCGCAATAATTACCGTAGTTGGTTAAAATCTTCTTCTGTAATACCTAGCTGCTTGAGAATTTCTTAAAATAACCAACTACCAATTTCAGCTTTGCCATGAATTGGAATTGTAGTTGAGCGTCCATCTGGATGTTGCCAACGGGCATGACTACCTTTTTATCGCACTTTTTCAAACCCCAGCTTTTTGGCAACTTTTTCTAATTCACTGGCTTTAGCTGGCATTTCCAATCAGCAGTTCAACATCTTGAGGTAGAGAACGACCTTGTTGTTGATACTCTTGTTGAATCATATCAAACACATATATTAGTTCAGTACGTGCCTCATCAGGCGTTTGTCCCCAAGCGTGACAACCAGGAATTGCTGGTACATAAGCAACAAATGTAGCATTATCATCGGGACGAATAACGTCTAACAACAAGAACTCATGCAAATCTTCTATAGCAATAGGCGATTTATGGATATTGCTTTCAGTGTCATAAATGCTTTCAAAAGACTCTATTGCCTCTTTGAGTTTGCTAATGGCATCTTATTGAGTCTTGCCTTGTCCTACAATACCATTTTCTAAACACAAAGCTACCCAATAACCTATGCTTTGTCTCAGTACAACTGTGTAAAATTCCATTGGCGTTCACAGCATTTGTTGTTATTTACTATTTTAAGCGATCGCTCTCCACTCAAAAGTTATGTATCTTGAGTCAGCATTGATTCCTTAACCGCTTGTACTAACTCCTCTTCTGTACATTGATACAAATCTCGCAGGCGGAATACTTGCCATACTTCCATTTTCGGCGTTGTTCTTCCCTTTTCCCAGTTGCGAATTGAAGATTCCGCACAGCCTAGTTCCCCAGCTACATCAAAGGTTCTCAGCCCTGCACGTTCTCTCAAGGCTCTCAAATCCATAGCTGACTAGACCCTTTATCTATTGTTTTACCGTTAAGTTTTAGCGTTAAGAATTGACAAAATGTAGTCGGTTGCACTTTAATCATCATTGAAGAGGCGTTAGTGCATCCCCGGCAAGAGACTCGCTAACGCCCTTTACTAAACTGTTTATGGATAAATTAATCATGCCACAAAAAAACGAAGACAACGATTTCTCATTAGATACAAAACAAATCGCCTACAAAGAACGCTTGAATCCGTGGGCGATTACTCGTTTACTTCCAGATATGCAACGGGTGACTGTAGCGAGATTTCGCAGTCGGTCTGATGCAGACGGTCATGTGCAACTTTTACGTCAACTTATACCTGATGGTATCTTTACAGTAGTTTTCGATTCTCAGCGTGAGGAAGTTGTGATGTAGATTTTAGCGGTAGCTTACCGTAGGTATCGCTTTTGAAACGGGGGCGATATCTACGCCAATATTATCCCCGCTACAATTATTTATATAATTCAGCTATATGTTTAGTAGAAAATAATGGTATGCAAACAATAACTTTAAATTCTCATGTTGGGCAAGATGGCATATTACATTTAGATATTCCTGTAGATGTTACTAATACTGACTTAACTATTACTGTGATTTGACAACCTGCTAGTGATTCTCAGCAGGAAAAAACATCTCAAGGTAAAGGTTGGCCTGCTAACTTTTTTGAAGAAACTTCAGGATGTTTAAAAGATACACCTTTAATGATAGATTCAGAAGGTGTTTTTGATGATTTAGAAGATATTAATGGGAGGCGATCGCAATAATTACCGTAGGTATAGCACCTTAATCTTCAAAAATACTATCAAAAATTTCTCGTTTTACCCTAAAATTTACTTCTCGAAGATTTTGATATAGTCTATCTAAATCAGAAATACTGATTTTGCCTTCAATTTGAAGTTTACGAATTACTGCTAAAGTTCCTTTAACATTAAGTCCTAACCTGATTGCTTCTCTTCTAGCAGCAAAGTCATCAAGAATGATGTAGTCTGATTGTAATTCTACAGCTAAAGTAATCGCTTCAGATTCTCCTATTCCTAGACGTTCATTTAACCGATGAGCTAAAGAGACTAATTGCACTTCTTGCACTAATAATTTATTCTCACTGATGAGTGTATTAATGTCACTAGATGATTTATCTTGTTTAGCACTTATTTCCTCTTTGACACTTTTTGGCAATAAAAATTGAGCTTCTGTTTCCAGGAATAAATCAAGAAAATCTAAACGTGATAAGAAAATTGAAGGAGAAGAGTTAAAGACTATTTTCATTAAACTTACCAAGTTTTTTCTCTGGCGATATCTTCAACGGTAAGATATGAAAAATCTATATTCATCAATTCTAAAATTTTCAAAAATATTTCTTGATCCATTTCCATGATTTCGGCAGCTTTATGCAAACTAATTAACCGAGATGTTAAAGCACCAATCACAAATATAAATGTTTCTTTTTGTTCTATATTCTGGAATAATTGTACTTGAGAAGCAATTTCTTGAAAAATAGTTTGGTGATTCATTGATACGATAATCGTTAATCTTTGCAGTTATCTTTACAATTATATCAATTGGTACAGCGATCGCCTATAAAGAACGCCTAAATCCGTGAGCAATTATTTACTTGTCTACTCCCAGATATGCAACGCGTAAATGTTCCCCCTTCCCTACCAGGGAAGGGGGTTAGGGGGTTAGGTCTCTTCACAACAAACCTGATAAATCAGCGTCAAAAACCGATCAATTTCCTGTAGCACTTCCTCATTTTTAATCCTTAACAAACGCAGCCCTCTACCTAACAAAACTTTGTCACGTTCTGCATCATATTCAGCTTGTTGTTCGTGAATTTTCCCATCTACCTCTATCACTAATCTAGCGGCGTGACAGTAAAAATCTGCTATGAAACCATCAATAATTTGCTGACGACGAAAGTGTAACCCATGCAAACGATTACCGCGAAGATGTTCCCAAAGGATTGTTTCTGCTGGTGTCATTTGGTGACGAAGTTCTTTCGCACACTGCATTTTATTTGGGTTGATTTTTTGTCCGATAACTATATTGTTAGTGTGGTCTTTTTTTGGTGTTGGATTATTCATGTATGAATTATAGAAGCTGGTGTTGATTCATACATTATGGCTGACCTCTCCCCCAACCCCTCTCCGACGCGGAGAGGGGAGCTAGATTTCTCGCCGTTCCATACAAGGGAAGGGGGCTAGGGGGTTAGGTCGGTTTGGGATGTTGGAGGAATGTGATTGCTCCGTCAAATGTTGTACATTGTAAATTAACATAAGGATAGATTTATTTTTATACCTTTCAAAACACAAAACATATTATAAGTATGATATAGATAATTATAAGTATTTTTGTCTAGATATTGAGGTTCAAAGGTATGATAGATCCAGTAATAAATAGTTTTGTTCAACAATACCTAACAGAATATGAGATAGAATCAGAGGGTGAGTACACAGATTTTGAGTTATTCGCTAATTATTGTGTGTTTTCATCTTTCAATCGTAGAACAGAAGACTTTGATGTCACTAAAGTCCACACAGGACAAACTAAAGACACAGGATTAGATGGTATAGGTATTTTTATTGATGATGTTTTAGTTAATTCTGAAGAAGATGCAGAACAGATTATTGGCGATAACAAGAATAGAACTTTGAAATTAAAATTCATTTTTGTTCAAGCAAAACTAAAAAATAGCTTTGAATTTGAAGTTGTTAAAAAAACTATTGATGCAGTACAAGATTTCTTTGCTGATTATAGGGATATACAACCTATATATTCAAGAAGTGAGCAGGTTAAAGAAAAAGCTGCTCTAGCATCTTATTTACTTAAAAAGTATATTATAAATACACGAGACAAGAAGCCAGAGTGTCATATATACTATATTTGTATTTCTCATAAAGATGCTGATTCTACAATTAAACTTAAACAAGCAAGACTTGTTAAAGAACTAGAAGAAAAATTAAGGTTTTTGTCAGGAATCAATTTTTACTTATGGGGATCTGACAAAATTGAAAAATTGTATAGACAAACCAAGCGTCAAGTTGAAGCTACAATTAGAGTTAGTAAGTATTTTACTTTAAAAGTTCCAGGAGTAAAAAGAGCTTATATAACAGCAGTATCTTTTGAACAGTTTAAAAATATAATTTTGGATGAAGATAAAAATATTAGAGATGTTATTTTTTATGATAATATTAGAGGTTTTTTAGGAGTAGGAGAAGATAATTTAATAAATGAAGCCATAAAAGAAACTCTAAAATCAACAGAAGAAGTAAATCTTTTCCCACTGCTAAATAATGGAATAACAATTATTACGCACAATTTAAATATCATAGATGATGATAAATACCAATTAATTGATTATCAGGTTGTTAATGGTTGTCAAACCAGTCATGTTTTAGATATGTGTAAAGACTTTCCTAACATAGATAATATAATAATACCTGTTAGAATCATTGAAACAGATGATGACAATATCAGAAATAAAATAATAAAAGCAACAAATTCCCAAACAGAAGTTAAAAAAGAATTACTTGCAGCTTTATCTGATTTTAATAAAAAATTAGAAGAATGTTATGAAAGTCAAGAATCGAGACACAGTAAATACCTTTACTATGAAAGAAGACCAGGACAGTTTTTTAATCAAAGCGTTATTAAAACTAGGATTATTAAGATCCAACCTCAGATCAAAAGTTTTACCGCAATGTTTTTAGATGAGCCTCATAAAGTCAAATATTTTGATCAAAAGTTAATTGATAGAATTGGAACTGATATTTTTCACAAGGATCATTATCCAATAGCATATTACACAAGTTCATGGGCGTTTTATCAGTTGAACTCTCTGTATAAAAAACCATCATTTAATAGAAATTATAATAAGAAAGATACCTCAACAGTGATTAAGTATTATTTGCTAATGATTTTTAAATATCTTGCTATTCCTGGTGATTGTGTAAGTTGTAAAAACAAAAAAGAAATTGAAAGATATTGTAATGAATTACTTCGGATTCTTGATAAAACTGAAGAATCAGAAAAAATTTTTGTTGAAGCTAATAATAAATTAATTAGTTTTGCTCAAAAATACAGTCAGCAAAATTTTAAATCTATCTCACCAGACTACGAAAAAATCTGTAAACAAGAATCTTTGACTGATTTTATTTTGACAGAAATGGGAATCACAAATAAAAATCTTTCAAAAGAGAGGCAAAAAGCAATAACGGATAAACAAGGAACTCTTCCTTTGTAAACTTAATAAGCCGGAAGAGATTTATCTAATTAGAGGTGAGCCATGAAGACTCACCCTAGTTAAACTATACTAACAAAGCTTCCTCCTCTTTAGAAATCACCCGTCCTTCATCCTCAAAACCGGCAATTTGATCAAAGTTCAAATACCGATATAAATTATCAGCAAAAGGATGAATCTTACTCGCCACAATATCAAGATATTCCTGTACTGTGGGAATGCGTCCTAACAACGCACAAACTGCGGCTAATTCGGCTGAACCTAAATAAACTCTCGCACCTTTACCCATGCGGTTATTAAAGTTGCGGGTAGAGGTGGAAAATACAGTTGTGCCATCTTCAACTCGCGCCTGATTTCCCATACATAAACTGCATCCTGGCATTTCTGTTCTCGCGCCGGCTGCACCAAATACACCATACACACCTTCTTCTTTTAATTGGTGTTCATCCATGCGGGTGGGTGGTGCTATCCACAGGCGCGTTTTGACTGCTCCTGCACCTTCTAAAACTTTGGCAGTGGCTCGATAATGACCGATATTTGTCATACATGAACCGACAAATACTTCTTGTACTGGATCATTAGCAACTTCCGATAATAATTTAACATTATCGGGGTCGTTGGGAGCGGCAACAATTGGTTCTGTGATTTCGTTCAAATCAATTTCAATTACTGCTGCATATTCTGCATCTGCGTCGCCTTCTAGTAATACAGGATTTGCTAGCCATGCTTCCATTTGGGCGACGCGGCGCATAATTGTACGTGCGTCTTGATAGCCTCTGGCTACCATGTTCTTTAACAAGGCAATGTTAGAACGCAGATATTCAGCAATTGTGGCTTCGCTCAATTTAATGGTGCAGCCTGCACAGGAACGTTCGGCGGAAGCGTCTGTCAATTCAAAGGCTTGTTCGACTTTTAAATCTGGTAAGCCTTCCATTTCTAAAATTCTGCCGGAGAAGATGTTTTTCTTGTTCTCTTTCTCAACAGTTAGCAAACCTTTTTGAATGGCAACGTAAGGAATAGCGTTAACAATATCTCTTAAGGTAATTCCTGGTTGCAATTCTCCTTTGAATCTTACCAATACTGATTCTGGCATATCCAAAGGCATGACACCCAATGCACCTGCAAAGGCGACTAACCCAGAACCGGCGGGGAAGGATATTCCCAAGGGGAAGCGGGTGTGCGAGTCGCCACCTGTACCGACGGTATCAGGTAACAGCATCCGGTTGAGCCATGAGTGGATGATACCATCGCCGGGACGTAGGGCGACACCGCCACGGGAGGAGATGAAATCGGGGAGTTCGTGGTGGGTTTTGATGTCTACGGGTTTGGGATAGGCGGCGGTGTGACAGAAACTTTGCATGACTAAGTCTGCACTGAAACCTAAACAAGCAAGTTCTTTGAGTTCGTCGCGGGTCATTGGCCCTGTGGTATCTTGAGAACCAACGGTGGTCATGATTGGTTCGCAAGATGTACCGGGACGCACACCGGGTAAACCGCAGGCTTTACCGACCATTTTTTGGGCGAGGGTGTAGCCTTTACCTGTGTCTTCTGGTTGTTGGGGACGGATGAACAGGGTGCTGGGTTCTAAGCCTAAAGCTTGGCGGGTTTTGTCGGTGAGGGTACGTCCGATAAGTAGGGGGATGCGTCCACCGGCGCGGACTTCATCGAGGATGGTGTCGGGTTTGAGGGTGAAGGTGGAAATAACTTCGCCGTCTTCGTTAGTAATTTCACCTTTGTAGGGATAGATGGTAATTACCATGCCGGTTTCGAGTTTGGTGACATCGCATTGTATGGGTAAAGCACCGGCATCTTCTGCTGTGTTGAAAAAGATAGGAGCGATCGCACCACCTAAAATATAACCCCCGGCGCGTTTGTTGGGAACATAGGGGATATCTTGTCCCATGTGCCATAACACGGAGTTAATAGCGGACTTCCGGGAAGAACCAGTCCCGACAACATCCCCAACATAAGCTACAGGATGTCCTTTTTTCTTCAACTCAGCAATGGTTTCTAAGCTTCCGGGTTGCCGTGACTCTAACATTGCCAAGGCGTGGAGGGGAATATCTGGACGGGTGGTGGCGTGGGTGGCTGGGGATAAGTCATCGGTGTTGGTTTCCCCAGGAACTTTAAACACGGTGACGTTAATATATTCTGGTAGCTGGGGACGAACTGTAAACCACTCGGCTTCTGCCCAAGAATCAATTACCCGCTTGGCGTAAGGGTTGATTTTGGCTAATTCCAAAACATCGTGAAAAGCATCATACACCAATAAGGTTTTACTGAGGGCGGCAGCTGCGGCGGCGGCGATGGGTTCTTTGCCTTCTCCTCCCATTACCAAGGGGGTATCACCTTCTGATGGTTTGGTAGAAAGTTTTAGTAACTCAATTAAAGACTGCACATTATAACCGCCTACCATTGTTCCCAGTAATTCCACTGCTTCAATTGAAGAAATTAAGGGACTGGTGATTTCGCCTTTAGCAACACCTGTAAGGAAACCGGCTTTCACATAGGCGGCTGCATCTACACCAGGGGGGACGCGATCGCGCAATAAATGTAATAATGTATCTTCTTCCCCTGCTGGTGGATTTTTCAGTAATTCACACAATTCTGATGTTTGCTGTGCATCTAAGGGTAAGGGCGGAATACCAAGGGCTGCCCTTTCAGCAACGTGTTGACGATATTTTTCTAACATTTTTGTGTTCTCTCTTTGTATCTTCTTACCTTAATTATGAAGTATTTTTAGACAAAACTTAGCAAGCAAAGTTTACCCGATTTTCTGTCTATAAGCCTTACTGGTAATCGCTTATGAGAATTTTTGTTTTATACTTAAAGTATAATTTTGGTGTTAAATTCCCACTAAAGATATTTTAATTACCTACACAGTTAAGGGCAGGATATATCCTGCCCCTACAATAATATGTATTACACTCGATTGCGAACTATTATACTAAGCGGTCATAGCAGTTTCATCTGATGTTTTATCTGTATTAGATGTAAAAATATAAAAAAGTTATATAATTTATTGGTCTGTAACCTCTATATTTTCGTTCATGTTTATCTTGATTTCAATAATTAAAGTTGTATAATTTCTTCATTATTGCTCATACTCATAAATAAAAAAGTTGTATAATTAGCAGAAAGCAAGCCCTATAAGGATTTGGTACTATTTATTTCAAAATAAATTGTGAGCGCATCCCAGATAAAATAAAATCAGTAATCTTGGTTTCCAAGGGATGCGATCGCATTTTGTGTAACTTGTCCCAAAGCTCAGTAAATGATGTCAAGTGTACAGATATATACTAAAAATAGTCTATCGGTTGTGACAGGCCTGTAGGGAAAGCATGATCAATGATTGTCATCATAGGAGAACAAATTTTGACAATATTGAACGATATTAACTCATGGATCAGCCTAGCCGATTAACAGTAGTGTCTTTTGACTGATTTGCAGATAATTTTGCTGTGAAAGGATTATCCC
>JBODRP010000140.1:0-13280 GCA_050633005.1 Trichormus sp. | reverse complement strand
CATCTTGCCAACCGCGAAATCGCTGAGAAAACAACCGGACAATATCAGCATCACATGGTGGTAAATTTGTTGTCATAAACTCCCCTCCTTCATTTCTCAGTAGTTAGAAAGCTAGCGAAGCTGCTGTTTTGAGAGAATGGGTTAGGGGGCTTATAGCGATCGCTAACTAACCTGGTGGTAAAATCCTGATGGGGATTGCTCGTTTCTATGTGTGTGTGTGTGTGAAAAGCCATCTACACCTCCGCCTGGATGCAAACTTATCCTTGCTGTATCTACCATCGTGACGAGTTGGTAAATTATGCAATCCAATTTTTGGTTGTGACAGATGACTTAATTTCTCCCCTACTCCCATTCCCAATCAGGATTCATTAAACTAGTCAAAATATGGTCTTGCCATTTGCCGTTAATTAACAAATAATCTCTAGCATAACCTTCTACGACAAAACCTAGTCTTTTTAAGACATTGCCACTACGTTGATTGTGGGGCATATAATTAGCCATGATGCGATGAAAATTCAATTCTTCAAAGACATAGTTAGTTGCTACCTGCAAGGCTTCTGTCATGTAACCTTTACCTTGAGCAACTTCCGCTAGACTATATCCCACATGGCAAAAATGAGCAGCACCTCTGATAAAGTTATTAAAATTAATTGTGCCTATAACTTGAGTTGGTTGTTGTATAGGAAAAATAAACAGCTTTAAAGATTGATCGTGAATAAATTCTAAAAAATTATTTTCTAGTTGATATTGCCAATACTCTTCTGTGAAGAAATGTTCCGCCCAAGTGGGATAAAATGGGGTGAGAAAATCTTTATTTTCTAGGAAATATCTGAGAATTTCAGGTATATCTTCTTTAATACCTAGTCGTAAGAGTAGGCGATCGCTAGTAATTATCGGTAGCTCTGATTTCATCTTGCTGTTTTGTAGGGGTGTACGGGTGTAGGGGTGTAGGGGTGTAGGGGTGTAAGGGTGTAGGGGTTTAGGGGTTTAGGGGTACAGAAATACTTATATTGTGACTAAATTTACAGAAATTTTCTGGCTATTGTTTACCCTGATGAATCACATCTATCAAATGTTAGTCGGGGATAATAGGTGCAGTAGTCTGCACGGGGTTGAGTTTGTCGCCTGCTCCAAAAGATGTAAATTACGGGATATAACAAAAAGACAGATGTTAATCACTCACTCCAGTCTAGAAGAAGGATACTAATGTCGGGAATACGCTACGATTGGCAAGAAGTAGAAATCCGGGGAATATATAATACACCATTGCTAGAGCTAATTTATCAAGCAGCTAGCATCCATCGTCAATATCATGACCCCAAACAGATACAAGTATGTAAACTGATCTCCATTAAAACCGGTGGGTGTCCAGAGGATTGTAGTTACTGCGCTCAATCTTCTCGTTATCAAACTGAGGTGAAGCCGCAAGCACTCTTAGATAAAGAAACAGTTCTTAACATTGCCGAAAACGCTAAACAAAAAGGTGTGAGTCGTGTTTGCATGGGTGCAGCTTGGCGGGAAGTGCGGGACAATTCTCAATTTGAGAAAGTCCTGGATATGGTCAAAGATGTAACTGATATGGGTTTAGAAGTTTGCTGTACCCTGGGGATGTTAACAGCAGACCAAGCCAAACGATTAGAAACAGCTGGGCTATATGCTTACAACCATAACTTAGATACTTCTGAAGAATATTACAGCACAATTATCACTAGTAGAACTTATAGCGATCGCCTCAATACCATTGAAAATGTCCGCCAAACTAATGTTACTGTATGTTCCGGCGGTATCCTCGGTTTAGGCGAAACCGTCGAGGATAGAGTTTCCATGTTACACACCCTAGCCAACCTCCATCCTCACCCAGAATCAGTACCAATTAACATTCTCTCCCAAGTACCAGGTACACCTTTAGAAAACCAACCAGATGTACCCATTTGGGATGTTGTCAGAATGATAGCCACAGCACGTATAGTTATGCCTACTTCCGACGTGCGCTTAAGTGCAGGTAGGGCGAGACTGTCTCAAGTAGAACAAGCTTTGTGCTTCATGGCGGGGGCTAACTCCATCTTTTCCAGCGACGATAATAAGATGTTAACAGTCACCACCCCGTGTCCAGACTACGACGCAGACCAAGAAATGTTAAACTTACTCGGCTTAGAAATGCGTCCCCCTTCCCAAAGACTAAATAGGGTAGCTAGTCAAATAGGGGTGTAAGGGTGTAAGGGTGTAAGGGTGTAAGGGTTTAAAATTCTTCCTCACTTTCCCCACCCCTACACCCCTATACCCCCATACCCTTAATTCTTAGAGGATCTTGGCAGAACGCAGACCGAACAGCAAACCCACCGCTATGCCCATGAATAAAGCCAAGAAAACGATATAAAATACCACTGCTAACATTTATCTTTCTCCACAATACTTTACTAACTATATTGAACCATTAATTTTTGGGCATTGGGCATTGGGCATGGGGAATTGGGCATTGGGCATGGGGTATTTAATTTTGAATTTTGAATTTTGAATTTTGAATTGGAGCGAAGCGACTTGACACCAACTAACTTATCCCCAACTCTTGCGGTTAATATTCCGCCTACGCTGACGTTGATAGTTTCTCATGAGCAGTTTGTGCAATTAGCATTGGCTAACAGAGATTTACAATTGGAACGAACTGCTACGGGAGAGTTGATTGTCATGCCACCAACTGGGAGCGATACTGGTAAAAGAAATTTTGATATTGCTGGACAACTGTGGCTGTGGAATCGTGAAACTAAATTAGGTGTAGCATTTGATTCTTCAAGTGGTTTTCATCTACCTAATGGCAGCGACCGCTCTCCTGATGCTGCATGGATACGTCAAGATAGATGGGATGCTCTCAGTATAGAACAACAGGAAACCTTTGCCCCAATATGTCCTGACTTTGTGTTAGAACTACGGTCTAAAAATGATTCTATAGAAAAGTTACGTGCCAAGATGAGAGAATACATAGAGAATGGTGCGCGTCTAGGTTGGTTAATTGACCGTAAAAATCAACAAGTAGAAATTTATCGCCCAAATCAAGACGTGGAAGTGCTAAATCATCCTGTGAGTTTGTCAGGTGAGGATATTCTACCGGGTTTTGTATTAGATTTAACCGAAATCTGGAGTTGACACAACTCAAAACTCATTACTTATTACTTATTACTTATTACTCATCACTCATCACTCATCACTCATCACTCATCACTCATCACTCATCACTTATTACTCATTACAGCACTGTTCCAAAATGCGGTAAAATACACCCCACGGAATTTGTTGGGGTTTGGGTAATGACTTCTGTAATTAATGTGAATCTACCACAGCAGTCCTATGAGATTGCGATCGCACCTGGAAGTTTAGCACAACTTGGTCAACGGATGGCTGATTTGAAGCTAGGCAAGAAAGTATTGCTGGTTTCTAATCCCACTATATTTAAGCATTATGGCGAAAAAAGCATCAAATCTCTAGAATCTGCTGGGTTTCAAGTCGCTAGTTATTGCCTCCCAGCCGGAGAACGCTACAAAACCCTCAACTCTATCCAAAAACTTTACGATATCGCCCTAGAAAACCGCTTAGAGCGTTCCTCTACAATGGTGGCTTTGGGAGGAGGCGTAATTGGTGATATGACTGGCTTTGCAGCTGCGAGTTGGCTACGAGGAATTAATGTTGTACAAGTGCCTACCACTCTCCTAGCAATGGTAGATTCAGCAATAGGCGGTAAAACAGGGGTAAATCATCCCCACGGAAAAAACTTAATTGGCGCATTCCACCAACCGCGCTTAGTATTAGTTGACCCAGAAGTATTAAAAACCCTTCCCACGCGAGAATTTCGGGCAGGGATGGCAGAAGTAATTAAGTACGGTGTGATTTGGGATGCTGAATTGTTTGCCCAAATGGAAGCCAGTAAACACCTCAACCAACTGCGCTACATCAAACCAGAATTAATCAATACCATATTAACCCGTTCTTGTCAAGCAAAAGCTGAAGTTGTCAGCAAAGACGAGAAAGAAGGCGGACTCAGGGCAATTTTGAACTACGGACACACCATTGGTCATGCAGTAGAAAGCTTGACAGGTTATCGTTTAGTCAATCACGGTGAAGCTGTAGCCATTGGCATGGTAGCAGCCGGACAAATTGCTCTGAAATTGGGAATGTGGCAGCAGGAAGACACAGAACGTCAAAATGCCCTGATTCAAAAAGCAGGCTTACCGACAAAGTTACCAGAAGGTTTAGATATTGAAGGCATTATTGACGCACTGCAACTAGATAAAAAAGTTAAAGATGGTAAAGTGCGGTTTATTCTCCCCACCCAAATGGGTGTAGTCACAATTACCGACGAAGTACCAACAGACATCATTCGCCAAGTTTTACAGGCAATGTAAATTACGAATTACAAATTACGAATTAGCTAAAATCTAACTAGCCGCCCTCTGGTTTTTGCTATGCTTCTCCAAGCTGACAATCAACTAACTTTGCAAGAGTTCTTAAATCTCGCCCCAGGTGAGGGAGATACCACCTACGAACTTGTTGATGGTAAATCAATTCCTAAAATGTCACCGAAAAAACACCACTCTAAACTAACTCGCGCCCTACTTAATTTAATTGAACAATCATGTGAAGGCAAAGGAGAGGTTTATCCAGAATTATCTGTAGCATTAACCCGTCGAGGAAAAGACTGGCTACCCGTACCAGATTTATTGTACATTTCTAATGAGCGTTTACCCTCCGACTGGGACGAAGAGGGAGTTTGTTCTGTACCTCCAGATTTAGTAATTGAAATTATCTCTCCTGGACAAACCTTTGGACAAATGGTAGCTAAAGCGCAAGACTATCTAAATGCCAATGTGCTGCGAGTGTGGGTGTTAGACAGCAAAGCCAGAAGCATTACTGTGTTTTATCCAGACGCAGCACCACAGACTTACATGGGAGATGAAATAATTACAGATTCTGTATTACCAGAAGTGCAATTTACAGCTGAACAGGTATTTCAAACAGCAAAAATCCCTTTAAAGTAAGTAAAATTTTTGGCTCAACATGTACTAGCACACCTATAGGAGATAAATAAATATTTGAGCATTGCTGATATTTTTTCCCGATGCTGCCAATAACTAGACGGATATATAAATTAGTAGATGCACCTTAATTAAAAGCAAGCCCTTTAGTCTTTGGCTGGGGCTTTTATTTTGGTAACAAAAATGGTATCAAACTAGGTGCTAACCACAAGGCATAAGCGATAAATCCAAATAGCATGGTAATTAAAACAGTGATGCCATAACTAAGGCAAATCAATAACCCATCTGATTCAATCGTGGCTACTGCTAAGAGTAAAATGCCAACTGTAGGAATGGGATTAGTAAACGGAACTGGTGACATGAGTAACAGTGTCAGCCAAGAGATACACAAGCCATTGACTCGCCAAGTTAAAGGATTTTCGGCAATTTTAGTCAAACGAGGGCGAGTAATTTTCTCTAATATTTTGGTGACACGGCGGAGGTTTTGTAAGATTAACTGGGCAAAAGGGCGAGGGAATTTATAGCGAGCGATTCTTTTTGGTAGCCAAGGCGATCGCCTACCAAGTATCATCTGTACTGATAATACTAAACACGCAGCACCAAAAGGCCCTGCTAAACCCGGTGGCATAGGAAATAAAAAAGGTAAAACTAATAAAGCAATAACTAAGCTAAAGCCACGCTCACAAGTCTCCGCTAAAATTTCACCGAGGCTCAAATGCTGTTCGGCTAATCTTTCTAGCAGTAATTTAATCTCTTGAGAAAATCTCACATGAAATTGCCGTGAGTTGATGTGAGTTGCCACAATACCCCACTATAAGTTCGCTACAAAAGAATTAAGTTAACAAAGCACCCATTATCGTCTTTTATTATTTCTCACCATATCAGATTATCTCTTTCCTATCCATCGCAGAGATAGTCATCAGTCAACAGACAACAAGCAGGTTGGACTTTGTAGCTTGCTTTCCGCAGGGTATCCCCATCCAATTGTTCCCTACACCCTACACCCTGTTCAACCCCACACCCTAAACTGGTGGTACAAAAACAGCTACAGCTTTAGGGATAACACGGAACTTGGCAGGAGTATATGTAGTAATTTCTCCATCAGTGTTAATCGGACGCGCTTTACGTGTATATACTTCCATCTCTTGTCCATGTAAAGCGCGGACATTTTGCCGATGAATATGTCTACCTTTTCGCATAGCAGGTAATAAAGGAATTATTTCCCACCACCGTTTAATTTCTAAACTATAAAGGTCTAGCCTTTGGTCATCAATTTTAGCATCGTGAACTATAGCCATCCCACCCCCATAGTAACGACCATTACCTACAGCAATTTGCACAGTTTTGACGCGAAAACATCTATCCTTAACCCGAATTTCTGCGCTAAAAGGTCGAGATTCCCAAATTACTTGTAATGCTGTAGCAGCATAAGCGAAAATTCCCCAGCGTCGTTTAAATTCTTTGGTCAATTTTTGAGTAATTTTTACACTTATTCCTAAACTAGCAACATTAAAAAAGTGTTTACCATTAACCCATCCTAAATCAACCCGCCGTAATTCCCCAGAGGCAATTGTTTTACAAGCTTCTGGTAGAGAATTAGAAATTCCCAACGTCCTAGCTAAATCATTAGCAGTTCCTAAAGGTAATATTCCCAAAGGTAACTGAGTTTCTACTAAAGCATCTACTACTGCATTGAGAGTCCCATCACCACCACCCACTATGACTAAATTTACATGATGTTTATACTTATGTATAATATCAGCCAAATGTTTGGGATCTTCTGTAGACTCCTCAATTAATTCCAAGCCGAGTTTTTGCAAACAACTAATTGCTTCCGCCAGACCTTTTTGTCCTTGACGGGCATGACGATTTACTAGTAGTAATGCGCGGTAACTCATGGGGAGTATTCTTTAAATCAGTTATCAGTTATCAGTTATCAGTCATGAGGCTGATGTTTTCAGAAGGTTACGTTGTCTGGGGTGTAAGCTGTAGGCTACCTCTATCATTCAATTTAGAATGCAATATTCTTAAATAAAATATATAGAATTATCCACATCTATCTACCCAAATTGACTATAGGAAGCCGATTGAATTTAGGAAAAAATTTTTAGTAGATGTAGGGTGTATTAGGCGTAAGCCGTAACGCACCAAAAGCTTTGATCAAAATATCATATTTTTTGTTATTTAAGTTACAAAAAATCCTGAAAATAATAGTGACATGATCTAGCTTAACTCGATTATCTCTAATTGAGATCATGCTGCGGTATGGAATATAAAAAATTGGGAATAGAAGAAATTTGATCTAGCATTTAACAATCAATGGAAGTAAAGATATCAATTCTTTAAAATCCAGGAATACATTCAAAACTCAATACTTAGATCCTAAATCACTTTATTAATTACGTAGTTAGCTTCCCATAGGGTATTACTTAGCCGAACCCTAGCCGCAGGTTATTAAGAATTACGTAAAGCCTGCGGCATGGCTGCGCTTAGAGCGTAGCGGAACGCAGTCCATTACGAATTACGTTAGCGTAGCGGGACGTTCGCGTAGCGTCTCGGAGAGAAGTCCATTACGAATTACGAATTACAAAGATGGTTTATCACGATTTTTTAAATAGTGATGAGATTTAATTGCACATATTTAGTACTGATTAAATATACTAATTTAGTACTATTTTTCCTGTGCATAAGTTAAATCGATAGCATTGCCAGCCTTGCTGTACTTAGAAATCTAAGTACACTATTACATTAGAAAGATACTATTACACACCATAAAAGATAAAAATAAGGGAACACCAAAAAATAAATTATCCCAAATAAACAGCTTAGTAGGGTGCGTCAGTGCGAGAAAACCTAACTATACCAAGAGATTATTCATACTGACGCACTCTACATTTTGGATATTTTTTTATCTGGAAGTCCCTAATTGCGCCTCTCAGGCTATACCTACCTAAATCTATGAGCATTATTCATAATGCAGTTTTCTGCAATATTTATTACATAATTATGTACTACACAGCGATGAATAGTGCATTTTGATGAGCAGAAAAGACCAATGCAAAATTGCTACAGTTTTTTTACTCTGTATTGTGGAGTTTATCGATCCTTTGATGCCATCTTATGGTAAATAAAAATTGCTTCTAGTCAGTAATAATCGCAAATTTAGGCAACAATAACCTATTTTTTGCGTCATTACGACCATAATATTCATCTAGCGTGTTTATACAAGGTTTTACACGTTTATAAAGCGTTTTGTAGATTATCGCCCGTAGTGGAGTAAAACATCCTCAACAAGCTTTAATTTTCATTGCGATTTGCGTAAATCCTCGCATAACTACTGATAACTAGAAATAACATCCAATTTTTTTGGCTAAAGTATGTCTGGTAAATTTTTAACTCCATTTCAACGCAAGCTATTGTTAAAAAATCTGGAAGAAGATTTACCTGAGTTATATCGCCAGCGTATCCAAATTATGTTGCTGGCTGATGAAGGAAAATCACAAACAGAAATTTGTCGTACATTAGGATGCTGTGCGGCTACAGCAAGACATTGGATACATATTGCTCGTAGTGGTATGGCGCACCAATGGGAAAGTTCACGAATTGGTCGTCCTAAAGCTGTTAATGAAGAATATCTAGAACGTTTAAAAGAGTTAGTAAACGCTGATCCTCGTGATTATGGTTATGCTTTTCGACGTTGGACAGCGAACTGGTTAAACAAACATTTAGCCCAAGAATTTGGAGTGAAAGTCAGTGATTGTCATATCAAACGCTTACTCAAACAAATGGGATTATCGACAAAACCTAAAACTCCAAATCTACCAGGTAACACAATACAAAAAGCTCAAAGTTCACAAATTTTCATTACAGATATCTCCTCTGAAAATCTTCTAGATACCAGTGAAATCTTACCAATTCACTTCATAAAATTCGAGACTAAGTAGAACGGCGTAAATAATCAAAGGTTTGTAGTAAGGATTTCAGCCCTTATTAGAAACTAAAGGCCAATCTTCTTAGATTACTTCCCATATTTTCCTGTTTTCAAATCGTTCTACTTAAATCCTAACTGTATGGTGCAAAATTCATCTATGACCAGCGTTTCTCTAGAACTGCTGAGAAATACCCTTGGTTATCCTATTTCAGAAGTAGAATTAGAAACCTATGAACAGAAATTTCAATATTTAGAACCGACAATAGGAAAATTTTTTCCAGTAAGTGGGGTTGAAAGTGGTCTTTATATAGTTTTATCGGGCAAAGTGAGGTTATTAGATGAGACAGGGGAATTAATTAATACCTTAGAAGTTGGAGAAGTATTTGGACATTTTACCTTGTTTCCTAATGACAACTTGATGCCTTACACAGCTAGGGCTAGTAAAAATCTCCACCTGTGTTTGATTCCGGGTGAAATTGTTGCTCATTTGATGGCGAAATATCCCGAAATAAATCAATATTTAATAACTCAAGCCAAAGCTGTAAATTCTCTTTTACTGAAGTCTAACGAAGAAGAACAACAGAAAGTATTACCCACACCAATACCATCTTTAACTAAAAGTAAGCCAGAGAAAAAAATTAACAAGGCTTACTTTCCAACTCCTACGGAAAGAGTTCGTCATCTATTACAACGAGTCACTCGACGCTTTCCTTTTTTTGCCCAACAGAGTGCTTCTGACTGTGGTGCAGCTTGTTTAGTAATGGTGGCGCGTTATTGGGGAAAGCAATTTAGTGTGAACCGCTTGCGAGATATTGCTAATGTTGACCGGAATGGGGCATCTCTGCGCGGGTTAACAGTAGCGGCGGAAACTTTAGGGTTGAATACTAGGCCTGTGAAAGCTAGTTTTAATCAATTGGCGAAGCAAAAACTACCTGCTATTGTCCATTGGGAAGGGAAGCATTATATCGTTGTTTATGAAATTAACAGTAAACACGTAATTGTTGCTGATCCTGCTATTGGTCAGCGCACTCTGACACATCGGCAATTTCAAGCAGACTGGACTGGTTATGCACTGTTATTAGAACCGACAGCTTTATTTAAAGATGCTCAAGAAATTACCACACCATTCTGGCAATTTTTTGAGTTAGTCAAGCCCCATTCTGTGGTGATTTTGGAAGTATTTATTGCTTCGATTTTTATTCAGATATTTGGACTAATTACCCCGTTATTTACCCAGTTACTTTTAGATAGTGTAGTAGTACAAGGTTCGCAACTCACCTTAACGGCAGTAGGGTTGGGTTTGATGATTTTTAGCCTCTTTCGTGTAGCCATAACTGGCTTAAGGCAATATCTTCTAGACCACACTGCTAATAGGATAGATGTTGCGTTGGTAGTAGCATTTATTCGGCACGTTTTGCAGCTACGTTTGAGTTTTTTTGAAACCCGTTATGTAGGAGATATTATTTCTCGTTTACAAGAAAACAGTAAAATCAAAAGATTTCTTTCTGGGGAGGCATTATCAATTGTACTCGATTTAATTACTGTTGTGATTTATCTAGGATTAATGTTTTGGTACAGTTGGCGGATGGCTTTGCTATCTTTGATAATTGTGCCGCCATTTTTTTTGTTAGCGTTGATAGCTACGCCATTTTTACAAAGGATTTCTAGAGAAATATTTCAGGCTGTAGCGAAAGAAAGTAGTTATTTAATTGAGGCACTGACTGGTATAAGTACAGTCAAATCTACAGCAGTAGAGCAAACTGTGCGTTGGCATTGGGAAGAGTTATTACAAAAGTCAGTCAAAACCAGTTTTTCTGGACAAATGATTGGTAATCGATTGCAAATTTTTAGTAATACGATTGAAGCTGTTGTATCTACTGCCTTATTGTGGTATGGAGCATATTTAGTCATTGAACAGCAATTAACCATTGGGCAATTAGTAGCATTTAATATGTTGCTGGGTAATATTATTCGCCCTTTTCAAAGATTAACTGTGCTGTGGAATGAGTTACAGGAAGTGATTATTGCTGCTGAACGCATTAATGATGTATTAGACACAGAGTTAGAAGAGGATTTAAGAATAGAAATAAAGCAAAATTTACCGATAATTAAAGGTAAAATTTGCTTTGAAAGTGTCACATTTCGTTATCATACAGAAAGCGATCTAAATATTTTAGAAAATCTGAGTTTCACAATTAAGCCAGGACAGATGGCTGCTTTGGTAGGGCGTAGTGGTTCAGGGAAAACGACGATTTCTAAGTTGGTTTTAGGTTTGTATCCACCTACAGATGGCAGAATTTTAATTGATGGTCATGATATGACTAATATCTCTTTACATTCTCTACGTCAGCAGGTGGGAGTAGTTGATCAAGATACTTTTTTGTTTGGAAATACCATCCGAGAAAATATTAGTTTGGCACATCCTCAAGCAACTTTAGCTGAGATTATGGAGGCTGCTAAATTAGCTGGTGCTGATGAATTTATTCAAAAGTTACCTATGGGTTATGAAACTCAAATTGGTGAAGGGGGTGGGTTATTATCTGGTGGGCAAAGGCAAAGAATTGCGATCGCACGGGCTTTGTTAGGCAATCCTCGACTGTTGATTTTAGATGAAGCTACTTCCCATCTTGATACTGAGTCAGAGAGGATTATTCAACAAAATCTGAAAACTATTCTTCAGGGAAGAACATCTTTAGTAATTGCCCATCGTCTATCTACTATCAAAAATGCAGATTTGATTTTGGTTCTAGATAGAGGTGTATTGATTGAAAGTGGTAATCATGAGGAGTTGATGGCGAAGCGTGGACATTATTTCTATCTTAATCAGCAGCAATTTGGAGGGCAGGAGTAAGGGGCAGGGAGCAGGGGGCAGGGGCAGAGAGTTTTTTAGGAGGGATTATGACGAATTTATGGAATGGTAGGGTGACAAAAGAAGTTGAGCAGGAAGAGGTAATATCTCCATCGATAGTGGAGACTAATACAGATTGGTCTTTTGCTACTAAGGATTTATTGGATAGTGTACCGCAGGTTTGGACTAGGGGTTTACTGTATTTTTTGGTGGTGTTTGTGTCCGTAGTTTTACCTTGGGCGATGTTATCTCAGGTGGATGAAACAGGAACGGCTGCGGGTAGAATTGAACCTCAAGGTAAAACAATTAGGTTAGATAGTGCGGTTTCTGGGACTGTGAAAGAAATCCGAGTCAGAGAGGGTGAAGTAGTTAATAAAGGACAGACTTTACTGTTGTTAGATACAGATTTAATTCAAGCAGAATTACGACAAATACAAGATAAATTAGAGGGACAATTAAACAGGCGATCGCAGTTAAAGTCTTCTCAAAATCAATTAGTCGTAGCTTTCACTACTCAGCAGCAACAAAATCAATCTCAAGCATTAGAAAAACAATCACAAATTGACCAAGCTAAACAAAATTCAATTGCTTTAACTAATGCTTATGAGTTACAAAAATCTGAAAAAATGGCTCAAGTAAATCAGGCAAAACAAAATTTAGAACATAGTAAAACTGCCAGTAGTTTAATTGCCAGTAGTTTAGCGATCGCACAACAAGAACAAGCCAGATATCGTAAACTCTATCAAGAAGGAGTCATCCCAGAAATTAATTTTGTAGAGAAGCAAGAACTAGCGAAAGAAAAGCAAAAATTGTTTGAACAAAGTCAGTCAGATATTCAACAAGCCAAGCTACGTGTAGCAGAACAGCAGAGTAGTTATGAGCGAATTGTCAAACAAGGAAAAGCAGATATTACCCAAGCACAACTACGCCTGAATGAACAACAACGCAGTTATCAAACCTTAACTCGTTCGGCTCAGTTAGCTTTGTTACGCATTGAGGAACAGCAAAAGAATCTTCAAACAGAAATTACCACACTCAATGCAGAAATTTCCCAGACTCAAAGACAGATTGAAAGCTTAAATATTCAATTAGCACAACGGGAATTAAAAGCACCAGAGAGCGGAAGTATATTTCAATTACCTATTACCAAAGCTGGTGCTGTAGTTGAACCGGGAACAATGGTGGCAGAAATCGCGCCTGTTGGTTCAGCGTTAATAATTCGGGCGCAAATGCCAACTACAGAAAGTGGTTCTTTGCGGAAAGGATTACCAGTTAAACTCAAGTTTGATGCTTATCCTTTTCAAAAGCATGGTGTAGTAGAAGGAGAATTAATTGATATTTCTCCCACTACTATAGAAGTGGATACTGCTAATGGTAAAGTTGCAGCTTATAACTTAGAAATTGCTCTTAAACAACATTGTATTAAGAGTGATAATAAGTGCATTCCTCTCCGTCCAGGAGAGACAGCAAGGGCAGA
>JBODRP010000139.1:0-13298 GCA_050633005.1 Trichormus sp. | reverse complement strand
TTTTTTCCACTTTTTTTCTTATCCCGGTTTTCTGTTCCATTGCTACTCACGCCCCGTATGGGGAAAAATCTCTCCAAATTTATCCGCTACTGTGTTGAGCGAGATCGCATCTACATTGCTCCCCCAGTACCCGCCATCAACGAAGCGACATACGTAGAACTGGGTCGAATTGGCAATAACATCAACCAAATTGCCTATGCCATCAACCGCGCCGTTAAGTTAGGAGAAGCGATCGCAGTTGACCCTCGCCCTGAAATTGAAGCCCTCAAACCATTACTGCTAGAAATAAAGCAGATATTACTGGGAATGCCGGAAAACCCTGAACTACCATCCTCCTCAGAACAATCTGCACCTGTGGCTAACCAACCCGAACAACCGGAACAACCTGACCAAGTAGTTGCTTTCCCCCTGGAGAACAAGTGATTGGCAACATCACCAAGGGAAATGGCTTTTACGGTTGTGTAGCCTACGTCCTCGGCAAAACTTCGGCGCGGCTGATCAATACTAATATGGCAGGAGAAACACCCGCCCAACTTGCTTGGGAGTTTCGCTCCTTTGCCAATAAAAACCCCAGAGTCCAAAAACCCGTACTGCACCTATCGTTTAGTCCGGCCCCCGGTGATAGAAGCCTGGACGAGTGGGAATTATGCCAAATAGCGGAAGATTTACGAGAGGGGTTGAAACTGTCGAACAACCAATTTATTCTGGTGCAGCATAACGATGCGGAATATGACGGGCAAGTGCGACCCCACGCACATATGGTAATTAACCGGGTATCCTACGATGGCGAGTGCAATGACGATTATTTAGACTATTACCGTACAGAAAAAATCTTGCGTCAAATAGAAAAAAATTACGATTTAATTATTCAACCGTCCAGTTGGGAAGTCGATAAGAAAAAGGCTTACCCTAAACACGTACAACAAGCAGAAGAATCTGGAAACCAAAATATAGTTGAACGGTTGCAAAAGCAGATTGAACAAGCCGCAGTAGATAAACCTGCAATGCCAGTATTTGTAGCCCGATTGTTAAAAGAAAATATCCAAGTAGATTGCAAGTTTACCCGTACTGGTAAGCTCAAGGGGATAAGCTACTGCTTGGATGGACAGCCGTTTAAAGGTGGTGATTTGGGTAAATTATATACTCATGTTGGCATCCGGGAACATTTAAAAGTTAGCTATCAAGAAGAATATCGATATCCAATTGAGTCGCTAATTGAAAGTTTTAAGCGAGGGCGAACAATTGACGATAAGCGAATTAATTATCTGGAAAGTTGGATTGAGTGGAATTTTAAACAAGATTCTTCATCGGATGAAGCATCAGAAAAAACAGCAACTATCGAAGTATTAAGTAGACAAGATAATTCAACAGCAAACTTGGAGCCAGTACTTGAAGAAGTTCCCACAATAGCAAATGAACCGTTCGCTAAAAAACAAACTGTGGTAGTGTCGCCTCCCTCATTCCCTACAACAGTTGAAACGACGCAAAACCAAGAATTTAAAGAAGTACCAGCACTTATAACTGTTAGAGACGATAACGAAATTCTTCTTGGCGTTGCAGCAGAACCATCCGCACTCCCACAAGATAAACCAACTGAGCAACAGCCCGATATCCCAGAACAAATTGCTCGGATGCGAGAAATTGCTCCCATCGTTGCGGAATATCTCTTGGTACTTAATAGTACAGCATTGAAAGGTAATAGATACTCGGCAACAATTGAAAATAACCAACTAACCCTGATACGTAACAGTGATGGTATTCAGGTGATGAAAGCTTCCTATACCTCAGAAGAATGGCAACCCGTAGAACCACCACAACTGGGTGATGAAGATATAACACAATTACAAAAACTCATACCTGTAATTCAACAATTGAAAAATAAACATCAGGAAGTCTCTTTAGCAGAGATATAGGAATCTACTTGAATATTGCTAAGTATACTGAGAAAGAAACCTTTGTATAGCAAGCTTATAGTCACCTTGGTTTTTCCCAAATCAAATAGGAGTTTTCTAGAACTGGACTATATATTTAAACAATCCTCAATGCTAATTTTTAATCTCAAAAAATAAAGTCAAAAAACCCATTATCATCCGGAAATAGATGTGATTTTCCATTAAATTAAAATCCTAAATTCAGTAATTTTAATTTTCATTTAAAACAGCCTTAATGCCACAATTTGAAACTTTTTTTTAATTAAATTGATTTAAAATTCACCGTATATATGGGCTTTAGTGGTATGCTTTTAAAATCAGTAAAATTGGTGCTATTTATTAAGAATGATTCCTGAGTTTGATGAAAACGGTAATCTACCACCAGGGGTACATTTTGGCGAGTGGCAGGAGTTTAAAGAGAGGTTTGGGTACACACCTAAAAGAGCCAAAATGATTTCAGGTTTAGAAGAGTTAATGAAACAACTAAAAGCAGCAGAATGCCGTACAATTTACATCAATGGCAGTTTTGTGACAAATAAAATCGACCCAGGAGATTTTGATTGTTGCTGGGACAGAGACGATGTAAATATAGATTACCTCAGACAAAATGCACCACTAATATTAAAATATTATGACAGTGCAGCACAGAAAGCTAAGTATAAAGGGGAAATTTATCCATCCGACCAACCCGTGGATGAGTCTACAATATCAATAGAGTTTTTTCAGCGCGATAGAAAACAAAATCGTAAGGGTATTGTAGCTATTAATTTATTGGAGTGGGAGCCATGATTAAAGATGATAAACAACTGGCATATTCCCAGGAATGGGCAGAAAAGTTTGCTGAAGCCAACCGGAAATTAAGGGCGAATGAAGAAAAGCGATTAAAAGACCCGGATGGCTGGCAGTTAATTCAAGATTCTAACGATGCGTTGCGGCAGAAACTTGTGGATGAAATTGTTGAGTATGAAATGTTAGCCGCCCATAATCCCAACGAACCTATCACTCTACAAGTGGAGTGCATGAATAAAATATCCGACTTATTAATTAAAGCCAGAATTGCTTTTAAAATCACGCCAAAAGAACTGGCAGCGTTATGCGGACACACGGAAGAACAAATTAAATTATTTGAAGATAAAGACTATCAAAATGCAACATTCTTGGATTTTTTAGCAGTTTCTGATGCCTTGGGTGTTGAAATTATTGATGGTAAATTTATTGCCAAAATGGATGAATTTTACCTCAAACGTTTAGAGGGAATACGGCAAGCAGCAAGTATTAATGCTGAATTACAAGTTGCTTCTTAAATATTGAAGCAACCCCAACCTGCTACAAAGAAGATTTACCCAGCCGTTTATACATCCACTCAGTATCCATATCACTCAATACTGGTGGGGGTGGAGGTTGGGTGTAGTCTATCGATAAATCATACCCAGCTTCGTCATAGATAGCATTCAGCACGGCTTGCAACTCCAGTACTGCATCGGGGTCGCCTTCGCGCAGGGGAACGGGTATTGTCGGGAGAGTATCTTGTAACGTCACAGGCCACAGATCAATTACTCCAGACCCAGCCCGCGTTAAGGTGATCAAGTAGGGAACATCTGGAAGGCGGGGGTGGTTAAATGGTCGATTTCCCCGGCGCAGCAAGTCTATTTCAATTAGATGGACGTTGGCATTATATAAACGCTGGCGTTTCTTACGGTAGTCTGTAATACCTGGTTCGCGTTTGTTTACGGGGGAGAGAATTTCGATACAGCTTACCAGTACGTTATTGGCAGTATCCCGAATTTCGACTGTGGGGATGCGGACTTCGACTGGTTGGATAACTGGAAGCGTTAGTGGTGCGGGGGTTGTGGCAATATTCGATGTGGGGGTAGTCGGAGTTACGTCGCGGCGTTGTCTTATCTGCAATACCTCGACATCTGGGTACAAAATGCCAATTTCACTTGCAGGGGAAATATCTTCCACAACATATACTTCCAGTCGTGCGGCATATTTGGGACGCAGCTGTGGGACGAGGAAGGTACGAATTTTACTAGCAAGGGCATTGTGTACGTCACTCCACAGGTAGCCTTCAAGATATGGGTCCATACCGGGGAACGGGGAAGGCATTTTACAAGCTCGCTTGACTGCACTTTTATTCTAGAACTTGGTGTTGGAAATTTCCCCGCTTTGCAAGGTATCGTTAATGTACTTCGCAATCTAGGCATCGCTTGGGATTCATTTACCACTAAAATTAGAGAGTTACATTTCATTGCCCACCAGCCAAAATGCTGCGTATTAAGTCGTTCAATACTGCATATTTATATGATGACGACGAACTCGAAGCTAAAGATGAAATCTTCAACCAGTACAAGTATGCGCTTGCTCATATTGGTATAGATTTCTACCGGGAAGATGTACAAGAAATTATCCTCAAATCGATTGTAGGGATGGAAGACGCACTGCGTGCCACAATCGCCTATTGGTATTGGAAGCAAGCCAACTCGGAAGAATTCGAGCATCCAAATGCATTTTTAATCAAAGCACTTCAAGAACAGTGGAAACCCTATAACTGGCAAGACCATTACTTAGAGAATCCCAATTTCAAGAACCCATGCGACCAATGGTGGCAAGATGCTGCGCTTCATTGGGGATACGATTTTAGAAACCAGTGGGTTGTTGATATTAATGAAAACGATGCGGGCGAAATCTTCATTATATTTAGTACTCGCAATCGGCTATCGCTACGAGTAGCTAAACAATGGGGATGGGAAAGACTCAAAGAATATATATTAGAACAATCGCAGATGATGAACTATTTTTAATTGAGATAAAGAGTTGAAAATTTTCAACATGAATGGAATTAAACAGATTATTTCAATATCTGTAATCGGAAGAAAAATTTTCTAATTAAGGTATTATTTATGGGTAGAAAAAGACCTTTATCCGAAGTCATTCAACTAAACTCAAAACGTCAAACTCATTCCAAGCAAAATAAGTCAATTTACTATCGACAAGGAATATTTGAGTTAAGCGACCATTGGGAAGCTTGGGTATTAGTCGATGCCAAAGAATCTGATGATGATTTTCTAGAAGAAGGAACATTGGATGAGTGCCTATTCGCACTCACTAATTTCATCAGTTTTGAAGTCACAAGTAAGTTTTTAAGACATAATCTAGGACCAGAAGAAATGAGTAGAAAACAACAGGAGCGGCGAGAAGAAATTAAGCAAGAATGCTACCGTCAGGGAAGATATGAAGGTATGGGATGGGTAATCGAATCCGTAGTAGATAAACTGACTCTCGAATCAATGATTAAGGAAGGGTTTTTTGAACCAATTCAATAAGTTTTTCAGTTAAAAATCCTCCTTTATTTAATTCATCCCACCCTTTGAAGGAGAGGCTCTCCCCCCGCCTTCCTGTAACGGAACTATCACTCATTGGCAGGTTCCGCAAAAGCTCACCCTAAGCTAAACGGCAGACAACCTGGATTCACGGCTGCCCACGCTTCGGCTTCTGCTACCAGCACAGAGCATCCCGAATCGAGGTAGAATTGCATTTTGGCACGTTGCTCTAAGCGATCGCGTTCCTGAGTGCTGAGAATATGTCCCGTGATTACGCAGTATTGGCGCACCTTAGCCCTAGCTTGGGTTAAAGCCATTAGCCGTAGTTTTGTCACTCGCTTGAGTTCCTCAATGCGGTAGGAAACATCAGCAGCCTCTCCGCCAACAGATACGCCCTGCAAGCCGTTGTTGGCACTTTGGAGTGATGATTCTGCTGTCACTCTAGCGGCTGTTGAATTACCCTCGGATGCTCTCTGCAACCCGTTGTTAGCAATTTCCTGTTGTGGTTTTGGTGCAACCGCAGCAGGTATCGAAACTACACCCAACGCGTTATCCTCCGTGTTAGATAAGTTTTGATTATCAACTTTTAATGACGTGCCGGAGCTACAGAGGTATATAAAATCCTGATGAGAACTGAATTGATTTGATTGTAAAATATTTGTATGAACTGAATTATCTAATTGATTGCTGGTTTTATTTGAATTAATTTCGGCAGTATTAGAAGAATTTATGAATTCCAGATTTTCCACAGGCCGGATGACAGCTGAGTGTTCCTGAGAAACGTCAGGTTGTTCAACTACGTCTGCTGACTCCAGCCCCCCAAGGGCTGGAGCAGCAGGAGGTAAACACAAAACCTTCATATAGGGAAAATGCCCGTTGATGTCCATCTGGTAAGGATTTTGGGCATTTTGATTTTTTTCAGGGCTATATATTTTATCAAAAAGCCCGTCTTTGCTTATCTGGCAAGGGTTTGAGCTATTTTCTGCCCAAGGGTCAGTTATGTACCATTTGGGATGCCACAGATGTAGATGTTTCCGCAGTGTCTCTTGAGAGAGGGTTTTGTGAAAACGTTGCTTATATTCATTGCTTATGGCTTTTGTACGGTCGGTTATGCCCTCTGGTAAGCCTGTACCCCATTCCAAGGCATTCACTGCCCACCGAATCCTTCTTTGGGCTTCTAGGCTGCGTTGCTGGTTTAAAGCTTGGCGACGATCAAAGGGGATGATGTTGTCTTTGGGTTTGATTATGCCGTTTATCAGAGCGTAGCTTACTTCTTTGCCGGATATCGCTTCGGCAAAGGTGTTGGCAAATGTCCCCAACAGGCGTTCGGGATAACTGGCATAGGGGGTGTACCATTTGTGTCGAATTGTGCATTCTATCCAATGTATTACCCTGGTTTTTATTTCGTGTTGGTGGCGGCAATATTGCGTGTATCCAGGGGCGGCTGTGGCGGTCTCTACGGCGTATTTAACTAATGCTTCGCCCTTTAAGTCCAAAAAGACGATTCCGTAGCCTACAAGGATTTGTAGCAGGGTGTTTGTTTGTCCTTGTCCCGTCCAGCCTGTGGTGATGATTTCTTCCCAGTTGGCACGCCATTCCTCTACGTTGGCGGATGCTTTTTTGCGATACAGTTCTCGGTTGTGACGCTTTCTGGCTTTTTTGATGGCGCGTTTGAGTCGGGTTAAATCTTGACGGACTGCGGCGCGATCGCAATAATCGAGAAAAACGGAAACTGAGTCGCTGATTGGTTGCAGGTCATCATCTAGCAATAACGCACCGCTTCCTGGTTGCATGGGGCAACGGATGGCATTGTAGTTGATTATGCAGTTTTCGCCGTAGGGTTTGACGTTAGGGAAGATTTCTAAATGCCCTTTGCGGGGGATAAATCCTGCGTCTCTTAAGGCATATTCTAGGGCGCAGGCTAGGTTGAAGGTGGGCTGGAGGGTGGTAAAGGTTATTATCAGGTGATAGCCACCGCTATGACTGGACTGGAGGATGATGATATCGACTATGCCGATGTCTTCGAGGGCGGACTTGATGCGGTTGATAGATTCTAGGTTATGGTAGTCGCCACCTGCATCGAGGTCGATTATGGCATAACGGGTATTGGAACCAAAACGAACGCCTACTAGCTGCTGGCTGTTTTGATGCAATTTCCACAACTGGGATGGCTGGAGGTAATAGTCGATAGTACGCCACGCTGGTTTGGAGACGAAAGCGGGTACTGGGGCGACTATGGCACTCCAAGGATGCCAGAAATATTTTACATAGCGTTGCCCCACTGGGTCTTTTGGCTGGTGGGGCTTGATTTTGGTTTGGGAAAAATGCGTCCGATTTGATTTAGCAAAATTGTCTGAGTTTTGTGGCAGATACATAAATGGCGTTCCCTCGATGCACCAATAAAGGTCATCGGGTAGCCGCTAGTCGGCATCAAGCCTCTGTGTATGTAAAAAACTGCTGTTGGGCTTAAAAAAGCCTGATTTTTCTTTGTTTGCGGTTCTTGAAAAAGTTAGCTTTCTTCTCAAAATGAAAGTAGCACAAGGGTTTCAGACCCAAATTGCAGGTTTTTACATCTATCTCGGTTTAATGCCTAGTTGGTCAACAAGAGGCTTATAGCCTAGAATGAAATCAAACTTAAAATTCTTTTTCTTTTTAACTTCTTACTTGGGAGTTGGATAGCTCTCTAGTGTGTTGAGATGACTGGAAATCATCTCGCGGTCTTCATTCTTAGGCTTTCATGCTTAGGCTATGAGTCTTTGTTGAAACCAAGCACCTAGCGGACTACCCAACTTTTTTTTTTGGAAGTTGCGGCACTCCCCTGACAAAAGTTGATTGAGTAAATCCGGCAATTTAATCTTTAAATCCATAGACAAAATTCCTTGGTAAATGCAGTCCTTTGTTTGTGAGCATCTCACGCTGCCACCGACGTTGCCAAATGCTTCATATTTGGCAAGTACGCAAAAAAGCGCTTCTTTTGCGTGATTTACCCCCTCAGCAGACAGTCGTATAAGTACTATTGCAAGATCATGCCATATCCGCAAGAACAATGTTTGAAAACTGATCTATCTTCTCCGAAGAAAAAAACCCTTATTTAGTAAGGGTTATAGCGCCAGTTTGTTAGGGGATACTAGAGTTTTTGTTAGGGGATACTAGAGTTTTTGTTCTAAAGCTCAAAGCTACACAGGACAAAGCTTTGAAGCCAATTTTTTCAACTTTTTTCTCTAGAACTAAATTTTTCCTAGAACTAAACTAGAACAAAAACCAGCCGCCTGAAGTTGATAGTCAGCTGGTGGTCAAGACATTTTAAGTATTAATACTTAAATTTTGATATCTAAGAGGATGCGGACATAGGCGGCTTGTTGTGGGCTGAGGGGGCGTTCGCCTCTTTCAACTAGTGAGATGAACTTTTGGGATACACCCAAAAAACCAGCTAATTTAGTCTGTGGCCACCCTTTAGCAATACGCGCTTCCCTCACTTGGCAGCCAGTCAATTTAATGTCCTCTGGCGTTGTATCCTTCGCTTTAGGCTGTAATTGTTGTACCTTTGGCTTAACTTTGGATGCTATTAGTTCAGGAATAGGATGTGGGGGTTTGATGGTAAGCTTGGCATCCAGTAGTTTTTTAAAGTAGCCTTTTGGCTGTTTCTGCGTGTATTCTGGTCTTAGCCATTCGGGGTATGTTTCTGGATCAAACGCAATTTGCCAGTTCAGCTTGTTGAGCAAGTGCTTTAAAGCATTATCCCAGCGCTGCTTCAGGCTAAAAGCTTTGAAGCGATCGCATGAAGCTTTATCTATTTCTGTTTTGGGCAATACAATTTCTATTAGCTCCTGTACCTTGTAGCTTCCATCAAGACGAACCCGACTATCCAATGTCAAATATATAGCCAACCTTAGCGTGAGTTCTTCATGATATGGGTCAATTTTTAAGACATTCTGGGCTAAGTAGCCAAACTGATATAAAGCTTCCCGCGATTCGGCTCCCGCTTTGTTTAAAAAGTATTTAGTCCAAGTACCAGGTTGAACAATTATCTGAACTTCATCAGGCTCTTCTATTTTTCCAGATGTATTTACCTGACCATATGGCACAATCGTGATGTTCCACATGCGACCAACAGGGGTACTAGCATTTATACCACCTTTTCTATTTCTCCCTTCTATCCATACTGTTTTAACTAATAAACAATCCAATGCAAATGCGGTTTTTGCTATTTCTAAAAGTTTTTGACATTTAGGTAAATCAGTTCGCTTATCCCAACCAATTTTTTCTATCAAATCACTGCCTTTTACAGTAAATAAACTCTCCCAAGGTTTTTCCTGCTCCATTGTATAGGCAGCCAATATTAAATGCAGCTTGGCACTAGTAAACCCAAATTTATCGATAATCTGTTGGGCTTCATTCCAAGGAAGTAATGTTATATCACCAGGGGTACTAATATAATGCTCAATATAATTTTGGGGATTGCCTTTAGCTTTGTGTTGTGCAACTGCTATCCCTTCTTCATTTTTTTGCCACGACTCTTCTTTCTTGATTTGAGAGTTAATGCTTGAAAGCATAAGTGCTGCTGTAGGAATAGCCTCAAATGGCTGTGATTTAAATAATGAGTTTTGGTGGCTGTCTCTATAGCCTTGAAGATTGTTATTTACTATATTATAGGAATTTTGCAGATTATTTTCATCAATTTTATGTTTTCCTGAAACTATCGAAGAAATAGTTCGATACAATACTTCATTAAAAATAGCTTCAAACAAGTCAGAATTATCTGTCGCCTCTGACGCTTCTGATGCAGATAATGTCTTTTCACCTTGTAAATGTTGCGGTAATTTATCGCTTATAACTTGTCTAACATTATCTTGTATTTCCAGCAAAATAGAGGGACTTAGTTCATCTATATCATTAGGATTAACGGATTCAAAGCTATTTTGATTCATGAGATTATCATTTACAAAAAAGTGGCGAACATTTCTACCCGTTGTTTGAACGATAGTTGGCGCAATCGGGCAAACAGGTAGATATCAGCTTCGATGCTGGTGTCGGATGCTTGGGGGCGGTAGTTCAGTTTTGCGTTCGCAAGGATGCGTCGGAGGCATTTTTCATAGCGACAACTCCTAGAAAATAATAAACCCAAGCATCTAATTGAGCTAGATGTTTTTATTACCTAATATCAATTCTATGTGAGGCTGCGCTTTATTCACGTAGGGGCAATTCATGTAGCCGAAGGCTTCCCGTTCGCGCTAGCGTTGCGTAAAGCCTATGGCATAGCTACGCTTAGGGCGCAGCCTCTCGTAAAGAAGCAAAGGGTATTGCCCCAGAACCTATGTAGTTTTGGGTAAGTCCTATAAACGCATCTTCACAAATAAATGGTATAACTTAAATCAAGTTCAAATTCTACTCAATTTATATACAAATTTTGTAGTAATTATACAAAGATGATTGTGAATTTAAAAATAATTAATAAGCCCTAGAGCAACAGTTGAGTTGAAAGTACATTTCCTTAGAGTTTGATTTGAGTGTCTCAAGAACTCAACTTAGTGCTTTTATTTAATTCCTTTTCGCAGCCGTTGCTTCCAGTCAAAAAGCCTCACTACTCTTACGCCTTGTAAGTAGACGACCAGCCAAACAACTTACGTAACCGTTGGGAGGGATTGAATTTAAAAACCCAACTTTCTCGTTCTACTCTTATATAAAAAGTTCCAAAGTTTCGTAAGGAAACACTGTCTCCCTGTTTGAGCGATTCATAAATTTCTTCAAGCGTTGCATCAATAACTTCTTCCACAATGCCAGTTTCTTTGCACACTCGTTGGGACACACGGCGTACCAGTTCTTTCTTGTCGATAGACATCTTTACGTCAATTCACTCTTTAATTAAATTTGAGTCTTGATTCATTATCATTAATTTGGGAAACTTCTCTGCCAAATTTTGTCCAAAATAATAATGACACCAAAACTCAGCAATTTCCAGCAGCTTTGGAGCAGATTCAGGAATTAAACCCGAACCATATCGAGGCTCATAAGATTCTGTATATTCTCTAGCTAATTTATAAGCATAGTAGGGAAAATCCCGTTCAACAAAACAGCGAATAGCATAATCTAGTTTGAGCAGATAACCACTCTTGACAAAATGTACAGTAGTCCAATGAACGTTGCGGAAATCATCTCCTTGCAACTCATCAATTTGCCTCAATAACTTCTGTAGAGATTGCTTTCCTTCATAAGTGGGAGTTTCTAGGTAGCGTTCCATCTCTGCAATGGCATCGGCAATTATGGTTTTGTGAATTTCCCATTCAGAGGGACTGAGATTATTGGGACAGGAATCATCTTCTGTTTGCCTTCGTACCACTTTTGCGAGGTAGAGAGCAAATTGTTCGGCTGCAACTTCATCCTGACAAAGGCTTTTGATGCTGGTTAATCGGGTGATAGGTAGCGCAAATATAATATTCTCGGTGCGGAGTTGTTTAGCCGCTTCAACCCACTTTTTAATTTTGGTGGCGATCGCTGCCTGGGTATTTTTCTGTTTCATGGGAATATATAAAACAATATAATTTATTCTCAAAAATCCTCAATATTTTATTCTTGATAATCCTTGAGAAATATTATCACGTCTCAAAACAATCACTAATAACGCTGATTAGATATTACAGCATAAGAACAAATTATAATTATTATGGTTGTAAAAACAGATAAAATATTATTAATTATTTTCCATCAATTCCCAATAAATAAAATTGAATGACTCGATTTATTCATGACCAATTCGCCAAGGATTATCTGGAAGAATTACTAAAACCTTATGGAGAAGTACAAGCCCCCAGTCGTGTAGCAGGAGAAGTGCGAGAAATTGATGTTTTCTTTTCTCCAGCAGCACAACAAACTACCAATTTAGCGACATTAGGTTTATTAGGAAAGTTTGCGACCAATCCTGCTATCTTTGAGCCATTCCGCAATGCGGCATCTAAAGAAGAAATTTGTGATTGTCTGTTGAAATTATTAGAAGTTAGGGGTGCATTACAACGAGAAGCTAATAAAAATAAAACCCTTATTCAAGAATTAGAAATTCCCAAATTATGGATTCTCACCCCCACAGCATCCGCGACGCTGCTGTCAGGGTTTCGTGCAGTTCAAGGGGAAGATTGGTTGCCTGGAGTACATTTGATGGCAGACTATTTACGTGCAGCCATTGTAGCCATCCATCAGTTACCACAAACTCCAGAAACACTATGGCTGAGAATCCTGGGTAGAGGAAGGGTACAAGAGCAGGCAATTAATGAGTTAAAAGCACTACCATCAAATCATCCATTCCAGAAAGCGACGCTAGAATTAGTTTACAACCTGCGCCAGAATTTGAGAGTAAATCAAAATTTAGAAGAAGATGATAGGGAGTTAATCATGCGGCTAGAACCACTTTACCAGCAAGATAGGGAGCAAGCCAAACAAGAGGGGATTCAACAAGGTGAACGTCTTGTAGTGGAAAACTTACTACAAGTTCGTTTTGGTTCATTAGATAAAGAAATAAGCGCAATTATTGAATCAGTATTAGTATTATCACCTGAAGAATTTACCCCATTACTCATGCAATTATCACGGGAGGAATTAATTGCTAGATTTGGATGCAATAAATGAGATTTTACGTTATTTTTTTGCTCACACGTTCCAATCTACAAAGAGATGGGCAACATAAGGTTATGTAGAATATAACCTTTTGATTCTCAGGAGTATTTAAATGAATTGGTTATGGAAAGAGGTTTCTAAAAAAGCAATAAATAGCATATCTATAGAATTTTTACTAAATCGCGCAAATACAAGAGCTGAGGAAGGAAATTATCAAGGAGCTATTGAAGATTACAATCAAGTTTTACGTATAAATCCTAATGAAGATGCTGCTTACAGTAATAGAGGCAGTATTCTTGCTGGGATAGGAGAACATGAAGCAGCAATTCAAGATTACACTCAAGCATTGCGTCTTAATCCTTTTGAAGCTGCTCCTTACTACAATCGAGGAATATCCCGTGCTGCTATAGGTGATTATATAGGAGCAATTCAAGATTAT
>JBODRP010000138.1:0-13356 GCA_050633005.1 Trichormus sp. | reverse complement strand
TTTTTCAACTCAATTTTCTTATCCCGGTTTTCTGTTCCGTTGCTACTCACGCCCCCATACCAGCAGCTTCGGCTTTGGCTTCCCAATCTTCTTTTTCTGATTCAGTTAGTCTGAGGCTGACAAGTGAAGTGCGTTTTGGTTTGGGTTTTGACTTGCGTCCAGCTTGAAAAACTTTTTTGGCTGTAGTGGTCTTACTATCCATCTATATAAATAAATGAGGTTTTTCAAAGAAGTCTTTGAATCTACGGTAAATTGATAAACTTATCAGCAATTAATAATCATCACGCTTAATATTGATAAGCAGCCCCACTGCTAGAAGCCAGAGGCATCGATTGTGAGGCGGTTCGGTGATATATAAAATCAACTGTTTTTTTATCGAGTTTTGGGGGTTTCCAAAGGGGGTGAAACCCACTTTGGCGAGCTTGGCGGCGCAGAAAAACTAGGATTTATATGAAGAAATGTAATACGCCGCCATTGCTCGCTACCCAAAATGCGACTACGGTATACGAAAAGTATAGCAAACACGGGAAGTCCTGTACAGTGGGGGTTTGAGCGCGAGGGCTGGAATTAGAGACAGGTGTTCGCTTCCTCCCATTCTTCCCCTACTTTCCCCCAGTTATCACCAAAAAGATGGACAATTATTTTGCTGGAGAAAATAATAATTTTTATTTGTAGATATAATTGTTCACTTTTAAGGGTAATAGGTGGGGATTTTCCCCCATTTACTCCCTACTTACTCCCCTTGTTTGTCCCTCCGAGTAAAATGGTAATAATAGTCACTTATTTATACTGAAAAAAGTTGTTAGATGAAATCCACTGATGTTGTAGAACTTCGCATACGTAGAAATCAGAATTCAGATGCTGGCAAGTTAATTAAATTTTTAATGGATTATGAAGCGAACCAAGGGGTTAATCCTGCTGGGGATAATGCGACTAAGCTTGCACTGAAAACGCTGCGGCTGTTTTTTATGCCCTATGTTTTGGAGGCTCTTGGCGATCGCTCTTTCTTCGAGGGAATGCGCGATTTGGTGTATCCAACAATTGCAAAATCATATCTCGCGGATGGTACGACATTTTGAGTTGGATAAGTAGGTGATGGCGTTCCGCCCACTGTAGGTGTTGCTCTCAAAGGGCGATCGCCGTATTCGTATTGGTTAATTTTGGTTCTCTAAAAATATACTTGAGCGTAAGTTGCGGTGCTACCCATTTTTGCTTGCTTTCAGCTTACTTCTTAACTTAACAAGACCGCTTGACATTTTATTTTACATCGAATAGTGTAAACAAAGTTTGATGTATACAATTTTTGTAACTCATGTACTTTGACGACGTGCGTCAGTGGCAGGGAACTGCGGAGGCACTTACAAAAGAACTAAAACGCCAGATTGACCAGCTAGGACTGTCAGTAGAAGCACCTGCCCTGCGGACTGTTCGCTCGTGGCGAGCAAAGCAACTCCTATCGCAACCCAAAGGCGAAGAATTTGGATTTCGACAAATTTTGGAGGGGTTAGCAACAACTCTCTTATTGAAGAAAGGCTGGACACTGGCAGCGATCGCTCAAGTTTTGCCTTCATTTCCTGAAGACGTTTTAGAAAGGCAAATCATTGCAGAAGCTGATGGTCAAGACCCTACATGGTCACCTGCAATGCAAACAACTCCTTTGCCACTATCTACAGGACATCGCCAAGTATTCGATTTGGCTGAAGATGCTATTGTCCTGTTGGCGCAGGGAATTCTTCGCCAATATGACCGGGTTCTTTCTGGTAGAGAAATCGTGTGCCAACACGACAGTATGCCACCCGAACTCTATAAGGCAATGTGTAAGTTGGGTCGTCTATATATAGAAGAAGGACTAACCGATAGCGCTGCTTGCGTGCATACTGTTTTGGAACGTGCTAGATACTCGCTTGTTTGCGAGCAGTGGAAATTAGAGGTTTTTCGCAACTCTGATTTTCGCTTCGGTGGAGTTACCCTAATTGACCCAGACTTACGCGTACCAACCTCAGATTGTTCGGAGATTGCTGCTATCAGTGGAGCCTTTGGCGAAGACAATGTGATTGAGCATCGGCTGCATAGATACTTGCGTGAAGCAACTGAGCGAATGGGAAGTCGTCGCCAGCACAAAGCCTATACTGCTTTAAGGGAGCTAGTTGGCAGGTACTCGCTTATAGTCGAACATCAACTATGGGATTATTTGGTTGACAACAACCTAACCCCCATACAGGGGACGATAATTGACACATTCTTCGATTCAGTACCAGATATCTGGCTAATCAAAGGGCTAGCTCATCGTTGCGCCCACTGTGGCACGTTGATGCGACCGCATCCTAATAAGAAAATTTTTCCAGAAGGGCGCTGTCCAATCCGCCAGTGTAACAGCCGCAAAAGACCAAAAGTTTTGGAGAAGTTAGACCCAACTCAAGACCGTTTATTGATTGCCAAGCCTCAAATTCTCACCTACTGGACTGGCCCAGCAATTGATGAATTAGAAATTTTTGATACAGCCCGACAACACGGGCTAAATGCTGAACTGTACCCAGAATCTGATTTATGTGATGTGTCGATAAATGAACGGGCAATTGGTATTGATGCTAAATCTTACACAAGTCCTGTATCTCTAGCTCTACGCCTTAACCGTAGCATTGGGGGATTGATTCACTATCGTCGTCGCATTATTGCTATTAGCGACCAGTTAATTGAAGAAAACCCTAGTTACATTTCGACCCTAAAGTCAACACTAGATAAAAAGGGTGACCCTACTACTTTAGAAATTCTGCCAGTTTCCTTGGTAATTGAGTTTTTAAAACAGATGTAACCTGTTCCACATTTAATTTGTACATTAGACGCGGACAAGATGTTCTCACTATGGGAACTTTAATTTTTACCTTATACAACTTAGATGCACATTAGCTTAGTAAATATACTCGTCCGAAAATGATATTTTGACCTTTGTATAGCAATGCTTTGATGTTCATTCGCGGATATGTCTAATAGGTGGAAATAATTAAACTTAACATTCCAACTAGCAAAAATAATCTGGGAAAAGCTTTCCCCTTCTTCATTCTTCCTCTTCCTTCTTTCTTTTACTTATGCGAATCAAACCTGATTTTTGGCAAGGTGCAGACCGAATTTGTTGGCTGTGCGTCTTGATGGAAGAATTTATTGGTACTGATTCACTGGAGTATGCACCAGTGGCGATGTCAGGCATGGCGAGTATCTTGAATGCACCTAAATTAAAGCAAGCTCGTCAAGCAATTTTCAATATGCGGCAGATGTCGCTGACTTATGTTACAGAGCAGTCAGTAAAACACGCGGTCGCCCTTTATAACGATCATCACTACTGCAACAAAACAATCATGACCTATGAGATTGATGCTCAGACGCTTCGCTTCAAAAGAACAGACCCTTTAGAAGACCCGTTGATTGCAAAAGCGCGTAAAATTCTCAATGCGCCAATGTCATATCAGCTACATACTGCAACGGTTGCCGACCCTCGTCAGCCAATGGTGGTTTCTTTAGGTCAAGAGACAACGGCAGTGAGAGTACCAATCAATCCTATCACCGCCCCTCTTGCCGAACGTCGCACGCATTCTCTCAATCGCCAGCCCAAAGGAAAAATCCGCATTCCCCTGAAAGAACTACGCGACTTAGCTATTGAGATGGACGAGCGAGAGTCTAAAAATCCCGAACGGCGATCTGGGAGCTGGGCGAGTCGTTTTGAACACTTTGACCTGATGATACCGTCTATTGGTAAGGGACTGCGGAAAGAAGATGACACATTGGAACTAGAGGGTATCAAGCATTTAATTGGCTTGCCAGGGGCTGGTAAAACAACGCTTCTCGTGCTGACAGCTATTTGGTTGGGACGAAACGGTTACAAAGCCATGTTTCTTTTCCCCTCCATTGAAGTAGCCAGACAGTACATGGCTCAACTGGCATTTCATAAAGTTAAAGTGGGAATGCTAGTGGGTCAAAGTGATGAGACTCGTCGTCGTCATGCAGATAATATTGCTGAGGCAATTGCAGCTGGTGGAGGTAATGGTGGCTTTGCCCACAGTTTGGAAGGGGCAGAAGTATTTAGTTTGAATTGTGTTTTACCAGCCTTTTCAAATGCTGATACTTCGATGTGGGGTTTTGGTTACGCACCTTGCGAAGAGATTTTGCAAGGTGGGGGTAAGAAAGGGCAAATGAAGAAGTGTCTATGTCCTTTGTGGACAATGTGCGGTCGTAACAAAGCACCGCGAGATTTGATAGACGCAGATATTTGGGTTGGTCATGTGCGCTCCCTCGATACTCAAGTACCACCCCATGCGATTCGAGAGAATTTGCGATATTTTGAATTGATTGCTCGCACGTTCGATGTAGTTGTGTTTGACGAAGCTGACATGGTGCAATCAGTTTTGGATGCTTACGGGGCAGCAACTTTAAGTATCTCAGGTTCGGACACGTCAATTCACCGGGAAATTCTCGAACAAATCCATAACCGCTTTGCTCGTGGGGAAAATCATCGGCTATCTGACCGGGATGTGGAACTCTACAGTCGTTACTTAGCGGAATTTGGCAATCACAATACTTCGCTGATGACCGCCATTCAGAATATGCCCTCGTCGCGGGTGGGGGAACGTTACGAAAACCAACTGCTAACTGTATTGAGGATTGTTAGTGATTTATTAGATGGCTTTGAGAAATACTCCAAACGCGATCGCCTTGATGACCTTGAAGTCAAACTTGGTTTCAGTAAAAGTCGGGCGCTGACTGAAGTTTGGGAATCAGCAGCTTACCGTGCCTTTTACAACCGTACAGGTATTGAGGAAACAGACTGGGCTAAAGCTGATTTATGCGCTCAAATTCTAGAAACAAACCGTAATGTTCTAGAACCACAGTGGCAGAATCTAATTCAGCACTTCCGCCGTTACCTAGCTGAGGATTCGATTAAGCAACGCGACAAAATTGTGGAAGAGATTGCCGAATTGTTTCTTCCCCTCTGCTTTCCCGACCGTCAACCCCCGACCGAAGCAAACGACGTAATTACATTGTTGGTGTCAGTCACTTTCATGATTTTGGGTTACCAACGCATTGTACCGGGAACTAGAACAATGGTGGCAGAAGGGCTAATCCGAGAACCAATTGTAGAGTCTACAGCAACGCCAGAGCTGCGAAAGATTATCCCAGAAAATATTCTCGGTTCGTTCTCTGGGGTGAAATACAGTTTTAAGAAAGCACAGACAACTCGTACCACCGCTCGAAATGTAGAACTTTCCTATATTACCTTTGTAGGTGCGCCACGAATGTTGATGCACCGCTTTTATAAGTTGTTAGAAGCAGATGGAGAACAATCAAAACCAGCTATTTTAATGACTTCGGCAACGTCATTTCTGGAAGCAAGTCCGGCTTACCACATTAATGCTGGCCCGCATTATTTACTCAAACCGCGCCAATCTGAACATGATCCAAAACGCAGCGTTTACCGCTTCAAATGGATTCCCGATCGCGAGCGTGGCGATGAACCCCTGCGATACAGTGGTGCTGGCGAACTTCAGGAACGCAATCTCAAGCGAATGGTGGACGCATTAGTGCGGGGTGGCACTACAAAATCAGAAATTTTCAAGTCTATCCGCAATTTTGATGTAAAAGACGGTATACACCGCAAAGCAGCCTTAATCGTCAATAGCTACGAGCAAGCTCGCACTATCAAAAAATTTCTTAACGACTATCATCCAGAGGTTGGCAGACGCACAAAAGCAGTTGTTCGCTCCCTCAAAGACGGAGAGCAACCGACAGATTTTGTCACAACTGCCCAGTGCGAGGCACTTGGAGATGATGAAAGCTGCGATATTTTAATTTTCCCTATACTTGCAATTGGTCGGGGCGTAAATATTGTTTTCACCAAAGGGCAAAGGAAACTTGATGCTGCAATTGGCTCGATTTACTTTCTCACTCGTCCCCATCCGTCCACGGATGATATGCAGCTTTTGTACAGCCTAGCAGGACGGTCAACGCAAGAATTTGATAGCAAAGTTTTTACCGAAGCAGAAGACCTAAGCGCGATCGCTACTTCTTGGCACCAGTCTCGAAAAAATCTCTGGCGATCTGCCAATCGATTGTTACGCGAACCCTTGATGGCTAGCCGTCTTGGTTCCGATCTATTTAGACCATTTACAGCTAATCAAATGGTTGCCATTTTGCAAACAATTGGGCGAGGTATGCGGAATGGCTGTCCAGTAGCAGTTTATTTTGTGGATGCAGCTTGGGCGATTCAATCCACAAAGGATAAACCCGACTCTGGGCGAGACAGTATGTTGGTGCAGATGCGAATCATCTTAGAAGAATGTGTAAATCATCCCGATCCTGTAATTCGGGAAATTTATCAGGAACTTTACGGCGCATTTCTGACACCTTTGCAACGAATTGAAGGCGTAATTTATCCTGAAAGTCTGCGTTCAAAAGAAGAGTTGACAGACGAAGAAGATTTCGATGAATTTTCACAATTATTGGAAATGTAGTACGTAATTTACTCTGAAAGTCTGCGCTCAAAAGAAGAGTTGATGTACTGAAATAATTTCGATATTTTTCACAATTACATAATTATTGGAGATGTAATAATGGGTAGCAATTTTTCTGATGACTTTGAGTTTAATGTAGCTTGCTTCCCCGTAGGGGTAGATTTCTCCGAACTTGAAGAAGACGATGTAACTGAGACAAATTCACTTTCGGAATCTTTTTATATTCCACTAGGGAAGCCTAAAAGTGTCAAATGTTTCCCTCTAGCCTTTACGATACCAGACGATTTGCCGACCGTATTTGTGGAGGGCTATACGCTTGCATGGACAAAGGTTGCTCTAGGCAATTTAGCCGCGATTCAAAAAGGAAATCGCACTGATGGACAGAAAAATATTAAAAATCTCCCCTATGCTTCACTGCGGGGACTTCTGGAAGTAGGACTCAAAAATTTAGCACGACTGGAGTCGAATTTAGGTCTTAGCACCTTTGCTTTAAATACTAAAAGTACAAGCGAACCAGAACCTTTTGCTTATCTAGTTGATGACAGTTTAGAAGCAATTAAAAAGTCTCTTCAAACAATACTCGACAACTGGATTACTAACTTTCTCCGACCTTATGCTAAACGAGAACAAATACCAGAAGAAATTCTTGACAGACTAGAAGAATTGGGAGAAAACGAAGAAATTTTTCAAATTATACCCTTTAAATACCAAGCTTTACCTTGGCCTTGGTCGGAGCAAACAGGTACAACTAATCCCGATACCAGAAAAAGTAAATATTTGTATCGGGTTCTAGCCGATCGCGTAGCTCGCCAAATAGCTGGTAAGGAGATTTTTCGCGGTCTAGGCCCAATGAAGCGGATTATATCCAGTGGTGGCGGACTCACTTCCGGCGTTGCAGAACTTATTACTAAGCCAATCAGCATCACTGGCAAACCAGAAAAAGGTACATTCAGTCTGGTGGTACGCCTAGAAGTAATAACATATCCTTCCCTTCATCAGCCTTTGCTGAAGATAGATGTTTCTAAGCGGCGCTGGATAAGTCAGTTAAAATCCCCTGAGTTTGACCGCAATGATATTAGTGGCTTTGTCTTTTCTCAAGACTATCCCGACCGCGCTTTTAGTTACCGAGTAGTTTGCAAAAAGGATGATAATAAAAACTGGCAGTGGACGACAGATAAAGATTTTGAAGCTTTGCGTCGTGAACTGAGACTAAAAGCGCAGGCTTTTGGTGGGCAAGATATTGCACTGGGTAAAGCCAACGATAACAACAACACAGTAGTGCTGACTTACCGCAACGGGCTTCAGGATGGTGCAAAAGAATATGGAATTAAGGCAGGTGTACCTGAGACTGATAAGTTAGAAGCATTTGAGGCAATTGCAAACATTCTTGAACCAATTGGACTTCAAAAATTTGAGGGTTACTCGCAGGTGAAATCCAGCCACAATTCGGACGATACAGCATCACGTATGATTAATCCTCCCACACTGCTTGGTGCAAGTCTTGAAGTGCTTGAAACAAACTATAACCTGGAGTTTACCCCAAAATACCTTGAACAATTTGACGATAATCAGCTAAACAGCTTGTTACGCAAACACTTTGACATTGCTTTGGAAGAGATTCATCAGGGAAGAAAAGCTCTCCAATTTAGTACCTCCAAATCGAAAGACCAGACAGATGAACTTGTATTGCTTATTCGGGCAAACCAAGAGGCTTTGCGGCGACTTTACCCAAATGAACGGTTGTTACTCATCATCTTCTATGAAAACGAGTTGCAAACAGAGATGAAATTGCTAGAGGCAATTATTCGTGTTCTGTGGGGAGAAACAATAGAATTTCTAGTCACTCGTCTACCAGCAAACACTCATGGCCCGAGAGAAGCATTACCAGGCAAAGAATTAAAAGCCAAGGAGCGTTCGGAATGCCGACGTGAGGCGTGGCAGCCTATTGTAGAGCAACTTGCTGTGCGCGAACAGCGAACTTTTTGCTTGATAATGGCGCGAGAATTTTACCCAGACCCCAAAGGACAGAACAATCCAAAACATGATGATAGGGTGAATAAACCTTCAACTCGCCAAGCTTTGGCTGCAATGGCTGGTTCTTGCGTACAGTTTGTTTTACCAATAGAGAAGACTCAAGCAACAAAACTTTTTAAATTAGAAGATTTCTTCCATCGAGTACAAGCGGCTCTGAAAGATTTGCTGTCTGCCCATTCTGGCCGCATTGATGGCGTACAAGAGAAGGTTGACAAGTATTTGAAAGATATTCCAAGAGAAGCCAGACCAAAAGAAATTTTGGCGATTACAATTGTCCGTAAACAGAGAGGTCGTGTTCGCGGCCCAATCAAAGATACATTTTTAGCAGTGGCAATGCGCCTTAAGGTAGATACAGGCAAGTGCGAGCTTTGCTGTGCTTACGACAAAGGAAATACTTTAGCAATCAGCCCCTGGAGCAGTTTTTCTGATGCGATCGCTTTCATTGCTCAACTGTCTCCAGTAAAACTGGGTGATAAAAATGAAGTGCGTAAGACTCGATTCATGGAATTTGTGAAACAGATTATTTCTAATTCTGTGGAAGAAGGGGCACAGCCACTAGTAATGATTGATTCTTCTAACTGTGTCCAACTGTGGCCTTGGCTTGCAGATATCAGAATTAATGCAAATGAAATTAATTTTGAGCAAATGTATCAATGGATGGAGCAAGAGTGGCAGGGCGCACGCATAGTTCGGATTCGTCAAGACCTTGCCCCCGGAATTATTGATAAAAAAGAAAGGCTGTTAGCTGAAACCTCTCTAGAAGACACACGGTCTAAAGAGGAATTAAAAAAATTGCCCTCAATCCTCAAGCTTCCTTCAGCATCTGATGCTAGGGGATTATTCCGACTTACTGCAACTAACCAAACGGGATGTGTTGCTTACTTATCTGTGGGACGTAAAACACTCCATCAATATACACGCGGTCAAAGTTGCTATTGTCCAACACAAATAAATACACCTGTAACCCTAAAAAAAGATGATGGTTCACGAGAAAAAGTTTTAAACCAGGCTGGGTTAGAGGTTCATCAAGTCTCGGAAAAACCACCATTTTTGGATCAGTGGCCCACTCCAAACCCTCTTGAGATTGTTGTTACATTGCGGCAACCCCAGGATGACCCTGATTGTATAGCTTCCCTCGTGGAATCACTACGCTATAGCTTTGGTCATTATAGCGAGTGGACTGTTTTACCTGCTCCCTTGTTTTTTGAGCGTGTTGTGCGGGACTACATTAGCGAGTTTGCAATCGAAGATGAGGATACTGAAGTGGAGGTAGAGTCCTAGAAAGGACGCTCACAAAGTGTTCACGCCTGCGAGGACAAGCTGTAAATTAGGACAGCTTGTAAAGGACTGTTACGCCGCTTATACCGCTGTTTATTGGTACATACGTATTAAAAGAGATGGTAAATTAATTAAGGTGCGATTGAGGTAGCAGGCGATGACCGACTTAGACAAAGCTAAGTACGCGGCTGAAATGTTCGCCAGTTATGAGTTTCAGGGGATTACTGTATGGATGGTTGAAGAAACTCGGACAAATTATATGGTGTTTGGGCACACGCTCATCGCCTGTAGACCTGGATCTGCTAGGCAGAACAAGCAAGCAGAAATATTTTGTGAATGTTGTGGGAGGTATAGGTAAGCGGTATACGGCGTTCAAGTTGCTTATTTGATGGCGCGATCGTTAGAGAGGGGAGATTAAAACCAGCTAACTGTTGTAAATTGGGGAAAAAATTTGCTTGGATGCCCCAAGTCTAAACCAAGTTTCCTGCGATGCGGGAGTTTGGTCTGAACAGGTGCTGGATGTTGCTCGATTGCTATTGGAATAAATTACCATGCAATAGCTACGAAACTTTGTTTGGTTATGGTTGTGATGCCATGAAAATTACAGATTTACCTGCATCAGTGCTTGAGGAACTTTGCCAAAGCGAATATTGGCGAATCGATATCGACCCCGGATTTGATGCTAAACACGAGTTTTTTATCCGCTGGGAGTACTTACTGCCTAATCCGCGTACAGATGATTATACCGAAGGCGAACTTGCAGAATTTATTAACTTTGATGGGTATGACTTACTCCTGCCAATAGGACGTGCCCACCATCCCCATTTCCATCTACTGCGGTTGAATGCAAGCTTAGATAAAAACTCGCTGACGTTATTTTTATTTGATACCTACCACAGTACTTGGTTCTCTGATATAAGTGATGCCCGCTACGGGTTTCTTGCCGTTGCTGACCGCTATCAGAATCATGACTGTGACTTCTATGTTGCCTCCTACTATCATTTTTCCTACCTCGTTGGGCGTGACTATGAACTGGCACAACAAATCATGCAGCAACGGTTAGGTACTTAATCGAACTTTGTCATACAGATGACAAGACTACAAGTTATGGGAGTCGGAAATTTAAGTTTTTGTAATGGCTTGTTCTTCATCCAAGAGTACTTTAATTTGATTGAGCAATTTCTCCAACGCTTTCTTTTTCTTCGGGTTATCCCAGACTTTGGATGAACCAAGTTGTTTGCTTAATTCCTTATACTGGGTTTTAAGTGATGGGGTAGTGTCTGCTTTCTCCTGAGCGAAGATATCTCGTATCCTCTGTTGGATTTCTGTAAGTGATAAATTCTCTTTGATTGCTGCAAGCAGTAAAGGAGCGCGTTTTACATCCTCCTTCACTTTAGCGATCGCTCGTGCTTTGGTATACTCAATTGACCCCTTTTGCAGTGCCTCTTTAATATCTTCAGGGAGATTGAGTAATGGCAGGCGATTAGTACGGAAAGATTCAGCAGAAAGCCTACCAAGAGAGGCAAATATACCTTCTACTACAACATTTTCTTCATGGCGGATAACGTTATCCGCTTTTTTATCATCTGAAGGATGGATAACATCATCAAGGGTTTCGCTTTCCTTGTTTTCTTTTTGGCGGATAACGTTATCCGCTTGTTGGCGATTAGCCTTGGACATACGGTTGAGCAGGCTGATTACCTCATCCTGGGTTGAATTGAGGCGCAGTGCCAGTAACTCCAAAATTCCGATTGTTTCTTCATACGCATTCAAATCTTCACGCTGGAGGTTTTCAATTAATTGCACCTGCTTAACCGTGTCGTCGTCCATTTCCTTGATGACAACAGGCACTTCCTCCAACCCAGCCATAAGAGCTGCTTTGAAACGACGTTCGCCCGCAATGAGTTCGTAACTTCCATCTGGTTGAGGGCGCACGATTAATGGTTCGAGGATGCCTAGCTCTTTAATAGATAGCGAAAGTTCTTCCAACTTTTTGGGGTCGAAATAACGCCTGGGTTGGGTGGGCGGTAATTTAATTTCCTGGATGAGAATCGTGTTGGTTGATTTGTGAGATGGCGTTGTGGGTTCATCTTCGCTACCGCCAAACATTAAATCTATTGGGTTGGCGTGTTTGAGTTTTGCGGTGTATGCTGCGTCTTTTTTACTCACAGAACCTCCTAGTAAGTGTGGCAGACCTGTGGGTTTAGCCCGACGACTCCACTTTTAATTTGTCTAACTCTTTGGCAATCTTATTTAGGATTTTGACTGCGGGGTGTTTCTTATCATACATTCCCAACGGCATTCTGCGCTCGGAGGCATCCGCAAAGGCGATAGATTTGGGGATAGGAGGATATATCGTACCAATTTGGGAAAGTTGTTCTTCCACAGCTTGAAGAGTGCGGGTTTCTTGTGCGGTGCGGCTATCGAGCATTGTGGGAATAAACCCAGCAATTTGTAGTCCTTTGTTGAGCTTTTTTTTAACCCTGGCGACAGTATCAAGCAGTAGGTCAGTACCCAGGAAAGATTTAAATTGACACTGAATAGGTACGAGAATGTGGGTAGCAGCAGTCAAACTGAGGATACTTAAAATGCCAAGCGACGGGGGACAATCAATGAGGATAAAATCGTAATCATCGCGGATGGGGACAAGGGCTTCGTGGAGGCGATATTCGCGTGCGGTGGCAGCTGGTAGGAGGAGTTCGGCGGCACTTAAATTGATATTGGTGGGGGCCAGTGCCATACCCTGGATTTTTTCAGGGTAGACAAATAATGGTTCTTCATCAATTATCGCGTTATAGACAGTTTTTTCTAGTTCTTCAGGGTCTACACCCAAGAAGTTGGTTAAAGATGCCTGTGGGTCCATGTCCACGAGTAGGACGCGGTGCTTGTTGGCTGCGAGATGGTAGCCCAGATTGTGAGTCAAAGTTGTTTTGGCAACGCCCCCTGACTGGTTGAATAACGTAATGATGCGAGTTTTAGTCACGATAGTTGGTTGAAAATTTTTTGTTATTTGGGAATGAGTTAGAGAAGGCGGATAACGTTATCCGCTAAGAAGAAAATGTAATGAAGTTCCATATACAGGTGATTGTAGCTGTGAGTGTGGCGTAATACAAAATTCAAGGGTTCGCCAGTAATTCGATTAGCATTGGAACTTAAACTTTTAGTAAGATATGATGCACGAAGCACGAGTGTGAAATTAGCAAAAATGCAGATACAGGATTTACCTTTACTGATCAATCAGAAAGTTACGGGAAATAAAAATACAGCCTGCTACGTAGATAGAACTCAGACTTTATCAAAGCCGCTTTCATAAGTATGGCTGTGTAATTGTTCTCTTGAAATATAAGCATATATAGTTCCAATAATTGATTTGTTTCGTGTAGATTCTTTCTTGTCTTTGGGGAGACGTGTGAATGGCGCTTAAAGCCTTAGATCTATTTTGTGGCATGGGTGGTTTATCTTGGGGATTGAAAGCTACTGGAGTTATTGAACCATTCTGGGCAGTAGATAATCATAATCCTGCTCTGGCTCTTTACAGGCGCAA
>JBODRP010000137.1:0-13430 GCA_050633005.1 Trichormus sp. | reverse complement strand
TCGCAGTGGCTTTAATGCCACCATTATGTGTTGTAGGTTATGGTATCGGTATCGCCATCAGTGTCAATTCTATTAAGGGATTACAGGTAGCTAGTGGTGGCGGCTTGCTGTTTTTTACCAACTTAGTAGCAATTACTTTTACTGCAATGTTGGTTTTTTTAGGGCTGCATATTGATAATCTTCAGGTTAAAGAAAAAGTTAGAGAATGGCGCAATACCCATCAAGAAAGTATTTGGATGCAGGGGATTTTAGAACGATTACCAGCATATCAAAAACTCAAAAAAATTGGCAGTCTACCAGGTAGATTATTGCTCATTTTTATGACAATTGGCGCGATTATTTTTCCCCTGAATCAATCTCTCAATCAACTCAGGCGAGAAATTACACTACAGCAACAAGAAAACCGGATTCGTCGGTCAGCTACAGATTTATGGCAAGAACAATTTGCAACTTTTGCTGATGGTGAAACACGGTCTTATATTGGTAATATTTCCACTACCGAAAAAAATAATAAATTAACAGTGCAACTTCAGGTATTTAGTAGTAAAGAATATACATCAGATGAACAAAATAATTTTATTCAACAGTTAGCCTCTCGTTTGGGAAAACCTGCGGAATTAGTAGGGCTGAAATTAATTGAAATTCCCACCGCATCTAGTGAACTTTTAAGACCTATACCAGAAGCAAAACCCCCTGAAACTGTCATTAGCATTGCTCAATTACAATCTAGTTTCTTGCAAGAAGTAGAATCAGCTTTGAGTGAAATACAGCTTCCCCAACCAGCACAAATGATTAATTATGAATTAATTACTATTCCTAAAGAACCATTACGTATTCGGTTACTGTATTTAAGTGAACGAGATATTGATAAAGATGCTCAAATATTACTAGCTGATGGTGTTAGAAATAAGCTAGATTACCAATCTGCTCTAGTGAGTATGCAAAGAATAGCGGCTAATTTAGGGGCAATATCTTTTGAGCGTAATCAGTCTACCATTACACCAGATAACGTCAAGATATTAGATCGGGCTGGGCAAATTTTGCAGCGATTTCCTAACTTGCAACTAGAAGTAATAGTTAACCAAGAACTAGAGGAACAGCAAGAAATTGGCCAATTGCGATCGCAAGCTATTACAGAATACCTCAAAACCAACTGGCAAATTAACAGCGATCGCCTAATTTTGCGAATCGGAACAGAAGCACAACGCCCCACCACCCTCAAACTAACGATAAAACCACCAACAACCCCACTTACACCAATTCAAAATTAAGCCAGACACCCCATTATAAATTGGCAAGGCGCAATCCTAGCCGCAGGCTATTACGAATTACAAATTACAAATTACGTTAGCGTAGCGGGGCGTTAGCCCATTACGAATTACCAATTGCACATATGCCTCAACCTCGCTTTGTCAGCTTCTTTCGTCATCTAACTTGGCGGACATTAAAAAAAACCGTAGCTAGAACCATGAAAAGGCGACTTTTGGGGCTAGCTTCCGAAATTGCTTTTAATGCGATGTTATCTTTATTTCCAGCAATTTTGGCAGTCCTCACAGCTATTGGTTTACTAGAAGAATCGTTGCAAAACACCTTTAAACAACTAGCAGCACAACTGAGTCAAGTCGCGCCAGAAGAAGCAATGACTCTGATTCAAGATTTTGCTAGCCAAGAAATAGCCCATTCCAAGAATAGAGGGTTATTTTCTCTCAGTTTTGTCATTGCACTGTGGACAGCATCTGGGGCTGTCAGCACGGCTATGACAGCGTTTGATCAAATTCATCAAATCCCACCAGAAAAAACTCGTCCCTTTTGGAAAGCTAAAATTATCTCATTAGGTTTGACAGTAGGCACAATTCTACTATTGGTGTTAGCTTCTTTTTTGGTGTTTATCAGTGACTTACTATTACAATTTGTTGTCAGTGGTAACTCATCATTAATGTTCTTAGTGTCTATCTGGACATTGTTACGCTGGCCTTTAGCTTTATGTATTGTCGCTACAGCATTTAGCTTTATTTACCGCTACGGTACTAGTGTTTGGAAATCAGGTACTCCCATTATGCCAGGAGCAATCATTGCCTCTATATTTTGGGCAATTGTATCGGCATTATTTCGGCAATATGTAGCGAATTTCGGTAACTATAATAAAGTTTATGGTGCAGTCGGCACATTCATCATTTTGATGCTGTGGCTATGGATGAGTGCAGCTATTTTATTAATAGGTGATCAATTAAATGTAACTGTAGGCGAAGATATCCGCTCGCGGATGTATCAAGATGATCATAGCTAACAGATGCAAACCCAGAAACCCAGATAATATCTGACTTTCTTAATTACGAATTACGAATTACGAATTACGAATTATACCGATGGCAGTAGAATGTTGAACGATTCTATGAGAAATGAGCGATCGCACATCATGCCCCATGCTTCTAGTGACTATAACTCTCAAGCTGCAACTTTAAAGCGTCTGCGTCAACTCAGTCGCCTGTTAGATACAGTGATTACTGTTCCCGGTACACCCATTGCTATTGGTTTAGATCCGATTCTCGGTTTTATCCCTGTCGGTGGTGATGTTTTAGGACTCATGCTTTCTAGCTATATTGTTCTAGAAGCAGCCAGACTGGGTATCCCTAAAAAAATATTAACTAGAATGATCGTAAATATTATTATTGATACTTTAGTCGGTAGTATCCCAGTTTTAGGGGATATTTTTGATTTTGCTTGGACAGCTAATGAATATAATCTCAAGTTAATAGAACAATACTTAAATTGTCGTCCCTAGCAAAATGTCAGCAAATAATTTATGCTTACCATTGTCGAATGAACCTCAGCTATGATAATAATTAGACTTCTACAAACTACCTGCAAGATTTTTGAGATTGTTCATTGATGAAAGATTGGTGGCAAGCTACGTTTCCCAAGGGGAGACAAACTCTAATTATTAGCGATGTTCATGGTTATCCTGTGCAGATTGCGTATGGTGAAAGAGGCACAGGTAAACCACTATTTTTAATACATGGCATGGGTAATTGGAGCTATAATTGGCGTTATAGCATAGCTCCTTTATCTCAACATTTTCGCGTCATTTGTTTTGATACCAAAGGATTTGGTTTTTCTGATAAACCTTGGTGGCGACGGGAACAAAATGGGCATCAAGTAATTGAGTTAGCAAGAATTATCCAAACATTATGTGATGAACCAGCCATCATTGTTGGGGAATCGATTGGGGCATTAATTGCTTTAGCTTTAGCCCAAAAAAATCCCCAATTAATCGCTAGGTTAGTTGTGATGAATGTGCCTATCTTTGCTGAACGCCTACCTCATTGGGCAATGGAAATCCTTTCCCAAACTCCCTTAGAAGTATTACAGGCAATTGATCATTTGCGTTTGGCTTATTTGTTCGCGCCCCTAGTGCGAGAAGTCATGGCCATAGAAAGGCGCAAAGTCCTATTTAATCCTTCTATTCTCACCCCAGAAGATATCTATTGGATTAGTTATCCATTTATTGAAATTCCTGGTACGCTCGTAAAGGTGGCAGAAGAATTACAAATAGCCGCCAGAGAAATTAAGCATTCCCAAGGGAACAAACCCAATATACTGACTCAAATTCAAAGTAATCTGCACAGTATTAAGTGTCCCACATTAATTTTGTGGGGGGATAGCGATCGCTGGTTTCCTGCGACTCATGGCGAAAGATTACATCAATGTCTACCCAATTCCCAATTGCAAATTCTAGATAACTGCTGCCATGATGCCTCAACTGATGCCGCCAAAGTCGTCAATCAGGCAATTGTAAAATTCATCCAGGATAGCAATTTTGTCTAAAAATGTATCAAGATGTTGAGAGATTTTAAAAATTGGTAATAGATAAAAAAAATTTACAACTTATGCAAAAAAATATTAAGTTATCAAACCCTTTTAATTCCTACCTTTTCACCTCCTAAGCTCTACCTTCTGGCTCTTGCCTACCAAAAACAGCATAGCTGAGGGCAAACATGGTATGAGATCATAAAAAAACCAAACTAAACGCAAGTTAGAGAAGTCCCAAGAGAATGGAAGCACCCAAAACAGTTGTAATTACAGGCACATCTTCAGGGGTCGGATTATACGCCGCCAAAGCCATGGCCAAGAGAAACTGGCACGTAGTTATGGCCTGCCGGGATATTGAAAAAACTCAAAAAGCTGCCCAATCTGCGGGAATCCCCCAGAGTAGCTATACTATTATTCCCGTTGACTTAGCATCTTTAGGAAGTGTGCGTTATTTTGTGCAGAACTTCCGCGCCACTGGTAGAACCTTAGATGCGTTGGTGTGCAATGCGGCAATTTATATGCCTTTAATTAAAGAGCCATTACGCAGCCCAGAAGGATACGAGTTAACCATGGCCACCAATCATCTTGGCCATTTTCTGCTGTGTAACCTCATGTTGGAAGATTTGAAAAAATCATCTTCTCAACCCAGACTGGTAATTTTAGGAACAGTCACCCATAACCCCAACGAACTCGGAGGCAAAATTCCCCCACGTCCCGACTTAGGAGACTTGAAAGGTTTTGCTGAGGGCTTTAAAGATCCGATTACCATGATTGATGGTAAGAAATTTGAACCGGTGAAAGCCTATAAAGATAGCAAAGTCTGCAATATTCTCACTATGCGGGAATTGCATCGCCGATATCACGAGTCTACAGGCATTATCTTTAATTCTCTCTATCCCGGATGCGTAGCCACAACAGCACTATTCCGTAACCACTATCCTTTATTTCAGAAATTATTCCCCATCTTCCAAAGATATATTACAGGCGGATTTGTCTCTGAGGAGCTAGCCGGGGAACGGGTAGCAATGGTGACAGCTGATCCTGAATATGCCCAATCTGGTGCTTATTGGAGTTGGGGAAATCGTCAAAAGAAAGATCGGGAATCGTTTGTACAGCAAGTTTCCCCCCAGGCTAGCGATGATGCCAAAGCCAAGTTGATGTGGGATTTGAGTGAAAACTTAGTTGGACTTGCCCCAGTGACTTCTGGTGCTTTTGCCAGATAATTACGAGTTGTGATGCCTAAAGCCCTCTTTGGTGAGACGCTAACGCGAACGCCATGCGGGGGATTTTGAAGGCCCGTCTTGTCAAGACGGGCCTTCAAAATCCAAAATTGCTTGATTTTCTTAATTTTGAATTTTGAATTTTGAATTTTGAATTGGTAAGTTGCGATTTGCTACCTGTTGGGGCGATCGCGGTCTACCTGTGGCGATCGCATAGTTTATACTGAGTAACCACAGCCATAATCCCGGATAACGGGGTTTTAGTTGGGGTTTTACCCACATGAGAAAACTAGGCAACCAACCACTTAATAAGGCACTTACCAGCGCATAACGACCAAAATTTACATAATTGCCTAGCCACCTGAGCAAATCTCTCGGCCCAGCTAGTTCCCAAATCCACCACAATAAAGCAGGATTTTTCCGAGCCGCTTTGATTGCTAGACGGTTGAATGTTAACCAATCACACCTATCTTTGATGAAATTATCGGCTATCTCTGGAGGTTCATCCGCTAATAAGCCAAAGAAGGTATTCAGCATAGCATTAACGCGCTGGGGTGGTAAAAATCTGCCCGTAGGAACCATCATCCCTTTAGAAAATAGCCAAGTTACAGAAACATTGCTTTGATAAGCGCGAATTAAGTTTAAATGGCGTTTAGTTAACAAATCATGCTCTAAGGCTACCTGTAATAGAGTAGTCAGACGCTCTAAGTTACGCACCAAAGAACCAAAGCCAGTAAATACCAAAGGTGATTGTAAAGATGCAGCATCACCGATGGCAATTAATCGATCAAAGGCGACTTGGCGATCGCTACCACTGACGCTAAAATGCCCCGGTATATAGCCAAATGTCGGTTTTTTCCACACCAATTTCTCCATATCACATCGGCGATACTCCGGCAAAATTGTGAAGAAATCTTCATACATCTCCAACAAAGAACCAGGATTTGTGGCGTTGACTTCGTGGTAATGAAATAGATAAATTGTCAGTTCTTCCCCCGCACCCGGAAAAAGTTCCCAAATTAACTGCCTACCCCGCGAAATATCACCGTGACTATAAAGCACATCTCCATATTGAGAATCCCACACGCCAGGCTCAAATCCTTTGTCGATAACTGCTCCTACTGTGGGACAAACACTATCAAAAGCACGTCCACCGTTTAACTGCCAAGCAATGGGGGAAGCCGTTCCCATTGCATCTACTAACAGCCTGCCACTCACCTGCTTTTCTTGTTGCGTAGTTAAATCCTTCACAGTAACTACAACTTGTGATTTATCAATATCAGCCCGGAGAAATTCCGTTTCATCCCAGATTTCCCCACCTGCGGCTTTTAACTTCTCTCCACACAGCCGCAGTAATTTATCTGAGTCTAGAGATAAATTTAACACCGTGGGCGTATGCAAGATAGGCGATCGCAATTTCACGGGGTTATTGCCATCAAAAAACTTATTAAATCCGTCCTGATATTCCCGGAGAATAATCGTTTCTAATTCGGCTGGTGTGAATAAACCCAAGTTGACCAAACTTTGAATTTCATCACGGGAAATATTCCACTCCCGATTCATGCGTCCAAAAGCCAGACGCTCCACCAGTAGTACTTTATAACCCAATTGCGCCATCACCGCCGCATGAATTACCCCCAGCGCACCACCAATATAAATCAAGTCATATTGGGAACTTTTCCCTGTTCCTTCCACCCTGTTGTCTGAAGAAAACAGCACCTGGCGCGGCTGCTGAGGATTTCGCACCCCTTCCCGCCATCTTTGTTCCCACCAATAGGCGCGCTTGAGGTCATATTCTCCATTGGGCATTTTTTGAAAAAATTTCACCGTCAGAGGATAATCAGGGGCTAATGCCTCAAAAATCGACTGTTGAGATAAATCAATTGCTGGCGGTTCTGGATAGTTATGGGGAAAACGTTGTCTGATTTGTGTCGTTAACCGTTGCAGTAGAGTTTTTTCTTGGGGAAGTGGTGCATCTGCCCAACGAAAAACCTTCAGATAAGTAGTTCTCTGGACAGACCACACAAATACAGAAATTTCTTTCGGTAATTTTTCGTAAAAATTAGTCCCACCTGTTGTATATTTACTAGATAATTTCAGGCAGAATCCATCTGGAGTCAGTATTTTCTCCCAATTTACTGGGTCAAACTCTGATTGCAGCCAACTGCGTACAGCTGCCGTGTCTGACATAGGAACTTCGAGATAAAGGATTTCTTTCATGTTTTTCTGACATCTCCGGTCAATCTACTTATCCAGGCAGATATGCGAAAGGCATAAAGTACGCTAAACTCCGCCCTATCGGTTTTAATAAAGATTCGGTAAAGAATTTTTAATAATTTGTCAATTTTTTTTCCATTTTGTAAATTTGATAAACCCACGCCATGAATTATCCCATTCCAGACAGTCCTCAAGAAATCTTTGCTTTAAAACAACAGCCGGTAGATGAAGAATTAGTTGCCTCTGCGATCGCGGGAGTAATTAAAATTGTCCGTTCTCAAGGGCAATCTTTAGAAGAATTAACCGCACAGTTGCTAGCTGATGATACGCTATTAGACAAACAACAACGCCGATGGCTGACTAAATTGGTGAGCCAGGCCTGGGAGAGTTTCACTTGAAATGGTAGCAAGCAGTCTTGCTCAAGGGGTTGCTCAGTGGTTATACAAATTCTCCAAAATAAAGCTACACCTATCAGGCAGGGGGCAGGGAGCAGGGGGCAGGGAGCAGGGGGCAGGGAGCAGGGGGCAGTGGAAGAATCAATCTATAGCCGGGATTTAGAGAAATGGTATTAGGGGAGCATTCAAAATTCAAAATCCCTTGTGGATGTCTGAGTTTCCCCACTCAGCCACCCCCTAGACTCTACACCATGTGATTTCATTTGATGAGGATGCGATGCTGCTTATACCGTTTCTTGATGTAGCTTGCCTGGCGTAGCCATAGATGCACTTTATTCTGTACTGTAGAGACGTTGCATGCAACGTCTCTACATCATTTATTTGCCGCAACTTCATAGAGAATTGCTATTACTTAGTCAAAGAATTAACATCCATATTTCCTAGTGGAAGATATAAACCTCTAACTAGCGCGACTACGCAGCATCCTTAGAAAATAGCATTGCTAGGTCTGTTGATTTTTGTTCCTACTGAACAGCGATCGCTCCTATAATTCTGGAAAATGCGCGTGTAAAACTTCTTGAATCGTTTTGTGTACAGTTGCTTTACTCAAACTACCATCAACTCTGACAATGTGTGCAGGTGAGGAAGCGGCTAAATCTCCATAGCCTTGCTGTACACGACGATGAAAAGCAATAGTTTCTTGTTCGATGCGGTCTAATCCTAGTCCATCCCCACGCTTTCGGGCAAGTCCTACCTCCACATCTACATCTAGCCAGATACTTAAATCACTAGTTAACCCACCAGTAGCAATATGATTTAGCTGGTGAATTAAATTCATATCCAAACCGCGACCATAACCTTGGTAAGCAATGGTAGAGTCAACATAGCGATCGCACAAAACATATTTCCCTGCGCTTAAATTGGGGATTAATTCTTGGGCGACGTGTTGAGCGCGATCGGCAGCATATAATAATAGTTCTGTCACCTCAGCTACAGGTTGATCCTGTTTTTTTTCTAGTAACAAACGCCGCAAATGTACACCTAACTCCGTTCCTCCTGGTTCACGGGTAATAATTACACAAATGCCCAAACTTTGTAGCCACTCCGCACAAAGCTGCATTTGGCTAGTTTTACCACAACCTTCAACCCCTTCAAAAACAATTAATCTGCCACCCATGCTGTTTTATTTTCACCGACGTTTTACAAATTGATTGACTGTCAAAGAAAAAACAAGGGGTGTGCTTGAATACAGACCCTCTTGTTTAACGGAACTTCTTGCACAACAGGTAAGAGGATTGGCTAAAAATCGGAAAGTAACAGTTACACGATTATTAATAGGGGCTTTTCTCTGGATATAGGAGCTTAACACGCTTCTGCCGCAATGCTAATTCTTCTTGGTGTAGCTGCTCTAACTGCTCTACTATCTCTTCTTCAACCCCTATAATAGAAGCCATTTGCCGAATTTTTTTCTTTTCCTGTTCATGAAGTTCTCCATCAGCAGCAGAAGCTCTAATTGCTGTGAGAAGTAAATCTCTTTGAGCAATAGATACTTGAGGAGAGCGAGCAATTACCTCTTCTATATCTTCATCTGCTTCGTATGCTTTTAGCTCTTCAATTACCCAGTCTGCTACTCCCCAGGATGCACAAAATCCAATAGCCCAATTTTTTTCTTCGCTTGAGAGAATGCCATCTCCTTTAGCGCAACATAAAACTGATTTCATATAAATACAACAATCTTCATCTGTAGGGATCTCGCTAAAGCCAAAAAACCAATTAAATATCCAAGATTGACCAAGTTTTTTGATGTCAGACATGATTTTTCCTTCTATTTACTAATTTTTGTATGTCTATTGCAGCGTAACTACACGCATTAATATTCTCATTACTAGAGCAAAAACACAAATACATTTAAGACAGTTAAGACAGTTAACAAAAAATATCTTAAACTGCAAAAGTTAATTATCCGGGTTGTAACCAACTAACTCACAAAATTCATAGTCGCCTTCACACAAGCTCCTCTAAAGTCGGAAATAATAGCTTTTCTGCTTGCTGGCGATCGCTACAATCGTCACTTTTCACATCACAAATGCAAGTCACATCAGTAATTTGACCGCGCAAACACTGTACACTCTGAATCACTAAATAAGCTGCAAATGTAGCTATCAGCACTGCCACAATTAAACTGATCACACCATCAGCCCAACTCCAATTTAACCAAATCACTGCGATCGCTGCTAACACTGCTCCCACTGAACTGGCTATATCCGCTAACAAATGTAGTAAAGCTCCTCTCATATTGAGGTCATGATGGCTACATTTGTGCAAACATTTGGCGTTAAAAACGTTAACAGCTAAACCAATCATGGCAGTTGTTAACATTGGTACACCAAGAATCTCTGTGCTGGGAGATTGCAACCGCTCTAATGCTTCTTTAATAATCCAGCCAGCAACAGCCGCTAGACTGATACCGTTAATCAAGGCTGCTAGGACTTCTAAGCGATAGCGTCCAAGTATGCTTTTCTGGGATATACATTGAGATAACCAGGCGGCAACCAGTGCTAAACCTAACGCTGCTACATCCGAAAAAATGTGTTCAGCATCAGCTAAAAGCGATAAGCTATGACTCCAAATTCCCATTCCTAGTTCTATGCAAAAAAAAACACTCAGTAAAAGTAAGGCCGTCCAAAGAGCCTGAACTTTCTTCTGCACTGGGGTTGATGACATTACAACTCACCGCTCCATATTTACTAACATTTGCGAACAAATACTTCTTGCTTCACCCTAGAAGTGTCGGCACTATCTAGTCCACAAGCTGTCACGGTCAAACTGACCGCAATCTTCACGCTACTGGCGACAACTTTGTCAACCACAGTAACGCAGTGACTCAAATTAAGGATCTGCATTCAAATCCACAGTGTTCACACTTAAAAACACGCTCTTCAAGTGACAGAGATTCCTTCTTTTTCCTTCTTTGTTCCACAGTGGGAACAGGTTTTACATGGTCGGGGTATCCTCCATTGGCTTAGGTGATGTCAGACAGGCTACGCCTGAAATCGCGGTTTGAGCCTAGAATCCCCTGAATTAAATTCGGGGGAGTATGTCAATTTATAAAAAGTTTCTCATCAAATTAGCTTTAATTTATCAATAGCTAATTTGTATTATTTAAATTAACTTCTAAAAGCCAATCATTTGATTAAAAGCTAACACATCTATCGGAAGATAGATAATTTTTATTTTTCTATTCTCCAGGATAAAAATCAAATTTTCAATAATAGATTAACTAGATTTTATATCAAGAATATAAAATTTACTAATATAAAAAACCCTGGTGCAAAGTAACAAATGCTCATACAATAAGCTGTTAGCTGCTGCTGGTAGCAATTAAGTTTTGATCGAGTGAAATTTGAGAGTTATTAGGTTAGAGAGAGCGAAAGGTTAAAACTTTCGTTTTAGCTTTTCGATTTACTCGATCAAATAAACTTGGCAAACTATTAGGTATCAAGGAATAATGTTAAAACGTCGCACAATACTGGCTGGGTTAACAGTCTTAGGCTTCACGCTGGCTATCAGTACAAAAGTTTATGGACAATCTACTACCGGGCCAGATGCTTGGGAGACCGTCTACAATAATGCTGTCGCTGGGGCAACAACGACAATTTCGGTGCCACTTTTAGGATTTTTATTATCATTTGTCCTCAACATCTTCTTCAATTTGGCCGGTTTTTGGGGCGGTTAATTCTTTGTCTCATATATCAACAGAAAAAGAGTCTAAATAGAGGCTTTTGCAGTGTAGTTTTTTGGTAATTTCTACCCTGTATAAACGCTTTGAGTCTTGTCGCTAGACATTGCCTCAATAAATTTTTCATTCATTAACGCAGATTATCCCATAGCTAAATATTCCATAACTCGTGAGGAGTTTTCTTTCTATGTTCAAACCTCGCACAATTTTTACTGCCTTAACTGCAATTATCCTAGCATTTGCGATCAGCACACAGATATATATACAACCCGCAGTAGCTGTTGGAGTAACGTGTAATCCAACTTTGGGAAACCTACCTATATGCCCAAGTACAGCACCTGCTGCGACAGCTAGTTTCGTTGATCCAACTGCAATCATCACCAATCCCACAAATATAACCTTGGGCGAAAAAGTCTATGTCGCCCCATTTGCCCAGTTAGACGCTAGTCATGCACCTATTAGTATTGCAGCAGATTCTAATGCTCAAGACCAGGTGAAGATTATCGCTTCGGGAACGGGAGTGCAGATTGGCGAGCGTGTCATCATGGCACACATGGCCGTTGTCAAAGGTGCAGCCAAAATCGGTACTCAAGGTTCAACCGGGCCTTTTAGTGACCCAGTTACCAATACTCAGTTTAGTAACACTGTTCCAGAGACATTTCTCGCTTTCAACTGTGAAATAGATGGCGCAACTATAGAAAAAAACACAGTAGTCAACTTTCTCGCGCGCGTTGGCCCTGGTGTTACCTTGCCTGCTGGTAAAGTTGTCTTGCCTGGTAAAAACGTTACAACTAATCTAGAAGCTAATAGCGGCCTCCTAGGGAAAGTAGCAAACTTGACACAAGCCGACGTTGCATTAATGGAAGGTATCATTGAAGTCAATGAAGCATTCGCCCAAGGATATACAGACTTAGCTAGAGCAGACTTGACCAACATCACAGGAATTAATTACGCTCCTGTCACTGCTTTTAACTCCGGGGGGCTGCCACAGGTAGGTGGAATTGCCACTCGTGATCCTAACTATCGTAACCGCATCATCGGTAATATTACTTTCCAAGATTCTTTAGCAACGCTTAACAACAAACTAGCTAATAGAATTTCGTTACGTGCTGATGAAGGTGAACCTTTTAATGTTGGACACATTGCTGGAATGGCCAATGATGTTGTCTTTCATGCTTTAGAAACAAGTAGTTTGACTCTTGGTAACGGAGTTGGTTATGGGCCTCGTGCTTTAGTTCATGGCGGTAGACAGGTTGTCAATGGTGTTGCTAATGGCCCTGAAACCAGCATCGGTAATGCTGTAGGTCTAGCACCGAACTCTGTTATATTCCGCGCCAGCATTGGCGAAAGATCAGCAATTGGGCAAAGAAGCGCAGTCTTCAATTCAACATTACCTCCCAGAACCCATGTCCGTTCTAGAGTCATCTATGCCGATAACGGTAGCCTGATTTTACCTGTGGAGTGGTAAGCAATTAACATGAATCGGAAAATATGGTCGCTAGTGCAATTACAATGCCTACGATTGATTGTGTTGTTCACTTTGATATTCGGACTGATATTAAGTGTTGATAGCGGTTCAACTTTAGCTGCTGAAATCACCTTCAATCAGCCTCAAGTTGTACAACCACCAGTGATGGGACTTGTCTCTACATTGTCGGATGAGGTCGAGGAATTACCATCAGACATGATTCGCTGGTCAACTTACTGGCAACTTTGTTGGGAACTATATCCCGAAGCAAAAGCATACGAACTACAAAAGGTGCTTGCGGAGGGGAAATCTCCTAAGTTGCAACGTCAAAGCGATCGCTGTTTTCGTATCCAAGCTGCATCTAATGAAAACCAAAAATCACAAGGATTACTCAATCGTGATTTAATCTTGTTAATGCACAAAATTCAGCTTGGTTATCGAGTGCGTGCTGTTTTAGATAGTAACCGTTTCAGTGAATGGTCGCAAGTAATGGCAGTTGGCGCAACTACTGTGTCTGAGAAAAATGGGGTGTAGGGGTGTAGGGGTAGGGTGTTGACTTTGATGAGATTTACCCATTTTTT
>JBODRP010000136.1:0-13454 GCA_050633005.1 Trichormus sp. | reverse complement strand
GACGGCAGAATCATGAATGCAGATGGTCACGGTGGAGAGGTCAATATTTATGGTTCTAAAAATTCTAAAAACATGAACCAAACTGATGAACCACCTTATCAAGAGTTAGGCTTACCTGTGTCTTTCACGTAAAACTGGCTAAAACTTGTAAGACTAGAAATAAGAAATCATTAATTTGAATGAATTTAAGTTCCAGGTTTGTCAATTCTTCTGATCGTGATACCAATTACAAGGGGAAAACGATGAAAGAGAAAAGCCCAATGTTTATAGAACTTACTGCTGAAGAATCTGCTGCTGTCAGTGGAGGAGTAAGAGTAAGTTTTGATTTAGATACTTATTTCTATATTTTGGGTGCTGCTGCTTTATTTGGCAACCCTGGACTTACTTCCGCAGAAATTCATTTTGCTTGGATGAACTCATTTGTTTTTAGAGATGATCAAGTAAATAATGACAATACTAATACTAGTGCATTCGGCACAAACTTATCAAGAACGAATAGACTAATATTCTCTAATTTTGGATATATATAAGTAGAACTCTCTAAATAATTCACGCTTCGTAGTAAGGACTTTAGTCCTGATTCATTACTTCACATATTTTAGTATTTTAAAATTGTTCTACTTCAGCATTTTGGCTTTATGAAATACGATTACGTTTTACAACATAGTCAGGAAGATTGTGGTGCTGCTTGTCTAGCAGCAATAGCTAAACATTATGGGCGCAATTTTACACTCAGTCGCATTCGTGAAGCTGTAGGTACAGGACAATTTGGCACTACTTTATTAGGACTAAAACGGGGAGCAGAAACGCTAGGTTTTAATGCTCGTCCAGTGAAAACATCCCCAGAACTTTTGCAATCTATTAATGAAGCACCTTTACCAGCAATTATTCATTGGAAAGGAAATCATTGGGTAGTTTTTTATGGTAAAAAAGGTAAAAAATGTGTAATTGCTGATCCGGCTGTAGGTATCCGTTATCTGTCACCAAAAGATTTAGTAGAGGGTTGGACAGATTGGTTAATGTTGTTGTTAGAGCCAGATCCGAGTTTATTTTGGGAAGGAGAAGATGATAAAATCGGGGGTTTCTGGCGTTTTTTCAAGCGTGTTTGGCATTTTCGTGGCATTTTAGCCCAAGCTTTACCCCTAAATCTGTTATTAGGTGTGTTATCTTTAGCCTCTCCGTTTTTGTTACAAATTCTGACGGATGATGTTTTAGTTCGTGGTGATACTAAGCTACTAACTACAATGGCGATCGCAGTTGTTGTGATGAATTTTATCGGTAGTAGTCTAGCTTGGGTACAATCTAACTTAATCGCTCATTTTGCTCAACGTTTACAGCTTGGTTTAGTTTTAGAATTTGGGCGGCAAATTCTGCGTTTACCTCTGAGTTATTATGAAGCACGTCGCAGTGGAGAAATTGTCAGCCGGTTACAAGATATTAACCAGATTAATCAATTAGTTGCTCAAGTTGTTGTTAGTCTACCGAGTAAATTTTTCGTAGCGGCGATTTCCTTTGGTTTGATGACTTTCTATAGCTGGAAACTAACATTAGTAGCTGTATTAGTGGCTGGGATGATGACTACATCTACAATTGTGTTTCAGCCAACTTTACGGCGAAAAACCCGCGAGTTATTAGTACAAGATGCGGAAAATCAAGGGGTGTTGGTAGAAACTTTTAAAGGTGCGCTAACTCTCAAAACCACTACTGCTGGTTCACAATTTTTAGAAGAACTAAATAATCGCTTTCATCGCCTTGCTACATTAACATTACGCACCATTCAAATCAGTATTATCAATAATACTTTTTCTGGTTTCTTCTCGGCGGTAGGTAGTGTGATATTACTTTGGTTTGGTGGTAATTTAGTGATTAACCCCGCAGAAAATTTGAGTATTGGACAATTATTAGCTTTTAATTCGATGAATGGTAATTTTATCGGCTTGATTGCTACTGTCATCAGCTTTGTTGAGGAGTTTACCCGTGCTAAAACTGCTATGCAACGGCTGACGGAAGTTATAGATACTACGCCAGAAAATGCAGATGATGGGAAAAAACCATTTGCTAAAATTTCGCCTGATGCTGATATTATCTGCACCAATGTCAATTTTCACTATGCAGGTAGAGTTGATTTATTAGAAGATTTTACTTTAACAATTCCTGGCGGCAAAGTTACGGCTTTAATTGGTAAATCTGGTTGTGGTAAAAGTACTTTAGCTAAACTAATTGCCGGGTTATATCCTTTGCAATCTGGTAATATCCGTATTGGATTATATAATTTACAAGATTTAGCTTTAGATTGTTTACGTCAGCAGGTAGTATTAGTTCCTCAAGACGCTCATTTTTGGAGTCGTTCGATTGTGGAAAACTTTCGTTTAGGCGCGCCTTATGTAAGTTTTGAGCAAATTGTCAGAGCTTGCCAAATAGCTAATGCTGATGAATTTATAAGTAAGTTACCTGATAAATATCAAACTGTTTTAGGGGAATTTGGCGCGAATATTTCCGGTGGACAACGTCAGCGTTTAGCAATAGCTAGAGCGATTATTACAGAACCATCAATTTTAATTTTAGATGAATCTACAGGCGGTCTTGATCCAGTTAGTGAAGCCCAGGTTTTAGATCAATTATTACATCATCGTCAAGGTAAAACCACAATTTTAATTAGTCATCGTCCAAAAGTTATTAATCGGGCTGATTGGGTTGTGTTGTTAGAACAAGGTAGATTAAAGTTGCAAGGCTCTGTAGAAGAACTACGGAATATGAAAGGTGAACATATGGGGTTTTTTAATTCGTAAGTCGTAATACTCGCAAAGCGAGAAGCAAGCTACGTAATTCGTAATTGGTAATATGGCTAGGGGATTAGTAAATAAGTAATGAGTAATGAGTAATGAGTAATGAGTAAGTAAAGATTAGTTATTACTTCAAAATTAAAGATAGTGGTAGTCGGGGATTTAAACTTTTTAATTGACGATAATTTGTAATTTTTAATAGCAATTATAGGTGAAATATGCTCTATATTCAAAATCAAAAAATTCTGACAGCACCCCAAGAAGATGATTTTTTACCTCCTGTTAGTACTTGGACATCTTTAGTAGGAATTTTATTAGTAGGAACTGTTGGTATGGCGATCGCACTGGCGGCTGGGATTAGATATGATGTGGTGGTGCGAACGACTGCTACTGTCAGGCCTTTCGGGGATGTGCGGGTAGTACAGCCGCAAATGGAGGGGACTGTTGCAAGTTTGCTGGTGAAGGAAAATCAACTTGTAAAGCGGGGTGATGCGATCGCACGTTTGGATACGGATCAATTACAAATCAAATACAGTCTATTACAAAGCAATATTCAACAGGCTAAATTACAACTTATTCAAATTGATGCCCAAATCAATACTCTAGATACTCAAATACTCGCTGAAAGTAGGTTAATTGAGCGCACAATTGCATCCGCACAGGCAGAATTAATTAGAAATCAACGAGATTACCAACAACGAAAAATTACTACTTATAGTGAATCTCTGGCGGCGGAAGCTGCTTTACAAAAAGCTTTAGCTAACTTGCAAAAAGCCGAAGCTGATTTACAATTTGCTCAGGTAGATAGCGATCGCTACCAACAATTAACAGAAATAGGTGCGATTGGTAGACGGGAATATGAACAGAAAAAATTGGTTGTACAACAGAGTAAATCTTTGCTCGCAGCCGAAAAACAAGCTGTAGAAATTGCCGAAGCTCAATTGCAATCGGCAAAGGCGGCACTAAATCCTAGTGATGCAACGGTGGCGATCGCTACTGAACGCATCGCCCAAGAGCGTGCTAGAGGTGAGGCTAGTATGGCTACGCTAAACAAAGAAAAACAAACTATCCAGCAGCGTAGAGTAGAAATGCAAACCCAATTGCAGCAATATCAAAAAGAACTGCAACAAGTAGACAGACAATTACAAAGCAGTATTATTCGGGCTACTAGCGATGGTGTAATTCTCAAGTTAAATTTACGCAACCCTGGGCAAGTAGTACGTGCTAGCGAACCCATTGCAGAGATTGTTCCCCAAAATACTCCTTTATTAGTCAAAGCCATGATTCCCACCGCAGACATAAAAAAAGTCGCCGTCGGACAAAAAGTACAATTGCGAGTTGATGCTTGTCCCTACCCTGATTATGGAACTCTTGAGGGTGTAGTTAGTGCCATTTCTCCAGATGCCATCACACCACAAGCTAATGATACTGGTACAGGCATAACGACAGGTAGCTATTTTGAGGCGACAATACAACCAAAAAGTCTGCAATTTGGTAATAGCGATCGCCAATGTTATATCCAATCAGGAATGAATGCCAATGCCAACATTATTTCTCAACAAGAAACCGCATTACAATTCATCCTGAGAAAAGCTAGATTAGTTACTGACTTATAAATCGATATCAATCACAAGTTATCAGTTACTTGATAACTATTGACTTAATTTCCCACAGTACCCTATAAGCTATGACCCTTGTTAAATTTCTGCCATCTTATCAGAGGATTCAACAAGCATTGCAATGGTGGTCTTCTAGACAGTCAATAAAACTTTTTCTCGAAGCCGAAAAAATTCGGGATGATTTATTGCAAGAAGCCTTTACAATCCGTCGCAATCTAGATGTATTGACGACAGATAATTTCAATTTATCCCACCACAAAACCCAGGAATATCTTAGACAAATTGATAATTTTCACAATTCTTTAGTACAATTAAGCAACCGCTTATTTCCTGAATCACTACAAGATAGTTTTCCTTTAGCTCTTGAGTGCTTAATAGAACCTTGGCTAGCAGTTAATCCCCATTTATACTTTCATCTTGATTTGCCTGTTTATTGGCGACATGAACAAGCATCACATAGTTTGATTGTTTTATCAACTTTAGAAGAACTGCTAACAATGACTTTGCCGCATATTTTAACTCAAATTACCATTTGCATTAGTTTAAAACAGCAAAAAAATATGGGGCAGTTAAATATACAAATCAACTATCCTGATGTCACTACCTTTATCTGCCATACTAGCTTACCAGAATTAGATTATCTTTGTGATACTTTTGAATTTTTAACTTCAGGTAGATGTTTTTACCGTACTAGTCATCACAAAGTAGCTTGGCATTTATTATGGTAATTATTGTCTTAATAATTTTGGTATTTGACATAAAAATGCTGTTTTTATAAGCATTTCACCGATAGAATGATTTCACTAGTTACATCTGAAAATTGTCTTTGAAAGCCTGAAATAAACACTATAATCAATGAGCAGGGTGTGAATTATGAAACCAACATTAAATGAAACAGCACTCCTGAAAATTTTAGTCATTGATGATCATGAATCTGTTTTAAGTGGAACGGTAGAATTATTACGCAGAAATTATTTAGATGCAGAAATCATCACTACTATCAACGCTAATCAGACACTAGAACAAGTAAGTATTTTGCAACCTGATTTGATAGTTATGGATCTATCTATTCCCAAAAATATGGGACTAACAGCCAGACCTGATACGGGGGTACAACTTCTCAGGACTTTGATGAAAAACTATCCCGATTTAAATATTGTAGTTCAAAGCGCACACATCAGAACATTAGTCAGAATTAAACCAGAAATTGATACTCATAAAGGAGGTTTTACTGTTGCGGATAAGAGTCTTTCGGCTCAAGAAATGTTAACCAGAGTTGAGTGGGCATTACAAGGTTTAACTCATACCAAAGATATCAAAGGTATTCATGTGGGATTAGAAATTAAACCAGAGTGGTTAAAGGTATTAAATTTAGCATTTGATGAAGGGTTACAAGATAAAGCGATCGCCGAAAAAATGTCTATCTCTGAACGCATGGTACGTCATTACTGGAGTAAGCTGCAAGATGCGTTAGACATTTATCCAGATCAGGGTAAAAATATCCGCATTCAAACGGAAATGAGGGCTAGGGCAGAAGGATTAATTGATTAAGTATTGGGTATTGGGCATTGGGCATTGGGCATGGGGAATGGGGCATTGGGCATTGGGAATTGGGCATTGGGCATTGGGAATGGGGCATTGGGCATTGCGGTAAATATTTCTCCCTTGTCTCCCTTGTCTCCCCCTGCTCCCTGCCCCCCTGCTCCCCTGCTCCCCTGCTCCCCTGCCCCCTGCCCCCTCCCCCCTGCCCCCTAATTTACAACTACCTATCACTAAAGACTGGAGAATTAAATTATGCCTCCTGGACTTTGGCATCGAATTAAAGCAGAAATTGCTATATGGCGTGTGGGAATATTACCAGGATGTGCAGTTATTGGACTAGTAATATTAGCGCGTACCCTCGGTTTAATTCAGTCTTTAGAATGGTTAGCATTTGATTATTTGCTGCGGGTACGTCCACCAGAATCTATTGATGAAAGAATTGTCATTGTTGATATTAATAAAGATGATACTCGTCTTGATCTGATGGCTGATGACAATTTAGCTACACTTTTATTAAAGTTGCAGACATATCAACCTAGAGTAATCGGCTTAGATATTGATCAAAGCTTACCTATAAAATCTAGTAATAGTAAAGTAACAGAGATTTTACAAGCATCTCACAATATAATTGCTAGTGAAAAAATTTTAACAGAAATTATCCCACCACCTACAAATTTACCTGCTGAAAAAATTGGTTTTTCTGACCAAATTATTGATATTGATGGTAAATTAAGACGGATTTTATTACGTACTCCCACATCTGATGGCTACAAGTTATCTTTTTATTTGAGGTTAGCATCGGCTTATTTAGCCCATGATCAGATTTTTTTAGAAAATGGCATTAGCGATCGCGCCGCTATAAGATTTGGTAAAATAGAGTTACCGCGCATTTTACCCGATTCTGAGGGATATATTGGCACTAGTGCAGATGGATTACAGTTATTACTCAATTTTCGCAGTGGTCGCGCCAGATTTCGCACTGTAGCGGCGAATGATGTTAAAAGTGGTAAAGTAAATCCTGAATGGATACGCGATCGCATCGTGATTATTGGCATCACTACACCTAGCCATGAAGATTTTATAACTACTGCTGCTATTCCACCTACACAAACCGCCTCTGAGGGAGTCTCTAGAGTAGAAATTTCAGCCCATGCCGTCAGTCAAATTATTAGTTATGTCCTTGATGCTAGACCATTATTAAACACCTGGGATGATCTCTGGATTTTTACCTGGGGTGTAGGCGGCATTGCTATTGCTAGACTCACTAAATCTGCTCTCAACAATTTAATAGTTGTGATTTTGGTGAGTTTGGCTTTAATACTAATTAGTTATTTCTGCTTAATTTGTGGATGGTGGCTACCACTGATTCCCGCCATTTTAGTCTTGATTATTAATGGCATGGAACTCACTGCTTTATATCAATATGAACAGGCATTAAGTTCAGGAGTAAAAATTCGTCAGGCTATTATAGAAAGCACATTTGAAACAATTCATAATGGCCCTTTACAAAGTCTTGCTAAAGTCTTGCAACTAATACGAGGTGAAGATAAATCTACACAAGAATTACTCCCAGAAATAGAAAAAGAACTAGAAAACCTCAACCACGAATTAAGAGGCATCTATGAATATTTACAGCAGGAATCTTTAGAAGAAGATACGAGACTTTATTTAGGTAATAATCTGGTTTTAAATTTACAAGAACCTTTACATGATCTGCTCTATCAAGTTTATAGTTATACTTTAGAGCGAAATTTCCCTTGTTTTAAACATATTCGCGTGAAAATTCGCAGCTTTGAACCTCTAAATGAGGGATACTTAACCATTGAACAAAAGCGCGGAATTTGCAGATTTTTAGAGGAAGCTTTATGTAATGTTGGTAAGCACGCTGTTGGTGCAACCCGTCTACAAGTTACTTATGCTTTATCTGACGGTTGTTACACTTTAAGCATTATTGACGATGGCTTAGGAGTAAATTGTGCTAAACAAGGCCGGGGAACACAACAGTGTATTAATTTAGCACAACAACTACACGGAAAATTCCAGCGATCGTCCCTTTCTCCTCATGGTACTATTTGTCAATTATCTTGGCGAATGGGTAGTAAAAGGGTGTAGGGTGTGTGACGCTGCGAAAGTATTTGAAGGTAGTCATGAGACTTATAGCGTCACGCACCAACCAAAGTCTTGATAATTAGGGACTTCCAGATAAAAAAATATCCAAGTTGTAGGGTGCGTCAGTGCAATATAACCTAACTATAATCAGATATTCTTCATACTGACGCACCCTACCCAAGCATCAATTTTGGATAATTTATTTTTTGGTGTTCCCTTATAAATTTACAACAAAAATAGCACTCAGTAATTTACTGGTGCATAGTGGGTTTAGCTGTTATATATAAATTTTTATTTAGAAATGTTGAAGTTGTTATACGTAAACTCCAACATTGATTCTAAAAATTTACCCAAAATCACAACGAGTAAATACTCCGAGTGCCTTGTTTTATGCTTTTTTCTGCCGAGTTTCTCGCCAACCTTCTACCATTCGTCCCCAATTGGTTCTAAATTCACCAAAACCTAGTAGACTACCAACTCTATCTTCGTCCCATGAGGCAGAAAGAACACCATAGGTAATACCTAACACACCTAATCCAAACAGTCCCATATTTGCCAGTAATACAGCTATGGGGGCTAGTTTGATATCAGAATAGGTAGCTAGCAGATAACTGGCTACTAAAACGGCAATACCAGAAGCTGTGGGAATACCACAAAATGCAGCTACTCGCCGAATCATGCGCTGACTCACCACTTGGGGAATAGCCATTTCTTCTTTAGTAAAGGGTGGCTGCTGTTTGTCTTGTTTTTCAGGTTCTTTTGATTTTATTTGGGAATTATTCTTTGCTTTGACAGGTTTTTGGCGTTTTGTTTTTGGTTCAAATGGCAACCGACTGCGTTCAGATTCTTCAGCAGGCATATATCCTAGTTCCTATCCACGAATACCTAAGCGAGCAATCAAAGCTTGATATTTTTCCCGGCTATCTTCTTGGATATATGCTAGCAGGCGTTTGCGTTGACCGATTAGTTTTAATAGTCCTCGCCGGGAAGAATGGTCTTTTTTATTTGTTTGAAGATGTTCGCTGAGGCGGTTAATACGAGCTGTCAGCATTGCAATTTGAACATCAGCAGAACCGGTGTCTGTTTCGTGAACTTGGTAGCTAGAGATGATTTCTTGTTTGCGCTGTTGCGTCAGAGCCATGATTAATTGAATGCGATTTTTTCTAAATGTATGCAGCAGTCTATTATCATATCACAGCCATCCAGTTGTGGGGAGTGGGAAAAAAATCAAAGTTATGTTGTGGTAGCAAGTGGTACAGACACTGGAGAAGGTCGATCTAGGATAGGTTTGCGGGTTTGTAAATCAAATTTGTACCCGTGAGGTAGTATATGTAGTTTTGCTCCACAGATTGCTAATGGCTCATCTTTTAAAATCATATCCACATTGCTATATGTGGTTTCTGAGTCATCTACTATGGTGACTGCACCTGCACCAACGATTTCCACTTGGTTATCAGTGATTACCATTGCTGTATTTTCGTCTATACCAAATCCTAATGTTGCTGGTTCTTGCATCAAGGCTGTAATCAAACGTCCTAAGCGTCCACGCTCAGAAAAATGTTGATCAATTACTACTCCAGGTAAAAAAGCTAACCCCACTCCCATTTCTACTGTTTCTAGGCGAGGATTGGTTTCTGCGTCACCTTCGACAATCATTTTATCTGGCATGACGGCCGCCCCTGCACTTGTACCAGCCACTACTGCGCCTTCAGAGAAGCGTTTGTGAATGGCGGCATCAATTTCTGTATCTTTGAGGATGCTGATAATCCTGGCTTGATCTCCACCAGTAAAAAATATACCAGTTGCTTTGGCGATCGCTTCCAAGGCAGTTGATGAAGATGCGTCTTCACGGGTTTCTGTATCTACTATCCGCACCTTCTCCGCACCTAATCGCTCAAATACTCTGATGTAATTGTCTCCTACGTCTCTGGGTAGTTCTGTTGCGGCTGTCATAATGACAATATTGGCCTTAATACCCCCAGCACGGCGCACAAACTCCCGTAGTATCTGAGAGTCTCCATCTTTGTCTTCTGCTCCACCAATAATTACCAACTGACGTTTGCTTTCACTTGCCGTCATCTTAGATATTCCTGATACTAATTAATTGCTGTGTAATTTTAATAAAGCATGACATTTATGAATATAAAATCATTCGGTTGATAGATTAAAAAATTAGATTACTTTTCCAAAATATTCCAAATATCTACCTAATAGCATAGGCAATATTGCACCAATTAAGAGATGATCTTATAGAAGAAATTTTGCTGAAAATATATCTGACTTGAAAAAGGGGTGTAGGGGAGCGAGTGCGTTGGGCGGCTTTGCCGACTTGTAGCAGATCGCGTGTGTAAGGGTATAGGGGTTTAAGGGAAGACTTTTTCATGTGTTCTGGTGTACGCAGTTCATTACTGCTACTTATTTTCAACAGATGATTTCACAGGAAATCATCTGTTGAAAAAGTCACCCATACCATGTCTGTATGAAGATGCAATTATTAACTTTTTGTGATTGTAGCAAGAGTAATTGATCAATTACGGCTACAGGAATATAGCGCAACTTCATAGATAGTTGGTATTACTTACATCAAGGTTGTGAAAAAGTATGAAACATTTAAACTTGTTTTGTTACAAGATAAGCAGTTAATGAATCTGGCTTCTATAAATGAGGTTCATTAAGAACAAACGGGCTTGTTCTAATGGAAGATGCCTGGGTTTACCTTGGTAGACGATTTGATATTCATTGGCATCTGGGCCATCTCCATAGCCAGAAATCAGTCTTAAGTGAAAGGCTTCCTCGGCAAGTTGCCTTACTTCATCTCTCAGGGTAGCTTGTGTACTATTCATACTTTCTTGCTGTGGACTCAAACACTTTTTTATTTATAGAAAATTTGGATAAAATAAACACCTTTCAAGGGTTATATTTTTTATAAATGATGAGTATGTTAAGAGAAATTTTAATTTCATAATCATCAAGAAAATTTAATTATGTCTTATGATGCTTGTAAATGCTTAAATATGAGATTTAATAGAAAGTGTTGATGCCAAAACCAAAGTGATGAGAGTCGAAGTAAGTTAAAAATTTACTTTAAAATTAGTAAAAATCAATAGCTGTACTTATCGATGAGATTGCAAGGTAGTTAGCGACAATGATTCAAGAAAAAAGCACCGATTTAGTTCGTATTAACGCTAGGAAAACAGATGTATTTGATATTTTCAATTTTCGCCATTATGTCGGCCCCAACCCTTATTTAGACGTAGGAGCGTTGGTGTTTAATATCACAGTGGTAGTAGGTAAAGAAGCCCTACCGATAGAGAATTATATTGCCAGTGTTAGCGATCGCTATCCCCAATTAGGTAATCAAACTTATGAATCCTATGCCCATCTGTTTGCCGCAACAGCCGCAGAAGTGGGTAAACTAGACATGGATTTGTACTTGCATCGCTGGAGTGTCCAACCCAATGAGCGTGGATTCAAGGTAGCTGTTCACTCACTACACGAGCGCACTACTAAAGGTGTTGTTTACCTTGTTTGGGACTGGTTAGAAGCTATTACCCAAGGTGATGAATTTTTCTGGGATGAACAAATTATCAACCTACAAGATAGATTTCGGCAATGTGTGTACGGGGGGCCAACGGTTTACGCTTTATTGCGAAGAGCTTACGAACAAGGTATCCCCTCCTTCTACCTCTGGGAAGAAGGACTAATGCAGTATGGCTGGGGGAAAAAACAGATTCGAGGGGTAGCTACAACCTTTAATTGTGATAGTCATTTAGACTCAGAATTTACTACCCGCAAAGATGACTGTAAAGCATTTTTAGAAACTTTAGGCTTTCCAGTCCCTAGGGGGGAAATTGTGTTTTCTTTTAAAGAAGCCAAACAAGTGGCTAGAGAAATTGGCTATCCAGTAGCGGTTAAACCTGTGGTTGGTCATAAAGGCATTGGTGTAACTCCAGATGTCAAAGACCTAGATGAATTAGAATGGGCGTATGACCGAGCGTTAGCGGCAATTCCTGAAAATCAACAAACACGAATTATTGTAGAAAAAAGTATCTCTGGTAAAGATTTTCGCTTGTTGTGTGTTAATGGTAAATTTGTTGCTGCCACTGAACGCAATCCAGCATCAGTAGTAGGTGATGGTTACTCTACAATTAGTGAATTAATTCGTCAAGAAAACCGCAAACCAGCACGGTTAGATACACCTACTTCACCAATGAGTAAAATTATCATTGATGATGAGATGGAATTTTATTTAGACGAACAGGGTTTGTCATTAAACACTGTGCTTAACCCGGAAGAAAAAGTATATTTGCGGAAAGTGGCTAATCTGTCAGCCGGAGGTATGAGTATTAATTCTACCCACATTATCCACGATGATAATATTATTTTGGCGCAAGACATAGCCCAATATTTCCGCTTAACTTGCCTCGGTATTGATGTGATTGCAGAAAACTTATCAGAGTCTTGGAAATCTGGTAACTTGGCAATTTTAGAAATCAATGCTGCACCGGGAATTTTTATGCACTTTAACCCAGCAATTGGTGATAGTGTTGATGTCCCTGGTGAGATTTTGGCAACATTTTTTAAGTCTAGTTTAGATGCCAGAATCCCAATTATTACCTTCAATAAAATTTCTGTCGAGGAACTGCAACGCACGATTGATCAGATATTATCACAACATCCCGACTGGACAATTGGATCTGTATGTCGAGGGGGTGTGTTTATTCAGCGATCGCCAAAGGTATTACACAAAGAATACAATAGTAATGTCCAAAGTTTATTACGTCATCCCAAACTAGATTTACTCATTGCTGAGTATCCAGGTGAAATTCTTGAATCAGAAGGGATGTTTTACTACGGGAGCAATTTAGTAGTGCTAGATAACCCCAGCGCAACAGAAATGATGTTGATGCGAGATATATTAGATGGTTCGACTGTGGTTATTAAGAAAGACAATGATATTTCTATTCGTCGCAAAGGCTTAATTGAGGACTACTCTTTGGGAGAACATGAGTCATTTTCGCAAGTTTATTTGAAAGAAATCAGCACTATTTTGTAACTTTATAACGCCCAAATGAGGCAGTAACATTTTATTTTAATTATGTTCAATGCCTCATTTACTAGCAAGTAAGCCAAATAGAAGGATGTAGAGACGTTGCCTGCAACGTCTCTACAGTACAGAATAAAGTGCATCTATGGCTACGCCAGGCAAGCTACATCAAGAAACGGTATAATCAACTTTAGTTTGCTGTATATGCCCATATCTCAAACTTAGCTTCGGATGATAACTCTGTGTCCAACGAACCGTAATGTTTCACGCAAAATTCTTCAAACTCATCCATTATATAGCAATCCTAAATGATTCATGAGAAAACACCATATTCATGTAACTTAGGAAAGTTAA